>JBBQHJ010000128.1:0-11972 GCA_038323865.1 Gemmatimonadales bacterium
CCGACGGCATCGTGGAGCCGGTGCTCGTTGGCAATCAGACGGACGCCATCGACGGCATCGAGTTCATTGATGCCACCGATCCCACACTCCGCGCCGATGTTGTGGCGGACCTGCTCGCGGTTCGCGGTGCCAAGGGCATGACCGAGGTGCAGGCCGAAGCGCTTGCTGCGAAGCCGTTGTTCCTGGCCGACTCGCTTGTGCGGCGCGGCACCG
Source organism: Gemmatimonadales bacterium (assembly GCA_038323865.1). Taxonomy (GTDB): domain Bacteria; phylum Gemmatimonadota; class Gemmatimonadetes; order Gemmatimonadales; family Gemmatimonadaceae; genus AG11. The sequence goes on from JBBQHJ010000128.1 coordinate 214, forward strand.
TGGACGGCTGTGTGGCCGGTGCCGTGCACACCACGGCCGAGGTGCTGCGCGCTGCGATCTGGCTGGTTGGTCCGGGCGAAGGGATTCGCACGGTGTCGAGTGCGTTCTACATGGACGTGCCGGCGTTTCGCTCCCCGTCGGGCGAGGTACTCACGTTTACAGACTGTGCGGTCGTCCCTCGGCCCGATGCGAGGCAGCTGGCGGATATCGCTATTGCCGCTGCGCGCGATCGGGTTCGCATTGTTGGCGACATGCCGCGCATTGCCTTTCTTTCCTACAGCACGAAGGGGAGTGGAGGCGACCGGGGAAGCATCGCGCGCGTGCGCGACGCAGTAGAGATTGTGCGTCAAGCTGCGCCCGAGCTCGTTGTGGACGGAGAATTGCAAGGTGATGCCGCCTTGATCCACGCCGTCGCGGCACGAAAGGCGCCAGAGAGCACCGTTGGCGGTCAGGCCAACGTCCTCGTCTTTCCGGACCTGGATGCCGGCAACATCGCGTACAAGCTGGTCCAGCGGCTCGCCGCAGCGCAGGCGATCGGTCCCATTCTGCAAGGCATGAAACGGCCGTGCAACGATCTCTCGCGCGGAGCAAGCGCTGAGGACATCTTCAATGTGGCTGCAATTACTTCCCTTCAAGTGGGCTAACGGCAGCCGACTCGACCGAACGGGTTCCGTCAGGAGACAGACATGAGCTTCTCGATTAAGAAGCAGGGTGAAATCGTCGTGGTAGATGTCGAAGGCCAACTCATCGTAGGCAACCGCCAGGAGCTCAAGCAGAAAGTGCTCGACGAGCTCGAACGTGGCGAAAAGAAGTTCCTCATCGACTTCGCACGGACCGGCTACATCGATAGCTCCGGTCTTGGTGTGCTGGTGTCGCTCTCCAAGAAAATTCGCGAACAGGGCGGAGAGCTTCGCCTGGCCAACCTGAATGACGATCTGCGCACGTTGTTCGAGCTCACCAAGCTCGACACGCTGTTCCAGATCTCCGATACCCGCGACCGCGCGCTCGCCAGCTTCTAGTGTCCTTCCGAGCGAGTTCGGTGTCCCTCCGAGCGAAGTCGAGGAATCCGCACTTCAGTTCTTGACCTCACGCGCGGCTCGCATCGCGAGCCGCGCAGCGCGTCCGACTCCCACTGGGTACATGGCCGAGCCCACTACACCTGACGCCGGGCTGCGCGTTTCGCTGAACGTGGACATCCCCAGTGATGTCGCGTACATCGAGAGCGTGGTCGACCTTGTTCGGCTCTCGTGTGCTGAACTGTCGTACAACTCGCATCATCTCGCGCTGAACGTTCCTGTCGCGTTGAGTGAAGCGTTGTCGAACGCCATCCTTCGCGGAAATCACGAGAGCCCCGAGAAACGCGTGCACCTGCGCGCTGACGTCGACACAAGCCGATTGATCGTGGAGATCGTTGACCAAGGCGTTCCGTTCGACCTCGATGCCGAGTCCCGCGACGCCACCGCGATCGAGAATCTCGATCGCGAGGATGGTCGCGGAATTTTTCTCATGAAGAAGCTCATGGACGACGTGCAGCGGTTCGATGCCGAACCGGATCTGCACAGCGGCAACGTTGTTCGATTGACATTGAGTCGCGCGTGAGTGAGCTCGACGAGGTCCTCGTGGCATTCCACGAGGCCACGGCCTGCCACGCGGCGGTCTGGCGTCGCGAAGGCGCCGCCGCGGCTCCGCTCCGATTTGTCGCCGGCACGTCCAGTGCTGAACCGCCACCAGAAACGTGGCTCACATCCTCCGAAGTCGACGAAGCCACCGAGCGAGGACGCATGGTGGTTGTTCCGCTTACGGGACTCCGACCCGCGTGGATTGTGCTTGGGCCATGCGCCATCGAGCGCGCCGAAGTCGATCGCTATCTCCATTTTCTGCGACCCGTTGTCAGGCAGTATCTGCAGACGTCGCTCGAAGTCGAGCATGCCGCCAACGAACTCGCCGAACGATACGAGGAAATCAATCTTCTCTATTCCATCAGCGAGATTCTCGGCCGCACTGTTTCGCTGGAAGAAGGCGCCGCGACAATTCTCCGCGAAGTCAGCGAGACCGTCGGCGCGCATCGCGCATCAATCTTGATCCACGAAGGTGGAAGCGGGACACTCCAGGTCATCGCGCGCATTGGTGGGGAAGGGATTGGCACTGCGCCAATTGCACTCGACGATCAATGCAGCGTCAGCGCACATGTCTTTCGCACACTGCACTCCGTCATTGTGGATGCGGGCGAAATGGAGTGCGACGCGGAGGCAGCATATCGCAAGGGAGCCATGCTCACCGTCCCAATTCTCTGGACGGGTCAGGACGGCAGCCAACCGCTTGGCGTTGTGAACCTGTCCGATCGCCGCTCGGGGCAGGCGTTCACTGCCGGCGACCAGAAGCTCGTCACGGCAATCGCGAGCCAGATCGGTGCGGCCATCCAGAACGCTCGGCTCGTGCGCCTTACCCTCGATCAGCAGCGTCTGCAGCAGGAGATGCAGCTCGCGCACGACCTTCAAATGAAGTTGTTGCCCGATGCGACGCACGTCGCGCCCGAGGCACGCGTCGCTGCGCGAGTGATTCCCGCAGAAGACGTCGGTGGAGATTTCTACAATCTCTATCGCTTGCCGCGCGGAAGAACGGGCGTGATGATCGGCGACGTCTCCGGGCACGGGTATCAGGCCGCCCTGATCATGGCGCTCACCATGAGCGCATCGGCCATTCACGCGCAGGGTACGGATGATCCGGCCGAGATGCTGCTTCGTCTCAACAACAGCGTGCGAGAGGAGCTGACGACAACGGAAATGTTCGTGAGCGCCTTCTATGCCGTGGTCGACCATGGACGTGGTCGGTTGCGCTATGCGAACATGGGGCATCCGCACGCGTTCGTGGTGCGTCGCGATGGCACCGTCGAACGACTGACTGCGAGCGCACCACCACTCGGAATGGTGGACGATCCTGGCGCGAGCAGCTCACTCGATTGGGATGAGCGCGGCGACACGCTGTTGCTCTTCACCGACGGCATTACCGACGCGCGCAACCATGACGGCAAGCGGCTCGACGAACAACCCGTGCTCGATTGCGTTGTACAGCATCGCGACGAGGCTCCGTTGCAGATTGCCGGTCGGGTGTTCGCCCTGCTCGACGACTACACCGGCGACGTTCCGCGTCGCGATGATCTCACACTCGTCGTCCTCAAGAGCGCTTGATGACACCCGACGCGCCCCGGTCGGACCGGCGCGGCTTCCCACCGACACGGAAGAGCCTCGGTCAACACTTTCTCACCGATAAGCGCATTCTTGCGCGCATCGCTGGTGCGCTGGACCTGAAGGGCACCGAGACGGTGCTGGAAATCGGTCCGGGTCGTGGGGCGCTCACGGACTTGTTGGCCGAGCGAGCCGGACGGCTGATCGCGATCGAATACGATCGTGCGCTCGCCGATATCCTGCGCAATCGGTATGCGCGAAGCAACAATGTCTTGATTGTCGAAGCCGACGTGCTCTCCGTTGCACTCGGAGAAGTCGCTCAGGGGCCGTATGTGCTCGTTGGCAACGTGCCGTACTACATCACGACGCCAATTCTGTTTCACGCGCTCGTGCCGCCGCGCGCAGAGCGATCGGTGTATCTCGTGCAGCGCGAGGTTGCCGATCGACTGAGTGCGAAGGCGGGAAGCAAGGAGTATGGAGCGCTGACGGTGAATGTCGGCGCAATTGCGAAAGCGGAGACGTTGTTTCGCGTTCCCGCCGGCGCCTTTTCTCCACCGCCCAAGGTGGAAAGCGCTGTCGTTCGCATCACTCCAAGGAGCGAGCCGCTGATTACGCCCGACGAGGAACGACCTTTTCGCATCTTAGTGCAGGGCGCATTCGGCATGCGACGCAAGCAGATGCGCCGGGTTGTGCGCTCGCTGTTCTCACTCGACGCTTTGCATGCCGACGCGCTGTTAGAGACGCACGGTATCAACCCCGAAGCACGGCCGGAAACGCTGACACCCGAACAGTTCGTGTCGCTCTTACGCCGTTAGACCGTGCGACCGTCAGGCATTGGTTAGCGCAAACGTCAGCCCCTCCAACTCCATCGCCATGTTCACCGTCTTCACGGTGACATCGGCAGGCGCGTGGAGCTGTACGGGCGCAAAGTTCAGCACTGCCTTGATCCCGGCGCGCGCCACGCGATCGAGCACCTCTTGCGCGACCTCCGTCGGAACCGCGAGGACAGCAATTTCAGCTGGCTCCGCAGCGATGTCCGACTCGAGTTGCGTCATGTCCCGGATCGCGACGCCTTCGAGCGTGCGGCCAATCTTCTCGGGGTTCGCGTCATACGCGGCGGTGATCAGGAATCCCCGCTGACGAAAACCACGGTACTGAGCGAGCGCCGCACCGATTTTCCCGGCCCCAACGATGATCACGCGCCACTGCTTTCCCAGCCCGAGGATATCCCGCAGCGAGGCAGATAGCTCAGGCACGGAATAGCCAAGCCCTCGCTTGCCGAACGACCCGAAAAACGAGAGGTCTTTCCGCACCTGCGCGGACGTGGTTCCTCCGCGTCGGGCAAGCTCTTCACTGGAGACGGTCGAGAGGCCTTTCCCGCCAAACTCCTCGAGGAACCTGAGGTAGATGGACAGGCGGCGGACCGTGGAGTCGGCGATGCGCTTCAAGGGGTTGATGCGAGGCTTGTGAATTCATTCACAAACTAGCAACTGTGTCCGCGCCACGAAACTGGAATCCTTCCCCGTCGCTTCTCGGCCCTCGCACCTGGTCCGTCCATCGGCTTATCTTCGGGTATGCCTGTCAGCGTCAGTTCAGAAATCGGCCGCCTGCGCACCGTCATCGTTCACACCCCCGGCGCCGAGTTGCTCGGCGTCACGCCGAGTACGCGCGAGGACTACCTCTACGACGATCTCCCGGACGCCGAACTGGCGCGGCAGGAGCATCGCCGTTTCACCGCCGTGCTCGAGCGCTTCTGTCAGGTACTCGAAGTGCGCGACCTGCTCGCACAGGTGGTGGAGAACGAAGAGACGCGCGCGCTGCTCGTTCGCGAGACAATGGACATCGTCCCCAGCGAACCGCTCGCGCGCGAGATCGAGGCGCTGCCACCGACCGAGCTTGTGCGCATGCTCATCGAAGGGCGCGTCGAACAACCCGGTCCGCTCGCGCGCACACTGAACGAGAGCGGCTATGAGTTGCCGCCGTTACCGAATCTCTTTTTCACGCGTGATTCGGCGATGTGCGTCGGCCGCCACGTGCTCGTCGGCTCAATGCGCTATGGTGTTCGCTGGCCCGAAGAGCTCATCATGAAGGCGCTCTTCAGCTACCACCCGTTGTTGCACAACGAAGGCATTGTCTTCGACGGATCAACGGAACGCCGGCTGAACTACACCCTCGAGGGCGGCGACGTCCATCCGCTGCGCGAAGATCTCGTCGTCATCGGCTTCAGCGAGCGCTCCAGTCCGGGTGCCATCGACTTCCTCGCGTCGCAGCTATTCGCGCACACGAAGGTGACGGATATCGTCATCGTCGTCATGCCCAAGGAAGACACGGCAATTCACCTCGACATGATCTTCACGCAGGTGGATCGTGATTTGTGCGTCGTGTTTCCCCCGCACTTTCGCGGGCCCGAACGCCTGAGCGTGCTGCACTGGCGGAAGGGCGAGACGACACTGACTGAGAAGGCCGACATCTTCACGGCGCTCAAGGATTGCGGCATGCCCATGACGCCGATCTTCGCCGGCGGCGAGCGACGTCCGGTGCAGGAGCGAGAGCAATGGGCGTCGGGTTGTAACTTCGTCGCGTTGCGTCCCGGCCTCGTGCTCTCGTATGCGCGCAACATTGCGACACTGCGTGAAATGGAACGCGCTGGTTTTCAGATCGTGCCGGGTGTGAATTACCTGACCGGCGACATTCGCATCGCCGACGCCGATCGCGCGGTCATCACGTTCGAGGGCTCGGAGCTCGTTCGTGGTGGTGGCGGTCCGCGCTGCATGACGCTTCCGGTGCATCGAGACGAACTCTGATGGAACACGTAGATCCAATGTCCGGCACTCGGCTCGAGCGTGGCGCTCCGGCCGCAGTTGCCACGCGTGCAACGTCGTCGCTCCTCATTGAGCGTGCCGCTGATTTTCTGAAAGCGGGGCCAGCGTCGTCACAGCAGCTGGTGTCGAGCGTATGTCAGTTGTCGGCGCTCCCGGCCGATATCGCTGAGCATCTCGCGCTCACGTTGCTGCGCGAACATCCACGGTTCTCGCGTACCGGCGATGGCGGTTGGCAGGTCGGTGAGGCGGCGCCGCGCGTGTGGGGGACGTCCTATGCCGATGAGCCGCTGCTCAGCGAGTTGTCATTTGCAGTTGTTGACGTAGAGACAACCGGCGGTCGTTCGGAGAATGGTGATCGGATTACCGAAATCGCGGTGGCCACCGTGCGCGGGGGCAAGATCATCGACGTGTACGAAACGCTCGTGAATCCAGAGCGTCCCATTCCACCGTTCATTTCGCAGCTCACGCACATCTCCTGGCCAATGGTGCGCGACAAGGCGCCCTTTCGAGGCATTGCCGAAGACGTGCTTCGTGCGCTCGAAGGCAGCATCTTCGTCGCGCACAACGCGAACTTCGACTGGCGCTTCGTGAACAGCGAAGTGCGCCGCGCAACAGGACGCGAGCTCACCGGTCGCAGGCTTTGCACGGTTCGAATGGCGCGGCGTTTTCTGCCGCAACTTCGTTCGCGCTCGCTCGACTGGGTGGCGGGCCATTACAACGTTGAGATACCGGAAGGACGGCGTCATCGCGCAGGCGGCGATGCCATCGCGACAGCGCTGTGCCTGATTGCAATGCTTCGTGACGCGCGCGCACACGGTTGTGACAAGTGGTCGCAGCTCGAGACGTACATTGCCAATACGCCGCGTCTCGGGCGCCGTCGTGGCCGACGCAGACTGTCGGGCATGCCAAGGCCCGTCGACAAAGACACCACGGCGTAGCGACATGCCCCTTCTTCCACTCACTCAGACGCGCACGGTTGGCTCGCTGCGCGTGCACGCCTTGCAAGCGGGTTTGCTGCAACTCGATGGCGGCGCAATGTTCGGCGTGGTGCCCAAGCCACTCTGGGAGCGGCGCATTCCCGCGGATGAGCGCAATCGCATTCCACTTGGCATGCGCTGCTTGCTGATTGAGCATCCTGACGCGCTCGTGCTCGTCGACACGGGCATCGGCAACAAGGAGTCGGAAAAGTTCGTCGATCTCTACGGCGTCGAGAACGCACCGATGACGGATGGCGCCGCGACGCAATTGGAGAGTGCACTCGCTGAAGTAGGATTCTCGCCGGCAGATGTCACGCTCGTCATCAACTCGCACCTGCACTTCGATCACGCCGGCGGTAATACGCAGCGCGGCGAAGGCGGCGAACCTGTCGTCTCATTTCCCAACGCGCGCCATATCATCCGTCGCGGCGAGTGGGATTGGGCGCATCACACCAACGAGCGGACATCGGCGAGTTATTTCGGCACCAACTACGATCCACTGCACGCAGCGGGGCTCGTGGAGTTGATGGATCGCGATGGCGAGGTACTTCCGGGAATCGAGTTGCGACGTACGCCAGGACATACGCCGCATCATCAGGGCATCCTCGTCACGTCGGAGAACGACCGGCTGTTCTTCATTGCCGATCTTTCGCCTACGAGCTCGCACGTTCCGCTGCCGTGGATCATGGGCTACGATGTCGAGCCGCTGGTGACGTTGGAGACCAAGCGAATCGTGTGGGATGAGGCTGCCCACGACAATTGGTTGCTGATGTTCGAGCACGATTCCGCGAACGCGTTTGGCCGTTTGCGGCGGGAGAAAAATGGATGGGTCTGCGACATCGAGCGCTGATTCCTTTCGCGGCGGCTGTCTCGCTGAGTTCCGGTGCAGGCGCAAGCGGACTCCGGCGCACGCAGAAGGCTGTGGAAAGGCTATGAAATGCCCTGACGGGCTCTTGACTTGACTTGCGGTAGGGTGAGGCTAACTTTCGCCCTGACAACTAGCTAAGTGAATTCCCCTCGTGGGAATTCCACCCTCTGGCCCTCGCGGTGACGCGGGGTGTGCTACAGGAGTTCGAACTAATACATCCGCCCGGCACTTGAAGGCGGCGTGTGTCATTGCGGACCTCTGTACTCACGAGGTCCGCTTTTTTGTTCTCTCTCATTGGGGTATACGCTTATTCAGGACACCACAAAGCGCGTGCGGGTCAATCGCATGATCCGCATCAGTCCAGTTCGCGTCATTGGCGCGGACGGATCCCAGCTTGGAATTCTCGACGTCGACGCAGCACTCCGCATGGCGGAGGAAGCTGGTCTGGACCTGGTGGAGGTCGCCGCCACCGCGCGTCCCCCGGTCGTCCGCATCATGGACTACGGGAAGTACAAGTTCGAGATGGCCAAGCAGGCCAGGGTCGCGAAGAAGAAACAGCACGTCATCGAGCTCAAGGAAGTGAAATACCGTCCTGGAATCGATGACCATGACTTCGACACCAAGACGCGGCACGCGCGACGGTTCCTCGAGGAGAAGAACAAGGTGAAGGTGACCATGATGTTCCGTGGTCGGCAGGTCGCACACCCCGAGCTCGGTCAGTTGGTTCTGGACCGGGTGTCGAGCAGTTTGGCCGATATTGCGAAGATCGAGAGCGCAGGTCGGCTCGAAGGAAAATCCATGACGATGATTCTCACGCCCAAATAACGAGAGCGTGCAATGCCTAAGATGAAGACGCACAAGGGCGCCCAGAAGCGCTTCAAGACGACCGGCTCGGGAAAGGTGAAGCGCTTCAAGGCCTTCAAGAGTCACATCCTTACGAAGAAGACCTCCAAGCGGAAGCGCAATCTCCGCAAGGCTGGACTGATCGCGACCAACGGTGAGCAGAAGCGCATCAAGCGCCTGCTTCTCGCCAGCTGATATAGGAGCCGACTATGCCACGCGCCGTATCGAACGTTCCGCGCCTCAAGCGGAAAAAGCAGATCCTCAAGCACGCAAAGGGCGCCTTCGGCGCTCGGTCAAAGCTCTGGCGTCCCGCAAAGGAAACCGTCGAGCGCGCGTGGAAGTACGCCTATCGCGATCGCAAGAATAAGAAGCGCGATTTCCGTCGCCTCTGGGTCGTCCGCATCAACGCGGCCGCGCACCAGCACGACATGAGCTACTCCGTGTTCATGAACGGCCTCAAGCTCGCGGGCATCGAAGTCGACCGGAAAATTCTGGCCGATCTCGCCGTACGAGAGCCCGAGGCGTTTGCAGCGATCGCCGAAGCGGCGCGCGCTGCCTTGAATGCTGCCTAAGTAGTTCCTCGCAGGCTTCATGAACGGCGGCGCGACCTTCTGGTTGCGCCGCCGTTCTTGTGTCATTCCGAGCGAAGTCGAGGATTCTGCATTTCCCACTGTTAGAATGTCTCTATGCTCCCAGATCAGCCAACGCTCGACGAATACATGAAGGCCGCTGACGAGACCGTTTCCACTGGTCTCGCCGCATTCGCCGCCGCCGAATCGCTCGATGCACTCGAAGAAGCACGCATCGAGTACCTCGGCGACAAGCGCGGCAAGCTGCTCGTCTTCCAGAAGGGACTAGGACGGCTCCCGAACGAGGCCAAGCGCGATGCAGGCCGCAAATTCAACGAGATCAAGACCCACCTCACGGAGGCGCTCGACGCGCGCCGCGAAGTTCTGTCGCGTCAAACGTCGCGTGGACCAAAGCTCGACCTCACGATGCCGGCGCGTCGTCGCTGGCGCGGAGGGAAGCATCCCGTCACCGTGGTCATCGACGAGATCGTCGGCATTTTTCGTGAGCTTGGCTTCACCGTGGCTCTCGGCCCGGAGAGTGAATCGGAGTGGTACAACTTCGGCGCGCTGAACTTCCCGCCGGATCACCCGGCCATGGATCTGCACGACACTCTCTACCTCGGCGACGATGCACTTCTGCGCACACATACGTCACCGGTGCAGATCCGCACGTTGCAGAGCTACGCACCGCCCATTCGCATTCTTGCGCCGGGCACAGTCTTCCGTCGCGATCCATTCGACGCATCGCACGCGCCGGCATTCGCGCAGATCGAAGGCCTCTGCATTGACGAAGGCGTTTCCTTCGTCGACCTCAAGGCGACGCTGAATACGTTCGCGCAACGCTTCTTCGGCGCGGCACGCACGCGCTTTCGCCCGAGCTTCTTCCCATTCACGGAGCCGTCAGCGGAGATGGACGTCGAATGCCGTTTGTGCGGCGGCGTCGGTTGCTCCGCGTGCAAGGGCACCGGCTGGATGGAAATTCTCGGGTCAGGAATGGTGCATCCCGCCGTGCTCGAAGCAGCGGGCGTGGACAGTGAGCGCTATACCGGCTGGGCCTTCGGAATGGGCCCGGGCCGCATCGCAATGCAACGCTACGGCCTACCGGATATTCGCTTGCTCTACGACTCAGACGTTCGCTTCCTCGAGCAGGTGGCGGAATGAACGCATCCGTCGCCTGGCTGAATGCCTTTCTCTCGGAGCCGCACTCTGCACATGAGCTGCGCGATCTTCTCACGGCGCACACGGCGACCGTCGAGGACGTAATTGCGTTGCGCGATGACCTCGCGCCGATCGTCGTTGCTCGCGTGGTCGAAGAGGCAGCGCATCCCGATTCCGACCATCTTCACATCACTACGGTGGATGACGGCAGCGGACAGCTGCTCGATGTCGTCTGCGGCGCGCCCAACGTCACCGCGGGCAAGATGTATCCGTTCGCTCGTACCGGCACGGTGTTGCCAGGCGGACTCAAGATCGAGAAGCGCAAGATTCGCGGGCAGACGTCGAACGGAATGCTCTGTTCAGCGCGCGAGCTCTTGCTGGGCGATGAGCACAACGGGATTCTCGAGCTCGACGTTGACGTCGCGCCAGGCACGCCGTTCCTCAATGCCGTGAGTGTTGGCGACATGCAGCTCGTCGTGGACGTGCTGCCGAATCGCCCGGACTTGCTCTCACATCTCGGATTGGCGCGCGAAGTTGCGGCGATCAGCGGCAATGCGCTCGCACTTCCGGTCGTTGGAGCGGAGCACCTCGCGGTGCCCAAGCCGCGGCGTTTTCGCCGAGCGGGGAATGCCGGTGGAATCGTGTTGCATCTGGAGGACGCGCGGCTGGCATCGCGCTACATGGGCGTCGTCATCCGCGGCGTGAAGGTTGGCCCAAGCCCCGAATGGCTGGTGGAGCGATTGAAGGCAGTTGGCTCCCGTTCGATCAACAACATCGTCGACGCCACCAACTACGTGTTGCACGAACTCGGTCAGCCGATTCATGCGTTCGACATCGACAAGGTCGATCCGGAGCCAAAGATGCCGGAGAAAACCATCGTCGTTCGCAGCGCGAAGGATGGCGAGAAGCTCGTCACGCTCGATGGCACAGAGCGAACGTTGACGAGCGCAATGACCGTGATTGCCGATAGCATCAATCCGATTGCGCTCGCCGGCGTCATGGGCGGACGCGACACGGAAGTCACTGAGGAGACGACGAACCTTTTCGTCGAAGTCGCGACGTTCGATGCGCCCGCCACACGACGCACTCGGCGCGGCGCTGGCCTGTCGACCGACGCGAGCTACCGGTTCGAACGCGGTGTTGATGCATCGCTCGCGCCGGTTGCGCTCGAGCGTGTCGCCTCGATCATCATGTCCGTTGCGGGCGGATCGGTGGACGCTCCACCAGTTGATCTCTATGCCGGCGATGTGCTGCGCTCGCCACTCGTCGTGCGCACCTCGCGCGTCGCGCGTGTACTCGGCATGCCGATCGACGCCGATCGCATTGCGATGCTGCTT
>JBBQHJ010000129.1:0-11908 GCA_038323865.1 Gemmatimonadales bacterium
GTCGCGACGTGGTTGCCGGGCAGTGTACCAATTGGCCAGCCATTGCCGAATGTGACGACGCACGTGCTCGATCCGCGGCAGGAGTTGGTGTCGGTTGGAGTTCCAGGCGAGCTATGGATTGGTGGAGCAGGTGTCGCGAAGGGATACCTCAATCGCGACGACCTCACGCGCGAGCGGTTCACCACTGTGCGCGGCGAGCGCCTCTATCGTACGGGCGATCGTGTGCGTCGCCTGCCCACGGGCGATCTCGAGTTTCAGGGCCGTCTCGACCAGCAGGTAAAAGTGCGCGGACATCGCGTGGAGCTCGGAGAGATTGAGAGTGTGCTCATTCGCAATCAGTCGGTGCGTCAGGCAGCGGTTGCGTTGCATGACGATGCGCTCGTCGCGCATGTCGTGATCAACAGCTCAACACCGATCGATGACACGGCGCTCGTCGCGCATCTCGCAGCGGAATTGCCCGACTACATGATTCCGTCGGCATGGGTGCGTCATGATGCATTGCCGCTGAATGCGAACGGAAAGGTGGACCGCGCTGCGTTGCCTGCGCCGGAGCGGCATGACGAGGCCGTTGGCGACACGGCGCCGCGCACTGAGGGCGAGCAGAAGCTCGCGGCGCTGTGGGCTGAAGTCCTCAAGAAAGACGACATCGGGATTCACGACAACTTCTTCGCACTGGGCGGACATTCGCTGCTGGCCATTCGGTTACTTGGCCGCATTGCGAAAACGTTCGGGCGCAGACTCACACTCAGAGCATTGTTCGAGCATCCCACAGTGGCGAGCCTCGCGCCGATTCTTACCGACGAGGCCACAGTATGAGCACCACGGCTCCACTCTCGTTCGGACAGCAGCTGTTTCATCAGCTCGACCAGGCGACACCAGGGCTGATCGCGTACAACGTGCCGCGTGCATTTCGCATTCGCGGCAAGCTGGCCGTCGCTGCACTTCAGAAGGCGTTCGATGCGTTGGTCGAGCGTCATGACGTGCTGCGCAGTGTATACGAGGCTGATGGCGATCACTCTACGCAGCGGGTGATCGCTAAGGCGTCAGTGCCGTTCGAGCAGGTGGATCTGAGTGCACTCCCGGGAAACGAGCGAGAGGCCGCACTGGCCCGCGCGCTCGCAGAGCGTGCGACGTATCACTTCGATCTGTCGAAGGATGTGATGCTGCGGGCGGCGCTGTACAAACTCGCGGACGACGAACACGTGGTGTTCTTCCTCACGCACCACATCGTATCGGATGGTTGGTCGAAGAGCATCACGTTCGATGAACTGAGTGAGTTGTACAGCGCGTTCTCAACGCAGCGTGCGTCGACACTTGCGCCGTTGTCGCGCCAATTCGCCGATCACGCACGTCGCGAACGCGGCGCAGAGGACAGCGCCGAAGTTCACGAGCACCTCGCATACTGGCGCGAGAAGCTGGCCGGTCCGCGCGCTGTGCTCGATCTGCCCACCGATCGCGCGCGTCCAACCGGCCACACGTTCGATGGTGACGTTCGCGAGATCGTGCTGCCGAAGTCGCTCGTCGATAGCATCCGCAAGCTGAGCCAGGAACAGGGCGCCACGCTGTACATGGTGTTGCTCGCTGCATATCAGACAATTCTGCATCGATACAGTGGCCAGGATGACATCATCACTGGTTCGCCAACCGCTGGTCGCGACGCTGAAGACACGCACGGCTTGATCGGCTACTTCGCGGGCGCGCTGGTGATGCGCAACTCGTTCGCCGGCGATCCAACGTTTGCGAACCTCCTCGAGCGCGTGGTGAACACGAGCCTGGATGCCTACGAGCATCAGGACATTCCGTTCGAGCGACTGGTCGGCGAGCTCCAGCAAGGCGAACAGCTCACGCATGCGCCGCTCTTCCAGTGCGTGCTGACGATGGAGGACACCATTCCGGCGGTGCTTCGCCTCGAAGGCGCGACGCTCGAATCGATGGACGTCGGTGTTTCCACGACCAAGTTCGACCTCACGTTGCTCTTTGCCGACGTGCCCGATGGGCTGCGTCTCCGTCTGGCATTCCGCACCGCCTTGTTCGACGGCGACCGCATCGAGCGCATGCTCGGGCATCTGCGCGCGCTGCTCGAAGCGGTGGTACGCGATCCGTCCATCAAGATCAGCGAACTGCCGATTCTCTCCGAGCCAGAGCGCAATCAGCTGCTGGTCGAGTGGAACAGCACAGCGGTCGACGAGGGCGCGTTCACGTCGATTGCTGCGATGTTCGAGTCGCATGCGGCGATGACTCCCGATCGCGCCGCAGCGCAAGGCGAGGATGGCGTGTGCACCTACGCCGAGCTCAATGCGCAGGCCAACAACATTGCGCATGCGCTCATCGAGCGCGGGGTGAAGCAGGGCACAACGGTTGGTGTCTGCCTCGACCGTACGGTTGCAATGATCTCGGCACTGCTCGGTGTGTTGAAGGCAGGCGGCGCATTTGTGCCTCTGTTGCCTGATCTGCCTGCATCGCGACTCAAGGTGCAGATGCAGGAGAGCGGAGCGTCCGTCGTCATCACGAATGCGGCGCATCGGCACCTATTCGGTGACAGCGCTGACGTGCTCCTGCTCGAGGATCTGACTGCAGATGGCAGTTCCGCAGCGAATCCGGCGGCAGAAATCAGCGCAGACTCCACGGCATACGTCCTCTTCACGTCCGGTTCCACTGGCGTACCAAAGGGCGTTGCGGTCACGCACGCGAATCTCACGCACTACACACGCGCCATCGCGCTGCGATTCGCGCTCGACCTCAACGGTCGCGACCACTGGCACTTTGCCACAGTCTCAACACTCGGCGCCGATCTCGGTCATACGGCGATCTTCCCCGCTCTCGCATCGGGCGGAACGCTGCACGTGGTGCCGGCTGCGGTGTCGAGTGACCCCACGCAATTCGCCCTTTATACGTCGGTTAACGCGATCGACGTCCTCAAGATCACGCCAAATCACCTGCGTGCGCTTGTTGGCAATGTCGCTGCCTCCATTGCGAAACTTCCCGCAAAGTGGATCGTGCTGGGCGGGGAAGCGCTTCCGTGGGATCTCGCGCTCGAACTGGCGCGCGCCGGTGCGGGCCGTGTGCTCAATCACTACGGGCCAACGGAGACAACCGTCGGTGTTTGCACCTATGAGGTGAAGGCGGATACGACACGTGCATCGGCGACCGTACCGATTGGCGTGCCGCTGGCGAATACGTCCGCGTACGTTCTCGATGCACATGGACAGCTCTCGCCCATCGGCGTACCAGGCGAGTTGTTCATCGGCGGAGCAGGTGTCACGCGCGGTTACATCGGGCGCGATGATCTCACCGCCGAGCGGTTCGTTGCGGATCGGTGGAGCGGTGCGAAGAACGCTCGCGTCTACCGGACGGGTGATCGTGTGCGCTGGCTGTCGAGCGGCGCAATCGAGTTCCTGGGCCGAGTGGATGATCAGGTCAAGGTGCGCGGCTATCGCGTGGAGCTCGGTGAAATCGAGCACGTGCTGCGCGCGCATCCGGGCGTTGCACAGTGCGCCGTGCTGTTGAGGGAAGCGCCTGACGTTGCGCCACGACTCGTTGCGTACGTCGTGCCCAAGCAGGCCGGTTACGCGGTAGCCCACGCGGACCGTGCCACGCCGCAGGCGTTGCAAGATGCGCTCGCTGCGCAGCTGCCTGACTACATGGTGCCGCAAACGGTGGTGCTACTCGAAGAGCTTCCGCTCAACAAGAACGGCAAGCTCGATCGTGCTGCACTACCGCCGTTGGATGGTGGTCCGGCGGACGCCGATCGATTTATCGGACCGCGCACGACAACTGAGGAAGTGATTGCATCCATCTGGGCCGATGTGCTCAAGAAGGATCGCATCAGCGTCACCGAAAGTTTTCTCGAGCTGGGCGGTCACTCGTTGCTTGCAATCCGTGTGTTGGGTCGCATCAGCAAGCAACTCGGTGTTCGTCTCGCGTTGCGCGCGTTGTTCGATACGCCAACGGTGGAAGAGATCGCAGCTATTGTCGACACGGAGCTCGAGCAGAAGCGCGCCGAGCAAGCCATGGCCGCGGCATTGGCTGAGATCGAGAACATGTCGGACGAGGAAGTGGCGCGCCTGCTTGGTGATGCCGCAGAGCCGGAGAAGCACTGATGGCGAATGAGCTGAGTCAGGACGAGATCGCGGCACGGTTCGCGAAGTTGTCGCCCGAGCGGCGTGCGCTGCTCGAGCGCACATTGCGCGCGCGCACGACGGTCACTGATTCAGTGGCAAGCGATGACATTCCGCACGTCGATGCAACGGTACCGACCGCATTGTCGTTCGCGCAGGAGTTCCTGTGGTTGCTCGAACGCGCCCATCCGGGACTCGCGGCGTACAACGTTCCGCGAGCGTTTCGTGTAAGCGGTGCGCTTGATGTGACTGCGCTCGAAGGCGCACTCACTGATCTGGTCGAACAGCACCAGCTACTGCGTACGCGCATCGACTCGCGCAGCGTTGAACCGCGCCAGAGCGTTGCGGCAGCGCTGCCGGTAAAGGTCGAGCGCGTCAGTGCAAAGGACGACGACGCGCTTCGTGCACTTCTTCGCGGGCATGCGCGACGCTCGTTCGATCTCGAAAAAGATCAACTGTTGCGTGCAGTAGTCGTTGATGTCGGTTCTGGCGCGCAGGTGTTCCAGTTCGTTGTGCACCACATTGCGTCGGATGGTTGGTCGCGCACCATCACGCTGCGCGACCTCGGTGCCGCCTATGCGAGCCGCAAGCAGGGCGCACCGCCGACATTCGAGCCGGTTCCATTCAGCTATGTGGATTGGTCGGCATGGCAGCGAGGCGATATTGGTCGCGAAGCGATGGCGGCAGATCTCGCGTACTGGCGGACCACGCTCGCCGGCGTACCGTCGCTGCTCGATCTCCCAACGGATCGGCCTCGCGCAACCGCAGCGCCGACGTTTGCCGGTGCGCGCATGCTGCGTCGCGTGCCCACGAGCCTACGTGAGAACCTCAGCGAGTTGGCGCGCGCACACAATGCATCGCGGTTCATGGTGCTGCTGGCCGCGTACGCCGCACTGCTGCATCGATACACGCATCAGGACGACATCCTCGTCGGCTCACCCGTTGCGGGACGTGCTCGTACAGAGCTGCAAGGCATTGTTGGTCTGTTCGCCAACACACTCGTGCTTCGCATTTCGTGCGAGGGCGATCCGTCGTTCGCTGAGCTGGTGGATCGCGTGCGCAAGGCGTCGCTGGAGGCGTTCGATCATCAACAACTTCCATTCGAGCGGCTCGCCTCGGAAATCGGTCGCGGCAACACTACATCGCCGTTGCTTCAGACGCTGTTCTCCCTGGTTGATGGCACACCACCGCGCCTCGAGCTCGATGGATGCGTTGTCGAGTCCATGGAAGTGGAGCCCGGCTGGAGTAAGGTCGAGCTGACGATTGGTGCGGCAGAGCAGGACGAAGGTCTGAGCCTGCTGGCCGAGTATCGCACGGACCTGTTTGACGACGCGACCATCTCGCGACTGCTCGACCACTACATCGTGCTGCTCGAATCTGTCACGGCCGATCCCGGCGTGCGGTTGTCGGCGCTGTCGCTCGTCGACGCGAATGAACGGAGCGCGCTTCTGGCACTCGGCCGCGGTGATCCAGCCGATGTGTCGCCCGTCGCGGTGCATGCGCTCGTGGAAGCGCAGTGCGCTGCGACGCCGAATGCCATCGCGGCTTCAGATGCGTCAACCACGCTGACCTATCGCGAACTCGATTCGCGCGCGAACAAGCTGGCGCATCACCTGATTGCGCGAGGCGTGTCGCCAGGCAGCGCCGTCGGCATCTGTCTGCCACGTACGGTCGACATGCTGGTTGCGCTGCTTGCCACACTCAAGGTGGGCGCGCACTACGTACCGCTCGATCCGGACTATCCGTCGGAGCGATTGTCGTTCATTGCGCAGGATGCGAATCTCTCCGTCGCGCTGATGACGTCTGCGACGCGCGACCGCATTCCGCTCGCAGACGCGCGCGTGTTGAACATCGACGACGAGTGGAAGGCCATTGCGGCGCGTTCCGAAGTGCGTCCTGACGTGAAGACGTCGCGCCACGACTTGATGTACGTGCTGCACACCTCTGGCTCGACTGGAAAGCCGAAGGGCGTGATGATTCCTCATCGCGCCGTGGTGAATTTTCTCACGAGCATGCGTGCGCGGCCGGGTCTGTCATCGAAGGACGCCGTCGTCGCCGTGACGACGCTTTCGTTCGACATCGCTGGTCTCGAGCTCTGGTTGCCACTCATTGTCGGAGCGCGGGTTGTGATTGCGAGCCGAGCGGTTGCCACAGACGGCGTCGCGTTGGCAACACTTCTTCAGAGCACTGCCGCTGCAGTTCAGGCAGACAATGGCGTCGTCATGCTTCAGGCGACGCCCGCAACATGGCGCCTACTTATCGAAGGCGGTTGGAGTGGCTCGCGTTCCGTGCGCATGCTGTGTGGCGGCGAAGCATGGACGCAGGAACTCGCGGCGGCACTCATTCCGCGCGGCGAATCGCTGTGGAACATGTACGGCCCCACCGAAACGACCATCTGGTCATCCGTGGCGCGCGTGCGCACGCCGTCCGATGTCGTGCTCGGTGATCCGATTTCGAACACCACGCTCATGGTGCTCGATTCGCGTCTCGAGCCAGTGCCGCGCGGCGTGGCTGGAGAGCTCTACATCGGCGGTGCTGGTGTGGCTATCGGCTACCTCAACCGCGAAGACCTCACGTCCGAGCGATTCATCCGCGATCCGTTCTCGCTGCTCGCCAGCGCGCGCATGTATCGCACAGGCGATCTCGTTCGACGCACCACTGCCGGCACGCTCGAGTATCTCGGTCGTGTCGACCAACAGATCAAGATTCGCGGCTTCCGCATCGAGCTCGGCGAAATCGAAGTTGCGCTCCGCGGAGCACCGGGTGTTGCCGATGCGGTCGTGATCGGACGCGTTGAAACGGCGTCCGCCGATCCGACGCTCGTTGCGTATGTGACACCGTTGCTCAATGCGGCGTTGACGCCTGATGCATTGCGCGATTCGCTCCGCGGCGTGTTGCCCGACTACATGGTGCCCTCCACGTTCGTTCGACTCGATGCATTCCCGCTCACGGCGAATGGAAAGATCGATCGACGGGCGCTACCGGCTCCCTCGGCGTCCGACGCTACGTCCAAGCGCGAGAGCGCGCCACCGAGCACGCCGCTCGAACGTCAGATCGCCGACGCCTGGACCGATACGCTCGGCATTCAATCCGTCGGTGTCGACGACGATTTCTTCTCGGTGGGTGGACACTCGCTGCTGGCGATGCGCGTCGTGGCCCGTCTCGCCCGCGAGCTGCCGGTGCGCGTCGCGATCGGTGACATCTTCGGTGCGCGCACAGTTGGCGCTCTTGCGGCACTGGTCGAATCGCGGCTCAGTGAAGTGAGCGAGGGTGCTTCCGACGATGATCTCGCGTCTGCACTCGCCGAGCTCGACGCGATGTCGGACGATGATGCGCGCCGTCTTGTTGGCGGAGACAATCGATCGTGAGCGCCGACGAGACGCGCCTGGCGCTCGATGCACGACTGAGCACGCTCTCTCCAGAGAAGCGCGCACTCCTCGCGCGCAAGCTCGCAGAAAAACAGGCGACGCGCTCGGGAGCGACTGATCGCATCGCACCACGTGGATCGCAGGGTCCGGCGCGCCTTTCCGCGGCGCAGGAGTTGGTGTGGCTGCACGAGCAGATGACGCCAGGCACGGCCGCGTACAACGTTCCGGTTGTGCGCAGAGTGCGCGGTTCACTTACGGTAACGCGAATTGAGGGCGCATTCGCCGCCGTCATCGCGCGCCATGAAGCGCTGCGTTCGGCATTCATTGAGATCGATGGCATTCCGTATCAGCAGACGATCGAATCTACGTCCGTGCGATTCACGCACCGCGACCTCAGGAACACGCCGGACGAACATCGCGCATCACTCGCCGAGTCTGTCTTGCGAAACGCAGCGACGGAGCCGTTCGATCTCGCCCAAGGCACAGCGCCACGCGCCACGCTCATTACCCTGAGCGACGACGAATCCCTGTTGCTGTTCGTATTTCATCATATTGCGTTCGACGGCGGCTCCATTCCGATCTTCCTGCGCGAGTTCGCGCAGGCATATGATGGCGCATCGTTGAGCGACGTCACGCTCCACTTTGCCGATTACGCAGCATGGGAGCGATCGGAAGCGGTGGCGTCGACCATTGCTTCCGCTGACGCGTATTGGCACAGGTATCTCGAAGGCGCCTCGCTCGCGCTCGATCTGCCCACCGACGCCATCGCGTCGGCGCACGGACTCCGTCCAGCGGCGCGGCATATCGTCATCTGGCCGGAGACTGTGCACGACGCACTGCGCGAGCTCGCGCAGCCATATCAGGCTACGCCGTACAGCGTGCTGCTCGCCGCCTTCGAAGTACTATTGCATCGCTACACTGGGCAGAACGACGTTGTGATCGGCACTCCCGTTTCGGGACGCGCTCGCGCGGAGCTCGAAGGCACCATCGGATTCCTCGTCGACACGCTGCCAATTCGTGGCCGCTTCGACGACGATCCGCGTTTCGACGAAGTCATCACGCGTGCGCGAGATGCGGCTATCGGCGCGTTTGAACATCGGCATGGCAGTGTCGGTCCTGTGCTCGCTGGCTTGGATGGCGCAACGAGCGACGGTGCCGCGCGCATGCGCGCTGTGTTGTCGTACCAGGAAGGGAGCAGCACGCCCGCACGACTGGGCGACGCCAAGCTCGAACCACACGGTGTGGAGCTCGAAGCCGCCAAGTTCGACTTGCTGCTCTCCATCACGCAGGGTACGGCTGGATTACGCGCGTCCGTCGAGTATCGCAGCGACCTCTTTCACGCCGAGACGATCGCGCGCATGCTCGCGCATCTCGAAGCATTGATCCTGAGCGCCGCTGCGTCGCCGTCGTCGCGCGTGTCCGATCTCTCCATGACGAGCGAGGCCGAGCGCGCGACACTCGCGGCGTGGAACGAGACGTCGAGCGAATATCCGCGCGATGCACTCGTGCATGAGTTGTTCGACGAGCAAGTTACACGCGTCCCGAATGCTGCGGCGATCGTATCGGAGCGTGGTACAATGTCGTACGCCGATCTCGCCTCGCGCGCCACGAAGATTGCTCAGCAACTTGCTGCACACGGCGTCAAAGCGGGCGAGTTGGTGGGCCTTCTAGCGGACCGCACGCCTGGCATGGTTGCCGCCGTGCTCGGAATTCTCAAAGCCGGCGCCGCCTACGTTCCCGTCGATCCGCGCTTTCCTGCGGAGCGCCTGCAGGGCATGCTGGCCGACGCAAAAGCACGCGTGCTCGTGGTCGAGGATAATCTGCTCGACGTTGCCGCGACGCTCACTGGCGACACACGACAACTCGTGATTGATGCCGACGGTGTGTGCACTGCGAGCGGAGATACCTCGCCCCTCGGCGCGCCGAGACACACCGACGCCGGCGACGCGCCCGCGTATGTGATGTTCACCTCCGGCTCGACAGGTCGCCCGAAGGGAGTGCTCGTTCCGCACCGCGCCATCGTGCGGCTCGTGCGAAACACCAACTTCGCGCAGTTCGGCGACGACGAACGTGTGCTCGGCTTCGCACCAATCTCGTTCGACGCGTCCACGCTCGAATTGTGGGCTCCGCTGCTCAATGGCGGCTGTCTCGTGTTGGCTGCGCCGGATGTGATGGATGTCGAGGCACTCGCAGATGCCATCGAGCGTCACAAGGTGACAACGCTCTGGCTGACGGCCGCGCTGTTCCAGCAGATGGCCGACAGCGAATCGTTGCGCCGTCTGCATGGCGTGCGACAGTTGCTCGCCGGCGGAGATGTACTGTCACCGGTGCACGTGCAGCGTGTGCTCGATGTTCTGCCGAACGTGCGCCTCATCAACGGTTACGGTCCTACGGAGAACACCACGTTCACCTGCTGCTACACCATTCCGCGTCCCTGGAGCGCATCACGCTCCATTCCGATCGGCACGCCGATCGCGAACACGCGTGCGTTGATTCTCGATCGTCATGGTAGGGCGGCACCGATCAATGTCCCCGGTGAGCTTTACGCCGCGGGCGATGGCGTTGCGCTCGGCTACCTCAACGACGCACGCCTCAGCGCCGAGCGATTCGTTCCGGAGCCAGGAGGCGAACCCAGTGCACGCGCGTACCGAACTGGCGATCGCGCACGCTGGCGCGAGGGGGGAACCGTTGAATTCCTCGGTCGTCTTGACCAGCAAGTAAAGATTCGCGGCTTCCGCGTGGAGCCCGGTGAAATCGAAACAATGCTCGCCACGCATCCGCAGGTCCAGGAGGCGGCGGTCATTGCTCGTCGCGTTGCCCGCGGAACGTCAACAGAAGTCCAGCTGTCGGGTTACTTCGTCGCACGCGCCGGCGAAGAGCTCACTGCCTCCGAGTTGCGTCGTTGGCTGCGTGCTCGTGTTCCCGAATATCTGGTTCCCGCCGCGATGATGCGACTCGACGCGCTACCCGTTGGTACAACGGGCAAGGTGAACCGGAGCGCACTTCCGGTCATATCTGCCGACGAGAACGAGGACGAACACATTGCGCCGCGCAACGACGTCGAGCGTGTGATTGCCGGAATCTTCTCCGAAATTCTCAACCGCGACACCGTGAGCGCCGAGACCAGCTTCCTTGATCTCGGCGGTCATTCGCTGCTCGCCACGCGCGCGGTCGCGCAGATCGGCCGCGTCTTCAGGACACCGGTTACGCTTCGCGCGTTCTTCGAGAATCCGACCGTCAGTGGAATTGCGCGTCGCATCGTGAGTGCAGAGCCTCGGCCAAAGCAGGCGGAAACGATTGCTGCGCTATTCATCAAACTTCAGGGAATGACCCCGGAGCAACGCGAACAGCTTCGCATGGAGCAGACTCGCGCCGCACAGGCCAGGATTACTTCGTGAGCGATACGCACGGTTCCAACGACGAGTTCGACGTTCTCTCTCATCTGCTCGATACGATGGGAGTGGAAGGATCGTCGTCGCAGATTGCCCGTCGCGCCGAGGGCGCGCCGGTGCCGATGTCGTATTCGCAGGAGCTGTTGTGGCTCCTCGATCGCGCGACCCCGGGCATGATCGCGTACAACCTGCCGCTCGTTCGCCGGTTGCGCGGCAAGCTCGACGTAGACGCGCTCGAGCGCGCCCTCACGCTGCTTGCAACGCGGCATGAATCGCTGCGCGCACGATTTGCCGAAGTGGACGGCACGCCGCGATTGGTGATCGACGCGCCGGCACCGGTGACGTTGCGTCGCTTGACCGCGAGCGACGAGGCCGACGCCCAGCGCATTGCGCGCGAACGCGGACGCACGCCGTTCGATCTCGCGCACGAGCACTTGTTTCGCCCGTCGCTCATTGCGCTCGCCAACGACGACAACATTCTCCTCCTCGAGTCACATCACATCGTGCTCGATGGCTGGTCGCTGGCGATTGTGTTCCGTGAGTTGTCTGCCGCGTACGATGCATTCCGAGCAGGGAAGGAGCCTGCGCTCTCGCCAATCACCGCAGGCTTCGGCGACTTCGCCATCTGGCAACGCGAACACCTCGGCGGCGAACGCATGGCCACGCTCGTGGAGTTCTGGCGTGAACAGCTCGCAGGAGCAACAGAGCCGCTGGGATTGCCGACAGACTTTGCGCGCACGAGCGTGCCGACGTTCGCTGGCGGGAGTGAAGTGCTCGTGCTGCCGGAGGCGCTCACGCGCGACCTTCAGGCGTTTGCCAAGCGCAACGAGGCAACACCGTACATGGTGTTGCTCGCGGCGTATGCAACTGTGCTGTCGCGATACACCGGCCGTGAGAATGTTCTCATCGGCTCTGGCAGCGCTGGACGCACGCTCGAGACCGAGACAATCGTCGGCTATCTGAACAACACGCTGGTTCAACGCGCGAACTTCGCCGGTGATCCAACGCTCACCGAGTTGGTGGGTCGTGT
>JBBQHJ010000130.1:0-11880 GCA_038323865.1 Gemmatimonadales bacterium
GGCCAGCAAGCGCGCGCACCGCCATTTGTTTGAGCTTCGGATCCGGCGAGTCCAGCAACCCCTTAATCGCCTCCACCGATGCTTCCCCGAGTGAAAGCAGCGCACGTGTTAGCGCTTGCTGCACATCGGTATTCTGCTCCGTCTTGAGCGCCGCCTGAATCTGCGGCGCCGTTGACGGATCCTGCATCTCATACAGCGCCCACGCCGCGATCTTGCGAATCGTCGGCTCCTTGTCGTTCAACAGCGCGACGAGCGGCTTCGGCGCACTGCGCAGGCCGGAATTTCCGAGCGCCCAAGCCGCACGCATGCGGACGTTGATGCTCGCGTCGCCGAGTGCCGTCACGAGCCCGTCGCTATTGCCGCGATCACCGATCTCGCCAAGCGCCCATGCAGATGTCGAGCGAACCCTGTCGCTCGCATCGCTCTTGAGCGCCGCACTCAATGCATCGGCGGCTGAGCGGTCGCCGAATTGGCCAAGCGCCCAGGCGGCCATCTCGCGAACGGAAACATCACTGTCTTTTCGCAGCGCGTAGATCAGTGCATCAACACCGGCGCTCGAATTCGAATGCTCGCGCAATCCCCACGCAGCAATGCGACGCACCTGCGCACTCGAATCCGTCTTGAGCAGCTTCGCCAGCAACTCGGCCCGCTCATCCTTGGTTCCCTTGTCACCCTTGTCGCCCTTGATTCCTTTGCCGAGCGCCTCGAGAACGGTTGCACCGACGCTCACTCCGAACTTCGCAGCATCGCTCGAAATCTTCTCGACGGTCTTGTCGGAGATCACGGTGTTCGTGGTGGTCGATGTCGACGAGGTCGTGACCTCATTCACCTTCACGTGATTCATCATCACACCGCGCTCGCCGGAATCCGGATACGCTTTCTTCTTCGCGTCCGGCTTGGGCTGCGCTTGCGCTTGTGGCGTCGCGATCGGCGCCGGTACGTCACTCGTTGCTACAGTTGCTACCGTCGCAGCACTTGCTGCACGCGCAACCGGCGACGTCGCACCAACCGTCAGCGAGATCAATGCAAGCGCGGCAATCAACACCGCCGACTGCTTGCGAGTTGGACCCGTGCGACGAAGATCGGGATCGAGAATGGCCAGCATACGTCCCTCGAATTCCTTGCGACGTGCCATGGCGAGCGCGACAAGCGGCGTCGTATCACCACGCACAGTGGTCACGATATCCAACAGATGTTCGGCGTAGTCCGTCGCGCGCGTTCCGCAGGAAAGCGCGAGATCGTCGCATGCACGCTCGCTTTCGTTGCGCAGTTGCTTGGCAGCCTTCCACACGAGCGGATGGAACCAGTACACGGCGCATGCAAAGCGGCCGAGTGTGTGGCCGAGCAAGTCGTGACGACGCACGTGCGCCAGCTCGTGGAGTAGCACTGCTCGGCGTCGCTCGAGCGTCCAGCTCTCGGAATCGTCCGGAAGCACGATCGTCGGTGTGAACATGCCGCAGGCAAACGGCATCTTGGATTCGCTGCTCTGAAGGAGACGCGGTGGCTCTTCGAGCTCGAGACGATCCGCGATCTCGAGCAGCGGTGTCATCCACGCCTGTGAGGTGAGCGGACGTGCGTTGCGCACAATGCGGCGCACCGCGAGTCCAGCCCAGGCAAGCGAGAACAGAATTCCCGCGACAACGACGCTCCATACGAGTGCCAACAGCGCGAGCGGGCTCATTGCCTCAATGGTGCTCATCGCGCGATTGACGATGCTCGGCGAAACGGCTGGCGGAGAAAGCAGGTCCCTCGCTTCGCTCAGGACGACAGCTGCGGAGCTCCCTTTGTCATCCTGAGCGGAGCGAGGGATCTGCTTCTCTTGTTGCTTAGGCGCTGGAAGAATCGCAATGCTCAACGGCGCCCACGCTGCGAGCACGGGCATCAGTAGCAGTGTGCTGAGCGTAACGAGCCACACCAGGTGCCGCGCCGTTGCCGATGCACGACGCATCGTGAGCGTGATACCGAGCGCTGCGACGAGAATGATCGTCGCCTTGATGAGCAGCAACGCGAGCGACGCGTTCCAGCCCGAGAGCGTGATGAATGAGTTGAGCATCGTCTTATCTTCCGCTCTGCCGCGCGCGGCGAATCGTCTCGCGGAGCCGTTCGATCTCGTCCGTCTTCATGTCGACGTCCGACATCCGAAGCAGCGCCGTCACGGCCTGCTCGGGCGAGCCGGCGAAATACGTCTGCACCACATGGGCGAGCACGTCCTCCCGCGCGGCTTCCGTGTCCTGCGCCGGGAAATACACGTAACGCGGCCCATCTTCTTTATGGTTGATGAGCTGCTTTTCGCCCAGGATGCGGAGAATGGACCGGACCGCCGAGTAGGTCGGTGGGTCGGTCATGTCACCCATGATCTCGGCGACGGTGGCTTCGGAGCGTCGGTGGAGGATATCCATGACCTGGCGCTCCCTGCGTGAGAGGCCTGCGGTATCGGTTTTATCGGTCATGAGTGTGCTGGACATAGGGATGGCTCCGTTGCTGAAAAATCAACTGTGTTGATATTTCAACAGATCGGGGCAGAAGTCAAGGGGGAAGTTTTTGGGACCTGATTTTGCGAACTCAGCGGCGGAAGTAGTCGCAACTCTTAAACGTTTGATCCGTCTTTTCCATGTTTCCCTTTTCCAAATCTGTGCATTCAGTTCCGCAGTTGCTTCAGTTGCCACGACAACAGAACGCATTGCGCGTAAACGCATCCCATGAACGGTTTTCCCTCTTGATCCGTTCACTCCTTAGCTTGCGCATTCAAAGCTGAGAGCCCTTGTAGCAAACACTCGCTCCGCATCTCCCGTGATCGAAGAACTGGCCAACGCCATCCGTGACAACGACGTCTCGAAAGCGCGTGAGCTCCTTGGCAACAATGCTGAACTCCGCGCCAAGCTCAACGATCCACTCCCCGGGGAAGCATTCGGCGGCCTCGCCATCGGCGCCGCCACGCGCAATCGCAACGGCGCCATGCTCGATCTGCTCATCGCCAACGGCGCCGACATCAACGCCCGCACCGATTGGTGGGCCGGCAGCTTCGGGCTTCTCGAAAGCTGCGACAAGCATTTCGCGCGAGAGCTCATCGCACGCGGCGCCACCGTCGACGCATCCTCCGCCGCGCGACTCGGCGACATCGATCGTCTCCGCGCATTGATCAAGGAAAATCCCAACTGCGTCCATGAGCGCAGGGGCGACGGAAAGACTCCCCTGCACTACGCAAGCACCGTTGCCGTCGCCGAGTTGCTGCTCGACAACGGTGCGGACATCAATGCCATCGACGTCGATCACGAATCGACACCCGCGCAGTATCTCATCCACGATCATCCCGACGTCGCGAGCTACCTCGTCACCCGCGGCTGTCGCACCGACATTCTCCTCGCCACTGCGCTCGGCGCCGACCAACTCGTTGAGCGCATGCTCGAGGAGAACTCGAACGTCGCGCTCACGCGTGTGGACGGATTGTGGTTCCCCATGAGCAATCCCCGCGCGGGCGGCTGCATCTACACATGGACGCTCGGCAGCAACAAGTCCGCGTACATGATCGCGAGAGAGATGGGGCAGGTACACATCGCCAAACTGCTTGTCGATCGCATGTCACCCGCGCAGCAACTCGCGGACTTCTGCATGCTCGGCGAAAGCGACAACGCGATGCTTCTGCTCGAGATCGATCCTGATTTGTTGTCCGAACTCGGCCCGGTGGAGTTGAGTGCACTGTCGTCTGCCATCTTCGACGACCGCAGCAATGCAGTGAAGCTCATGCTCGATCTCGATTGGCCGGTGAATGTCGCCGACGCAAACGGCGTCACACCGCTGCATAGCGCGGCGTGGCATGGCCGAGCGGATTTGGTGAAGACGTTGTTGGAGAAGGGCGCGAATCCGTTCGTCGTCGAACGACAGTTCAACGCGACGCCACTCGGCTGGGCGCATCATGGGTCCGAGAATAGCTGGCTGCGAAAGAAGGGCGACTATCCAACGGTGATTTCGTTGCTGACCGCCGCAGCGTGAACCGTCGCGCACGCGTGGCGGCCGTTCCTGTAGTCGTTGAACGGGAGCTTATACCTTATATAGAAGTCATCGGCGAGGGGCAGACGAGCAATTCGCGCTGAGTCTCGGCGGCGAGTAGAATTGCCGCTATGAGACTACACACTCGGCTCCCGATCCTGGCCGCGCTCGTCGCGGCCCCGTTCGTCTTGCCGGCGCAGAAATCCACCAATGGATTCAGTGCCGAGCGGCTCACGCGCATCGACAAGTTTCTCGAGGCGGCGGTTGATTCCAATCGCATCATGGGTGCAACTGCGCTGGTGTTGCGCGACGGCAAGCCCGTGTACGAGAAGAGCGTCGGTTGGGCGGATAAGGAGTCGGGGAAGAGGATGACGAGCGACGTCATTTTCCGGATTGCGAGCCAGAGCAAGGCGTTGACGAGTGCGTCGGTGTTGATGCTCGTTGAGCAAGGCGCGATCGCGTTGAATGATCCTGTGAGCAAGTTCATTCCGCCCTTTGCGACGAGTACGGTGGCACTCGCGTCGGACACCGGGAGAAATCCAGTAAAAGCGAATCGGCAGATCACCATCAAGGATCTGCTGACGCACACGTCGGGACTCAGCTATGGCGGCGAGTCACGTGTGTCGCAGAAGTACGTCGCACTCGGACTTGGACCTGCGGCGGGTTGGGGTTGGTATACCGCGGACAAGAACGAGCCCATTTGCACGACGATGGAGCGGTTGGCGACGCTGCCGATGGTCGCGCAGCCTGGCGAGTCGTGGGTCTACGGTTAC
Source organism: Gemmatimonadales bacterium (assembly GCA_038323865.1). GTDB lineage: Bacteria > Gemmatimonadota > Gemmatimonadetes > Gemmatimonadales > Gemmatimonadaceae > AG11. The sequence continues at coordinate 4,761 of JBBQHJ010000130.1, forward strand.
AGCATCGATGTGCTCGGTTGTGTGATCGAGCGTGCGAGTGGCATGTCGCTCGACGACTTCTTCAAGGCGCGCATCACCGGCCCACTTGGCATGAAGGACACGCACTTCTTTTTGCCGAAAGATCAGCGCACGCGGCTCGCGACCGTGTACATGAGTGATTCAACCAATCATGCCGTGCGTGCGCCCGAGGGTCCGCGTGGTCAGGGCGATTACGTCGACGGACCGCGGATGAACTACTCCGGTGGTGCGGGCCTGCTGTCGACGGCGAAGGACTATGCGCATTTCCTGGAGATGCTGCGCAATCGTGGTGAGCTGGATGGCAAAGTGTATCTCGCGCCGAAGACGGTGGACCTGATGACCACCAGTCAGACCCCGGCGTTCCGCGGCGCGGGTCAAGGATTTGGTCTCGGCTTTCAGACCGTGGAGAAGTATGGTGCCGATGGCATGTCGTCGGTGGGCACATTCACGTGGGGCGGTGCGTATGCGAGCACATATCGCGTTGATCCGGCGGAGGGGTTGGTGATTGTGTTCATGATCAATCAGTTGCCCATGCGGAGTGATGTGCCTGGAAAGTTCGCCACGCTTGTCTATCAGGCGATGACCACGTCGCGTTCCGGCACGCAGCGGTGAGTGACAAACAGAACGGGTAGGGCGTAAGGAGTATGTGGTAAGGAGTATGTGGTAAGGAGTATGGGGTAAGGAGTATGGGGTAAGGAGTATTGAGTAAGGAGAGAAGGGTGGCGGAAAAGGAGGAAGGAGTGAGTGAAAGGAAGAACGGGCGCGCCCATTGTCATCCTGAGCGTAGCGAGGGATCTGCTTGGCTGTCATTCCGAGCGAAGTCGAGGAATCTGCACCTCACGTTGTTCCTACTGTTTTTCGCGGTCCCGATGTTCAACGCCTGCGCACAGGAGCCGAAGCGCGTAATGATTCCGTACTCGGATCTTTTGAAGCAGACCGTCCCCGACGCCGACGCTCGTATTCCATATGGAACCGACCCGCTGCAGTTCGGTGAACTCCGCCTGCCTGCTGGCACGAATGGGAAAGTCCCGCTCATCGTCCTCATCCACGGCGGATGTTGGCAGGCCAACTACAATCTCGATCACACGCGAGGCGCAGCTGTGGCACTTACAAAGGAGGGCTACGCCATCTGGACTCCCGAGTATCGCCGGTTAGGCGACACCGGCGGCGGCTGGCCCGGCACCTTTGATGACATCGCGCACGCCGTCGACTACGTACGCGAGCTCGCGAAGACATATCCCCAGCTCGACACCACGCGCGTCATCGCCATGGGCCATTCGGCGGGCGGACATCTCGCGCTCTGGTCTGCGACGCGCACTGACGCGAGCGCGCTCAAGCTGAAGGGTGTCGTCAGCCTCGCTGGGATTGCTGATGTCGGCGCGTACGCAGCGATGACGGGAAGCTGCGCTGCGTCGGCCGGAACACTCATGGGTGGCATCGCGAGTGATCAGGCCGAGCGTTACGCGGCGGGCGATCCAATTCGTCGGCTGCCGATTCCTGTGCGCACCTACATGGTGCATGGCGAGAAAGATCCCATCGTCCCGCTAACGCAGAGTGAAAGCTTCGTCACGAAAAACCAAGCCGCCGGTGGAAAGAGCGAGCTTGCCACTGTGCCGAGTGCCGGGCACTTCGACGTCGTCGCGCCGTGGTCCGATGCATGGCCGTTTGTGCTGACAGCCGTGCGCTCGCTCGTCGGCCAATGACGCATACACCGCGCGATCCGAATTGGGAGCAGCGCGTTCGCGATTCGTTTGCGAAGCAGCGTTTCATGGAGACACTCGGCGCGCGTTTGGTGTATGTGTCTCCGGGAGAGGTGCACATCACGATCAATCATCGTGATGATCTCACCCAGCAGCACGGGTTCGTGCATGCGGGCGCGCTCGCGACGGTGATGGACTCGGCGTGCGGTTACGCCGCGCTATCGCTGATGGAGCCAGGTGCAGGCGTGTTGGCGGTGGAGTTCAAGATCAACTTGATGGCGCCGGCTTCAGGAGAGTCTTTTATCGCCATTGGTACAGTCGAACGTGCGGGAAAGACGCTTACGGTATGTCGCGCTGAGTTGCGCGCTGGTGAAAAGGTTGTGGCAATGATGCAGGGGACGATGATGGCGGTGAGGGGGACTGGCCTGAGCGACTAGGCCGGGTTTGCAGCGGGTTTTCGCTGCGTAACTCATCGCTGTTGTTTGGGCCAATGCGGCATTCGCTGCTGCAGTTTGCGCTGATCTGCCGAGGTATCTCTTTGGCAATTCGTGGGTTAGCGGTTGCGGTGCTTGTGTTATGCAGCAAACTTTCGCTGAGTAACCCAACGCGGCTTCTGGTGGTTGGCAGCGCTACTTCGCTGCCTAACGCAATCCTTCGCTGCGGAATACGCGTTAGATGTGACCAACTACTGTATGCGCAGAGACAGAGCCAAACATTCAAGACCACTGCGCTGCGGGCCTGCCTTTGGCGTTGCGGCCAGTTGTCGCGCTGTCGTCGCAGACTATCGCGCGGCGTACAAAGCACGAGCGTGCGACGAGCTAGAGCACTTTCGGAATCAGTCGTCACTAGCGGGCACGATCCAGGAGGCCGGTCTTGCTCGTGGCGCGGATGGCAAGCGGCTGCCACATCAGTACCGTATTCCCGCCGCCGTTCTTCGAGAATCCGAAGAACTATTGCAGCGTGGGGTGCGACGAATAGCCCGGGCTACTTCTTTTGCCGCACTACATCGCATCATCGCCACTACGGTTGGCGACATTGCAGGTATCGGCGAGCTCTATCTCTATGATACTTCACTTCGCATCGGGGCCAAGCTCGGCCTCGAGCCAAAGGAGGTGTTCGTTCACGCGGGTACTCGCGAAGGGGCACGCGCACTCGGTCTCGAGCATCGCAGGCATATCTCAATGTCCGACTTGCCTGCAGCGTTTAGAGCCTTGCAGCCGCATGAGGTAGAAGATGTGCTGTGCATCTACAAATCCCAGTTGAATCGGCTGAGATCCAACGTGTAACATCTAACGTGCATTGCACCAGCGGGCGCTTGAACGCATCATTTGGCGCCGCCCGTCGATGTCGCTCTACTATAGAATGGCGTTGTGCCTGTCGGCATATCGCCCGCTGGTGAACTTGGGGCGTTGAGGCTGTAGCATTCGTCGATTGCGAATTTTTCGGCATGAACGCGTGAAAAACGATGGTCACATTTGACGTTGAATCAACGATCGCACGAGTGCGAATGGTTGGACGACACCGTGTTTTGCGCAAAAGTTGAACGCGGGGACTTATCCCTTCCGCGCCTCAGCCCGCGCGAGGTCCCGCACCCCCATCTGCAAGCCTTCGACCTTTGACGAGGCGATCGACTCCGTCCTGAGGAGGAGTCGCGCCAAGGGGGCCAGCGCCGGACGCGCCACGGAATTCAGCTCCCGAATGGCGGAATCAGCTTCCGCCACCAAACCTGCGATCTCGCCCGGTAAGGACAGCTCGAGCGTTCCCAGCATATCGGGGATGAACGCATCGTACTCACAGGCTCGACGGTACTTGGCGGGGGCATGGGTGGTTGGGTCCGATGCCCAGATTTTGGCGACGCGCTTTCCCGGCATCTCGAACTCCCGATCACCTGAACATATGATTTACACACTAACCCATACTAATATGGTAACTAAAGTATGACTTATGGTTCAAGGCATACCATAACGAGTGATTCGTGAGGGCGCTGAAGGCCCTTCACATCGACCCAGACCTTGGCCAGAGGTCGCGCCGACGTCCCACACTGAAACCAGTAGCTACACTCGCTGGGGAATTGCCCTCCTCACCTATTTATCAGGCCATTACTCGACAGGACTCCTCGCTTACCACCGCGTTCACGCGCACAATCTCGATGCGTTGATGGGCCTGTTCAGCAGCGACGTGGAGTTCTACCACGATGCCGGTGGACAGCAACCCTTCTCAAACGTTCGAGATGGAGTCGGCAAGATGTTCGGGAGGAACGACGGCATCGAGCGAAGCCTGGTGGCCGGCACCCTGCGCGTCTTCCCGATCAAGGACTTCGGCGCGCTCGACGTAGGTGAGCCCTACCTCGTTTCCTGCTCGGAGAATCCCAACGCATAGCTCCGATCCGGAAAGCGGGCGATGAGCTCGAGTTCACCGCCGAGGCCGGCGATGAGGTCCGGCAGCATGCTCAGGTGTGGGTCGGCGCGTCGCAGAGTTCGCGAAATATTCTCTTGCGCACGATCGAGACGCGCGGCCGGGAGATCCTGCGTCATCGATCGCACGTGCAGTAGCTCCACGAGCGTCACGATCGTCTCGTGTGCCTCGGTACGCTTCTGCATGCGCACCTTCGCACGGCGAGGCAGCGCACCCTTCAGCTCCTTCCATGAACGGGCCATTACGTGGGCTCCCTTGGCAACTGCTGTAGATGTGCGGCGAAGATTCCACCGCGCCTCGGCTATGGCCTATTCCCTGTGGTCGCACTGATCGCGCTCGCAGGCGTCGATCTGACGCGAGTCGCGACAAGCACCACCGGGTAGCCGATCAGTGAAGTCGGCGAGGTGACGGGCGGCGCGGCTGCCCGAATCACTCCTGGTCCAGCACCTGACGCACCTTCTTCAGCAGCGTCGTCGGGGTGTACGGTTTCTGGAGGAAGGCGACCTCCGCCTGCAGAATCCCGTGACGCACCACCGCATCGTCGGTGTATCCGCTCAAATACAGCACCTTGGTGTCCGGCAGGATCGGTCGCAGTGCCTCGGTTTCGCACGTGGACCCATCAAGCGCGACATCAATCAGCACATTCGCTGGCTCGAGCAGCGCCTGGCCGATGTCGATGGCGATCTGCAGGACGCCGTCACCACCAGTCCGCTCTAAAAGGCGAAAGCGGATCTCCTGCGGAGCGTGCCCGGTGTGGGTCAGGTCACGACGCTTACGCTGCTGGCAGCGTTGCCGGAACTCGGGCAGCTCTCTCGTCATCAGATCGCCGCCCTCGTCGGGGTCGCCCCGATGAATCGCGACAGCGGCACGATGCGCGGCAAGCGCATGGTCTGGGGTGGTCGTGCCCCCGTGCGGGCCGTCTTGTACATGGCGGTGCTGGTCGGCATCAAGCACAACCCCGTACTTCGCATCTTCTACGAGCGCCTGCGCGCGAGCGGGAAACCCTTCAAGGTGGCCGCCACGGCGTGCATGCGGAAACTGCTCACCATCCTGAATGCGATGCTACATCAGAACCGGAAATGGGACCCACATCACGCTTGACTTTCAAGACAGTTGCTAACGGCTTGCAAATCAGCTGCGAGCGCGTGGGCGGTGACGCCGCTTCATCAACGCGCTCGTCCGCTGCATTTGCGTGTTAGCTGGGCCCTGGTGTAGACCGACGTCGCGGGCAATTTGGCGGCAGAGCAGCGGGGAGATGTCTCGACCCGCGTGGAATGGGACCGTTGTTGCCCGTCCATCTGCAAGCCGCCTAGAGGAACTCGGGAGCACGCGTCCAATCACTCTAGGGGACGACGAGCCTGTCGAACCGGAGGTCCCGCACCCGGCCCGACGAGAGCCGGAATCCGCGTACCCGGCCACCGGATTGCTCGAACTTGATTCGGTAGAACTCACCGAGACGGTACTGGCCGGTCGAATCTGGCACGAGCGACTGGGTGAGGCCTCTCGGCCGCCGAACAACCAGCGAGTCTCCAAAACGGACAATGGCCCAGTCCGTGTCGAGCTCGCTGCTGTGATAGACGCCGGTCAGCGTCCGGGGGTCCATGGCCGCCACCACTGGGCGCGGGACCGCGGGTGGAGGCGCCGGGTTTGGCATTACTGGATCGTCGTGCCACCGGTCGCGCAAGACGTACTTCGCCAATGCCGGGTTCGCGTCGAACGGTTGCGCAGTCGAGCCGTTACAGAGGGTAATGGTGGTCAGGCCGCCGTCGAGAAAGATCAGGAAGTCGGCCACGAATCCGGCGTCGTTGCCACCATGGCCCATCCCCCGAAGCCCGCCCTGGGTCCAATGCACGAGGCCGTAGTTGTAGGTGGTGGTTGGGCGAATTCGAAAACCAGTGGTATCGCGCAGCATCCCGACCGCAGTTGGCTCCACCTGAGGCGCCATCAGGTTCTGGGCCCAGCGGACCATATCCACGACAGTAGTCTGGAGGCTCGAGGCGCCGTAGTTGTCGAACGGCGGGTCGCTCGTCCTCCAGCCTGTCGGCACCACTGGCTCGTAACCGTGCGCCCGCCTGGGGACCAACGCGTCATGGTTGCCAGGGAACCGTGTAGCGAGCATTCCCAGCGGTTCGAAGACCCGCCGCCGCATGAATTCTGGAAAGGGTAGGCCGCTCACCTTAGAGACGATCTCCGCCAACACGGTGAAGCCGGTGTTGGAATACATCCATTCTGACCCCGGCTCAAAGTTGAGCGCTTCTTGTCGGCGGACCAGCCGCAGGATGTCGTCCTGGCTGGCCGGATCCTCATCCCGCCATCCGGCAAGCGCTAGCAGCGTCCATTGGTCACGCAGCCCGCTGGAATGGGTCAGCAATTGCGCGATAGACAGGGAAGCGAGCCGGGGATGGAGGCCGACGATGTAGCGCCCGATCGAATCGGCCGGCGACACCCTACCCTCGCTGGCCAGAATGGCGATCGCAAAGGCCGTGAACTCCTTCGACAGCGAGGCCACGTGAAACGAGGTGGCCGGTGTGATGGGTGTTAACTGCTCAAGGTCCGCCATCCCGAATCCGCCGAGATAGAGCACCTGGTCCGCGGTTGCGAGCGCCACTGCACATCCGGGGACCGCGTTACCCAAGCCTGGCAGCTTCGACCTGACAATGCTGGCGACCGAGTCCGGGTTGACCGGTGGTCGGGGAGCCTGAGCCGCCAGGACGCCAGCAGAGGCGGACCCGAGGCCCACCGCAGTAACGAGCGACAGAGCAAGGTAAGGTACGGTTGAACGCGGCATCGTGAATCCCCGGTAGTGCATCCGAGTTTAGCCCAGATGTCTGATATATTTGCGGGATAGGAATTTCAATCGGGCACCGCCCAGCGGATTCACAGGGAAATCGCCGATCGTGTAGGTCTGGCCACCGATGCGCACCGTGGCAATCCCGTTCTTTCGCTCCGCACTGATCTCCACCCACTGGCCCACGGGGAGCACGAAC
>JBBQHJ010000131.1:0-11826 GCA_038323865.1 Gemmatimonadales bacterium
CTTCATCAAGGCGGCGCGTGATCGTGACATCCCAGTTGGTCCTGGGCGCGGATCTGCTGCAGGATCGATTGTCGCGTATTCGCTGCAGATCACCGATGTCTGCCCGCTCAAGTACGATTTGCTGTTCGAGCGATTCCTGAATCCGGAGCGCGTGTCGATGCCTGACATCGACGTCGACTTCTGCTTCGAGCGTCGCGGCGAAGTCATCGAGTACGTGCGGCAGAAGTACGGCAAGGAATCCGTTGGACAGATCGTGACATTCGGAACGATGAAGTCGCGCGCGGCCATCAAGGACGTCGGCCGCACACTCGGCTTTACGCCCGCGGAGACGGACGCACTCGCGAAACTGATCCCGAATGGTCCGGCGTTCTCGCTTACCGTGAAGGAAGCGGTGAAGGATGTGCCCGAGATCGCGAAGCTCTACAAGAACGACGAGCGTTATTCGCGGTTGCTCGATTTTGCGATTTCGCTCGAGGGACTTTCGCGGCACACCGGCGTGCATGCGGCCGGCGTGGTGATCGCGCCTGGTCCGCTCGACAACTACGTGCCGATCCTCACGGTGAACAGCAAGGGCGCCGGCGCCAGCGACGAGGCGACGATCGTCACCCAGTATGACATGAACTGTCTTGAGCATGCGGGCATGCTCAAGATGGACTTCCTCGGCCTCACGACGTTGACGGTGATTCGTGATGCGCTCGACAACATCGAAGCGCGAACGGGCAACCGGCCGAACCTCGACACCGTCGACATGGAAGACCCGGCGGTGTATCGCATGCTGCGCGCGGGACGCACGACTGGTGTGTTCCAGTTCGAGTCGCCACTGGCGACGGACATGCTGCGCTCCATGCGCTGCGACCGCTTCGACGATCTCGTCGCGTCGAATGCATTGATGCGGCCGGGCCCGCTCGACGCTGGCATGCACAAGGTGTATCAGCGTCGCAAGCGCGGCGAAGAGCCGGTGACGTACGCGTTGCCGGAGCTCGAACCGATTCTCGAGCCGACCTACGGCGTCATTACCTATCAGGAGCAGGTGATGCGCTTGGCGCAGGTGCTCGCGGGCATTTCGCTCGCTGAGGCCGACGTGCTGCGCAAAGCGGTCGGCAAGAAAGACGCGGAGCTCATCAAGATCGAGCTCGGCAAGTTCATCGAGAAGTCCATAGCGCGCGGCTACGATCGCAAGATCATCGAGGAGCTTGCAGGACAAATCGAAACGTTCGGCCGCTACGGCTTCAACAAATCGCACTCGGTCGCGTACTCGGTGGTCTCGTTCCACACCGCGTGGCTCAAGGCGCACTTCCCCGCTGATTTCATGGCGGCGATTCTCTCGAGCAGCATTGGCGAGACGGACTCGGTGGTGAAGTTCATCAACGAGGCGCGCGAGCTTGGCATCGAAGTTCTGCCGCCTGATGTGAACGAATCGAACTACAAGTTCACCGTGCTCGACGAGAAGCGGATTCGTTTCGGGCTTGGCGCGATTCGCAACGTTGGGCGCAATGCCATCGATTCCATTCTCGGCGCGAAGCGCGACAAGCCGTTCGAGACGTTCTTCGACTTTGTCGATCGTGTGGACCTGAGCAAGTGCAATCGCCGCGTGTTCGAAGCGCTGATTTCTTCTGGGGCGCTCGACCTGCTTGGCGGTCATCGGGCGCAGTACTGGCACGTGCTCGAGTCGGCCATGCAGGAAGCGTCGCTCAAGCAACAGGAGAAGGCGAGCGGTCAGGTGTCGTTGTTTGGCGCACCAGCTGGCAGCGGTCCACCCTCCGCTGACAGCGGTCAGCAAACGCTGCCCAATGTCGCACCGATGGCAGAATCGGAGCGGCTTACGCGTGAGAAGGAAATACTCGGCTTCTACATCAGCGGCCATCCGCTCGAGCCATATCGTGTGGAGTGTGAGTTGTTCGCGACACACACAGTGAGCAACCTCGGCAAGTGGACACCCGAGCCGATGCATCTCGGCGTGGTGGTCACCGCGATCAAGCGCCAGATCAGCAAGCGTTCCGGCGCGGAGTTCGCGCGGTTGACAGTCGAGGATTTTTCGGGATCTTCCGAAGTGCTGGTGTTCCCCGAGAGCTGGGGACTCCTGGCCGATCGTGTGCGTGCGGATGTGCCCGTGGTCATGAAAGGCGGGTACTCCAAGCGTGATCAGGACGCGGAAAGTCCCACGTTCATTGTGGAGTCGGTCACGCCGTTCGCTGAGCTCCGGCTCAACGGGCAGGTATCGGTGTCGATCGAGTTGTCGGCAGGAGAGGCGTTGTCACCAGATGCGATGACCGACGTTCGCGCCGTAATCGACGCGCACGCCACACCGCACTCCGGCGCACCGCCACTCGAGCTTCGCTGGACCGATGGAACAGGCACGCGAGCGCGACTCAAGTCACGCTCGCTCAGACTCGCGGCCACACAGGCTGCGCTGACGGACCTGCGGGCGTTGCTCGGTGATGAGCGCGTCCGCCTCGTGCGCGGGAGCTGACAACGGATGGCGACTGCGACAATGGAGTTCGAGAAGCCGATTGCCGAGTTGGAGCGACAGATCGAGGAGCTGAAGAAGCTTGCCGGTGAACAGTCCCTCGACGTCTCGGACGAGATTGCGCCGCTGGAGCGGAAGCTGGTCGAGCTACGCGCGGACATCTACAAGAGTCTTACGCCGCTGCAGCGCGTGCAGGTTGCGCGCAGCAATAAGCGTCCACTCACCGATGACTACCTGCGTCTCTGTTTCACCGACTTCATCGAGCTGCATGGCGACCGCGCGTTCCGCGAGGATGCAGCAATCATTGGTGGCTGGGCGCGTCTCGACGGTGAAACCGTGATGGTAATTGGTCACCAGCGTGGCCGAGATACGAAGGAGAATCTCAAGCGCAATTTCGGCATGGCGCATCCAGAGGGCTACCGAAAGGCGCTCCGCCTGATGAAGCTCGCCGAGAAGTTCCATGTGCCGGTGATCACGTTCATCGATACGCCGGGCGCGTGGGCAGGACTCGGCGCCGAGGAGCGCGGGCAGAGTGAAGCCATCGCGCGGAACCTGTTCGAGATGAGCAGGCTCGAGACGCCGATCATCGCGACCATCATCGGCGAAGGTGGTTCAGGTGGCGCACTCGCCCTTGGCGTTGCCGACCGTGTAAACATGCTCGAGAACTCGGTCTACTCCGTCATTACCGTGGAGGGCTGCGCAGCAATTCTCTGGAAGGATGGCAAGAGTCCGGAGATGCGCGAGCGCGCCGCATCGGCGTTACGTATCACTGCGCAGGATCTCTTCGAGCTCAAGGTCATCGATGAGATCATCGGTGAGCCGGCAGGAGGCGCCCATGCCGATCACGCTGCGACGGCGGCTGGTGTGCAGGAAACTCTCATGACGCAGCTCGATGAGCTGCGGAAGCTGAAGCCGGACAAGTTGGTCCGGCGTCGCCGTGAGAAGTTCCTGCGCATGGGGCAGTTCGTGGAGTAAGCGTGGCCCATCTCATAGAGATTGCGTTCAAGGGCAACCGAAAGGAGTTCTTCCTCTGGGAGTCGGACGAAGCACCACCGCGTCAAGCAGCGGTGATCGTCGATGCCGACCGTGGCGAAGATTTCGGGTACGTCCACGCCTTTGCCGAAGACGCCGAGTTCCGCTCGGCGAAGGTCCCGCACGGTTTGCTGGGCGCTCCGGCAACGCGCGTGGCGCGCCGGATTGCGAGTGATGACGATGTGCGCAAGCATACCGAGGTGCGTGCGAGCGACGACGATGCGCGTCGCAAGGCAATGGAACGCGTCAAGGCGAACGCGCTGGTCATGAAGATGACCGACGCCGAGTGGCAGTGGGATCGCAAGAAGCTCACGTTCTATTTCACCGCCGAGAAGCGCGTTGATTTTCGCACGCTCGTGCGAGAGCTGGCGTCGATGTTTCGGACGCGCATCGAGTTGAAGCAGATCGGCGTGCGCGACGAGGCGAAGCGTCTCGACGGCATTGGCCGGTGCGGACGGCAGTATTGCTCGGCGTCGTGGCTTCCTGAACTACGCCCTGTGAATCTCGGTGTGGCGAAGGATCAGCGGTTGTCGCTCAATCCATCGCAGATCTCGGGTGCCTGCGGGCGGCTCATGTGCTGCCTGCGCTACGAGCACGAGTTCTACGTACAGAGTCGTCGCAAATATCCGAAGGAAGGCAAGGCGATACGCACGTCGCGCGGTGAGGAGAAGGTCATTGCAAATGACATCTTCCGCGAGCGCGTGACGTTGCGTGGACTCGATGGTGAAGTGCGTCTCGTTGCGCTGGCCGACCTTCGCGAGGAGATGTCCACGGCGGGCGATCCACTCGCGAACGCATTGCATGCGGCGGCGATTGAACAACCAACGGTGTTTGCGGCCGACGACTCACATGACAGCGAGGACGCCGACGCCGATGGCTTCATCGCGGAAGAGCGGCCCGTTCTCCCGGTACGTCGCGAGAATCGCCAGCGTCCGCGGCGCGATGACCCTGTGCAACCGCAGCCCGCAGCGCACGAAGAGCCGGCTCTTGCTGAAGCGAGTGACGCGCCTGATGAGGAAACGGCCAGTCAGGCGCCCGCGGAAGGCGAACGGCGCGCGCAGCGTCGGCGCGGACGTCGCGGCGGGCGCAGGAATCGACCGGGCGGTACCAATGGATCGCCTGGTGACGGAAACACCAACGGGGGCGACTCGCCCGCGGGGCAATCTTGAGCCAGTTCTTTCTGACGACGGCAATCGATTACGCAAACGGCGATCCACACATCGGCCACGCGTATGAGAAGATCGGGGCCGATGCGATTGCACGATATCACAGGCTGCGCGGTGATGACGTGCATTTTCTCATCGGCATGGACGAGCACGGCCAGAAAGTCGAGCAGACAGCGGCGCAGGAAGGGGTGACACCGCAGGCGCTCGTTGATCGCCTCGCGGAACATTTCGCTGACATGTGGCGGGTGCTCGGAATCTCGAACGACCAGTTCATTCGTACGACGAATGCGCAGCATCGGAGCGGTGTGCAGGCGCTCATCATGCGCATCATTGCACGGAACCCGACGGATTTCTACGAGAAGGCGTACGAGGGTTGGTATTGTGTCGGCTGCGAATCGTTCAAGCAGGACGCTGAGATAATTGATGGCAAGTGCGTGTTGCACCCGACACGGACGCTCGAATGGGTGGAAGAGCGCAACTGGTTTTTCCGCCTCAGCCGCTATTCAGCTTTTCTCAAGAAACTGTTCACCGACAATCCAACGTTTGTTCAACCGGAGAGTCGGCGAAACGAAATGCTCGCGCTCATCGATCGCGGGCTCGAAGATATTTCCGCGAGCCGGTCGAAGCTCGCGTGGGGTGTTCCATTTCCCAAGCCGCTGAGCAGCGGTGAAACGCAGGCGATGTACGTGTGGTTCGATGCGCTGCCGAACTACCTGACCGCCACGGGATTTCCAGATGACACCGGCAAGGCCAAGTGGCCTGCGCAACTGCACATCGTGGGAAAGGACATCATCCGATTCCACACGATCATCTGGCCCGCCATGCTTCATGCGGCCGAGCTTCCGCTACCGGGCCGCGTGTGGGGCCACGGCTTCGTGCTGCTCGGTGGCGAACGGTTCAGCAAATCCGCGGGAGTAAAGCTCGACCTGAACGAAGCCGTCGCACGTTTTGGCGCTGACGCATTTCGATATTTCCTCCTGCGTGAAGTGCCGTTCGATTCCGACGGCAGCTTCTCATGGGAGCGATTCGAGGAGCGGTACAACGCGGATCTCGCGAACGCCTGGGGTAATCTCGCGAGCCGAGTGTTGGCGATGGTCGAGAAGTATCGCGCTGGTGTCGTGCCGGCGGGTGCGCGTGACGACGCCGACGACAAGGACGCCGCCGATATCGCCGAGTATCACGCGGCGATGGATGGAACGCGTGGATTTCTGCTGCATGAGGCGTTGCAGCACGCCATGGCGTGTGTCGCGCGCGGGAATGAGTTCGTGCAGGCAACTGCGCCGTGGGCGCTCGCCAAGAAAGGCGATGATGCTGCGCTGAACGAGGTGTTGTCGTCACTGGTCCGGCAGATTGCCAGACAGACGGTGCTCCTCGCGCCCTTCATGCCAGTAAAGGCTGAGGAAGTCTGGTCGCAGCTCGGCGCACCGGGTTCAGTGCATGAGCAGCGGTTCAATGGGCTCGCGTCGCTCGACGCGACGGGCTGGAAGGTTCAGAAGGGCGAGTCGCTCTTTCCGAAACCAGTGGCCTGACACACGAAGGACCTGCTTCTCAATCGAAAAGCAGGTCCTTCACTGCGTTCAGGGCGACATCTGGACTACGGCGTCTTCGGAGAGGCCGGTGTACCTGGCGTTCCGAAATCAACAGTCGGCGCTTCCTTGTTCGCCGCGTTCGTCACCTGGAAGTATTTCCGCTCCTTGGCGCCCGTCATCTTGGCCGTGAGCACCGCTGGGAACTGGCGGATATACGAGTTGTACTGTTGCACCGTCGTGTTGTAATCGGTGCGTGAGACGGCAATGCGATTCTCGGTGCCGGAGAGCTCATCCTGCAAACGCAGGAAGCCCTGATCGCTCTTGAGCTGGGGATACGCTTCGGAGACGGCAATGAGGCGACCGAGCGCGCCGTTCAGCGTCGCGCTCGCATTCGCCATGGCTTCGGGATCCTTGCTCTGCACGGCGTTCATGAGCCCACCGCGCGCCTTTGCCACCTCAGTGAAAACGGCCAGCTCCTGATTGGCCAACGCCTTCACGGTGTTCACGAGGTTCGGGACGAGATCAGCGCGGCGCTGGAGCTGCACTTCAATCTGCCCCTGCGCACTGTTCGCCTGTTCGTCGAGCTTCTGGATTGAGTTGTAGCCGCATCCTGCAAGCGCAAACGGCAGGAGGACAGCAAGCCAGCGACGTTTCATTGGTGGGGTGCCTCAGAGAGTGAAGGTGTCGAGATAGGCGTTGAGCCGCTCAACGCCTGAAAGATACTGACCCAGGACGGGCCCTGCGTCTTCCGAACGCAATGGCGCCTCGCCACGACGATGCCGAGCGATGCGGGTGAACGGCGCGGCGTCGATGCCGGCACTCGCGGCAACCTGTTCAACAAGAGCCACGTTGTCGGCGGGCGGTGTTTTTTGGCTCAGCCGAGAGGTGGCGCGAAAGAGAACCATGATCGTGCTGAAGCTTGCCTCCAACAGCTCGAGCTGTCGCTTGCCATCTGTTCCCGCGAGCAGAGCACCTTGCCGCAGTTGGAGCAGTTTCCCCATCGCCTGCGACTCGAGCTGAAGACGCAGGTGCTGGCGATCGACCCTTAGCCCCGCGAACGGCGGCTCGCCATGCAGCACGCGATTTCGATCGAGAATGTCGCCGTACTCCATCGGAAACACATCCGCAGAGCCGCGCCATTCGGAAATTGTCATGGTCATTGGTGGCGGATTGCCTGCCTCGCGCCACGCACGCGCGACAGCCGATGCGGCCGACAACGTGTTCGCCTCGATGCGATCGAGCAGCACGAGAATGTTGTAATCCGATTTCTTTGGATCGTGGTCGGCAGCAGTGGCTGAGCCATACAGCACCACGGACGCGAGTCGCTGGCCGTAGGCCGCGCGCAGCTGCGTTACCAACTCATCGAGAGTCATCATCGCCATGTGTGCTCACCAGGAAGAGCCGCCTCCACCACCACTGAACCCGCCGCCGCCACCAAACCCACCGAAGCCGCCGCCACCGCCGCCGCCGAAACCTCCTCCACTCCAGCCACCACCTCGTCCACCGCCGCCGAACAAATTCCACGGAATAAACAGCGGCATACAACCGCCGCAGCCGCTGCGCCGACGTCGTCCGCCAAACAGGGACAACACGATGAAGAGGATGACGACGAGAACGACAGGGTTGATGCCTTGGCTCTGGCGAACGGGCTGTTCACGCCGCATTGGTGGCAGCGCGCCGACTGACGAATCCAGCGCGACGTTGAACTCGCGTGCGAAACGCTCAGCCACACGCATGGTGATCTGTTCGAGCCCACCGCTGTAATCACGCTGCTTGAATTGTGGTGTCGCCTCGCGACAGATGTCTCCGGCGGTCGCATCGGTGATGAATCCTTCTGCACCCTGCCCCGTCTCGATGCGGCAGTACCCCTTGCCGTCGCTCGACGATTCCTTCGGGACAACAAGAATGACGACGCCGGCGTTCCGCTTGGCATCGCCGATGGGCGCCATGGCACCGACTTTCCACTCGCGACCGATGCGCAACGCAATTTCGCTCGGGTCTCGTCCGGCGATATCGGCCAAGGTGACGATTGCTATCTCGCCACCCGTCTTGTCGCGAACGTCCTGAGCTATGTGCTCGATGCGCGTTGCATTCTCCGGGGAAACGACCCCGGCGAAGTCGTTGAGCAGACCTCGCGGAGATGGAATCGCCGGCTGGCCCTGCATGAGGGCGAGCGTCGAGAACAGCAGCGTGCGAACTGCAAGACCAAGGGTCATGCCGGATGAACTAGGTTGGGCCCACCGAAGGAAGTAGCGCCACGGGGTGACACTGATGCAAGCCCTTGGCCGCCTCGACCGCCCGCGTCGCAGATAGTTACCTTTCGGGACCTGTCGACCTTTACCGCATCAACCATGTCGCTCACTACGTCACGTCTTCGCCTTGGTGTCATCACGCTATTCACTGTAGCGGCGTGCTCGAGCACCGAGGCCGCCAAGACACCGCAGGCATCAACCAAGACCGCGTCCGCTGGCGACGTATCCGCAGCGCCGGCTGCTGCGATGGCGCCTGGTCTCACCGACTCCATCAGCACTCGCGCCGACAAAGGCCGTATCCGTGGTGCCGAGTCGGCCACGCTCTGGGTGGTGGAGATCAGCGACTTTCAGTGTCCCTACTGCAAGCAGTGGCATGATGAGACCTTCGCTGCCCTCGACAAGGAATTCGTGCAGACCGGCAAAGTGCGTCTCGCGTACTTGAACTACCCGATTCCATCGCTGCATCCGAACGCGCCCGCCGCGTCTGAAGCAGCCATGTGTGCATCGGTGCAGGGCAAGTTCTGGGAGTTGCACGACGCGCTTTTCAGCCAGCAGCAGAAATGGGCGAAGGAACCAGACCCTATGCCGATCTTCGCGTCATTCGCAGTCTCGGCTGGCGTCGACCCGAAGAACTGGAACGCGTGCATGACGGCGCACGCCGCGCGTCCACTCATTGAAGCTGATAAAGAGCGCAGTGGTGCGGCGGGTGTGCAATCCACACCGACATTCTTCATTGGTACGCGCAAGATCCTCGGTGCGTATCCCGTTGATTCGTTTCGCGTGGTGATCAACGCCGAGCTCGCGAAGCTCGCCAAGCCGGCGCCCTGACGACGACTCACCGGCGAGAGCCGTGAATCCCGCACTGCGACTTGGGTACGAGGGCGCGGCTCGTCTAGCCGGCGCCCTCGCGTCGTTTGCGCCGGTTGGCCGAAACAAGGTACTCGACAGCATTGCGGCGCGGCGGCATGTGCTCGAACGCTTTGCAGCCTTTCAGCGCGACAGCAATCGTCGCCTGCTGTGGATGCACGCGCCAAGTGTGGGCGAAGGATTGCAGGCGCGTCCGGTGCTGGAGATCATGCGACAGCGCGAGCCCAATTTGCAGCTCGCCTACACCTATTTCTCCCCGAGTGCACGCGGGTTTGCGGCGAAACTCGACGTCGACTTTCGCGACGTGCTTCCCTTCGACTCAAGTTCGGCGACGCGCCGTGCGTTGGCTTCGCTATCGCCGAGTGCGCTGGTGTTCAGCAAGCTCGATGTATGGCCGACACTCGCACGCCAGGCACGGAAGCGTGGTACGAAGCTGGGTATGATCAGCGCGACGCTCTCAGCAGAATCGTCTCGCAGCGGACGCATCGCGCGCGCCATCCTGCGAGAGGCGTACGGCCAGATCGACCGCGTCGGCGCGATCAGTCAGGAAGATGCGGATCGCCTCATCGCGCTCGGTGTGCCGAGTTCGCGCATCGAGGTCACGGGCGACACGCGATACGATCAAGTCTGGGCTCGTTCGCGGGCGACGGATACGTCCAGTGCGCTGCTGGCGCCGTTCGTTTCGGAACGGCCCACACTCGTTGCGGGATCAACCTGGCCGGCGGACGAAGCCGCGCTTCTCCCAGCGTGGGAACAGGTACGATCCGAGCACACAGATGCGCGTATGATCATCGCACCGCATGAGCCCACGGAAGAGCATCTCGTGCCGATCGAACATTGGGCAACGCAGGCCGGAATTCAGCTTCGCCGCTTGAGTGACACTGAGCACGCGGCGTCGGCAGATGTGATTCTCGTGGATCAAGTTGGAGTGCTCGGTGAGCTGTATGCGCTGGCACACGTCGCGTTCGTCGGGGGCGGCTTTCATGCATCGGGCTTGCACTCGGTGCTCGAGCCGGCAGCCTTCGGCGTGCCGGTACTCTTCGGGCCGAGGAATTTTGGAAGTCGCGACGCGCGGCTGCTCATCGATGATGACGCGGGAATGAGCGTCGACGACGAGGCATCGCTTAAAGCCGCGATCAATGCGTTTCTCTTCGATGCCTCGTTGCGCACAGTCGCTGGCGCCGCGGCCAGAAACGTTGTCCACCACGGACTCGGCGCGGCTGAACGCTCCGTGCTGCTCGTCCGCGATCTTCTGCGCTAACGGTTCGCTGGTTCCAGTCGCTGGATCGGAACCGATGCACCCTGCGGGCGATGCAGGAAGAAGCCCTGTACGAGGTGCACGCCCATGTCCTGCACCGCCTGATACTCCTCGGCGCGCTCGACGCCTTCCGCGATCACCATGGCACCGTGATCGTTCGCGAACTTTACCATCGTCTGTACGAGATTCTGCTTGATGAAGTTCGCGTCGATGCCGTTGATCAACGAGATGTCGAGCTTGATGAAATCGGGCTCGAGGTTCGCTATTGATCCGAGGCCGGCGTAGCCGCTGCCGGCGTCGTCAACGGCGAATCGAAAACCAAATTCACGGAACGCCTTGAGCCGCTCGCGGAACTTGGGGTAATCCTTGATCGCGGTGCGTTCCGTTATTTCGATGACGACGCGCTCGGGATTCTTGACGCCCTTCTCCGTGAACGCCGGGTCGCTGAAATCGTGCGGATCGACGTTGATGAAGAGCAGCTGCCCTTCCGTGAGCCGAGCGTCCATGCCTTCGAGCGCACGTTCGCGACAGAGCCGGCTGAGTTCCCAGATGAGGTCTGCTTCGGCCGCGACGTCAAACATGACCTCGGGGCTGCGCAACGTCCGCATGCTGCCGCGAGCAAGCGCCTCGAAACCAAAAATCTCACGCGTTGTGGCGATGACGATTGGATGGTAATCCACGTACACCGCGCGGTCACGAATTGTCAGCTTGAGATCGCTGACTCGCCGCGCGCGTTCTCGCTGCTCGAGTGATCGCGATGCATTCTGCGCTTCGCGAATCCCACGATAGATCACGCGCTCCACACGAACCTTGGGATTGTAGTAGAGATGCGCATGGCCGACGTAGATGTCGAATAACGCCGAGATATCCTCGCCGTGCTGCGATTCGATCTGCGTGGCGACATGCCGCTGGAGACGCGTGACCATTTCGGTGATCTCACCGTCCGTCGCGGCGGCAACACCACTCACCGGCACGTGGAAGAAGATGAAATCATCATCGTTGCTGAAGCTCACCATCAGGCGCGATTGGCGGAGATCGTCGTCGTCGAGGAAACTGCGCACGGCGCTCGCCGTGGTCTCCAGCACCGCATCCAACTTTTCCCAACCGTAGATCTCCTCGATCTTGGAGTAGCGCACGAAGTTGAGATATAGCACGACAAGCTCGCCGCGCTCCTTGAAGAGCTGGCGCGACCGCTCGATGACCACAGGCAGCGTCGGCAACCCCGTCATGGAGTCGTGCAGCATGTTTTCGTATT
>JBBQHJ010000132.1:0-11765 GCA_038323865.1 Gemmatimonadales bacterium
TCCATGATTCCGCTCGGCAGCTGCACCATGAAGCTCAACGCCACGGCGGAGATGATGCCCGTGACGTGGCCGGAGTTCGGCAAGCTGCATCCGTTCGTGCCGGTGGACCAGGCGCTGGGCTACCAGGAGCTGTTCCGGAACCTCGAGGCGGCGCTGGCCGAAATTACGGGATTTGCCGCCGTGTCGCTCCAGCCCAATGCCGGCTCGCAGGGTGAGTACGCCGGCCTGCTGACCATTGCCGCGTATCACGCGTCGCGCGGAGACGCCCACCGCACCGTGTGCCTCATTCCACAGTCAGCACATGGCACCAATCCGGCGAGCGCCGTCATGGCCGGCATGCGGGTGATCGTCACGAAGACGGATGCAAAGGGCAACATCGACGTCGCGGACCTGAAGGCGAAGGCGGAGGCGAACAAGGATACGCTCGCGGCGCTGATGGTGACGTATCCCAGCACGCATGGCGTGTTCGAGGAGTCCATTCGCGAGATCTGCGAGATCGTGCACGCCAATGGCGGGCAGGTCTACATGGACGGGGCGAACATGAACGCGATGGTGGGGCTGTGCCGCCCGGGCGACATCGGCGCGGACGTGTGCCACCTCAACCTGCACAAAACGTTCTGCATTCCGCATGGCGGCGGCGGACCGGGCATGGGTCCGATCGGCGTGGCCAAGCAGCTCGCGCCCTTCCTCCCCGGCAACCCAGTGATTGCCACGGGTGGTACGCAGGCAACTGGTGCGATCAGCGCGGCGCCGTGGGGCAGTGCCAGCATTCTTCCCATCTCGATGATGTACATCGACATGATGGGCGGTGAAGGGCTCGCGTACGCGACGAAGATCGCGATTCTCAATGCGAACTACATCGCGAGCCGTCTCGAGGAGCATTACCCGGTGCTCTACAAGGGCGCGAACGGCCGCATCGCGCACGAGTGCATCGTGGATCCGCGTGCACTGAAGACGAGTGCCGGAATTGAAGTCGAAGACATCACGAAGCGGTTGATGGACTATGGGTTCCATGCGCCGACGGTGAGCTTCCCGGTGGCGGGTACGCTGATGATCGAGCCGACGGAGAGCGAGTCAAAGGCCGAGCTGGACCGGTTCTGCGACGCACTCATCTCGATTCGTGAAGAAGTTCGGCAGATCGAGCAGGGCACCATGGATCGCGACGACAACCCGTTGAAGCACGCGCCGCACACGATGGGCGCAGTGATCAGCGATGCATGGAATCACAAGTACGCGCGCGAGCTCGCGGCGTTCCCGACGCAGGCAACACGAGAGCGGAAATTCTGGCCGTCGGTCGGTCGTGTGGAGTCAGCCTATGGCGACAGACATCTCGTGTGTTCGTGTTTGCCGATGGCCGCGTATGCGGAGGAGAACGCGTAACCAGACTGGCCGACTCTATTCGCCCAGCTTGCCCTTATATGCCGCGGCATCCATGAGGCCCGACTTCTCTCCCGCATCGGCGAGCTTCACCTTCACCATCCAGCCGTCGCCATAGGGGCTGCTGTTCACCAGTGCGGGCTCGCCGTCCAGTCGGCTGTTCACTTCCACGATCTCGCCGGCCACCGGCGCATACAACTCGGACACGGCCTTTACGGCCTCGATAGTTCCGAAGACCTCGTGCTTCTTGAAGCTCGCGCCGACCTTGGGCAGCTCTATGAAAACGATGTCGCCGAGTTCGCCTTGGGCGTAGTCGGTGATGCCGATGTACACGTGGCCGGCTTCTGCCGCAGGCTTGATGTACTCGTGATCTTCCGTATACAGCAGATCCTGCGGGATGTCGGACACGTGTGCTCCGCGAGTGTGAGGTGCAGGGCGGAGTTTATTTGGGCGATCTACAGATCGCAATCACCAACGAAACTTCAGCGCTCGACAAGAGCGCGAGAATCCGCCTCGGCGACCAGCGCGCCCCAGACTTCGGACACGCGCTCGTCGAGCGTGGTCAACGTGCCGTCGTTGTCGATGATGAAATCCGCACGCGCCCGCTTGAGCTCGGCGGGCATTTGCGCGACGATCATGTCCATCGCTTCCGTTTCCTTGAGTCCGCGCTCGCGCACCAGGCGCTCGAGGCGTACAGGCCGCGGGGCATCAACGAGCACAATCCGATCGAAAGTCTCAGTCATGCGGCGCTCGAACAAGAGCGGAATGTCGCATACCACCAGACGGTCACCACGCAGGCGTGCCTGTTCGACGAGTCCCGCACGCATCCGCTCTACCTCGGGATGCACGATGGCGTTCAGCTGCTCCAGCTCTGAGGGATCGCTGAACACGATGCGCCGAAGGGCACCGCGGTCGATCGGCCCATTTTCACCGCTGAGGACGGATGTGCCCCAGCGCGCCTGAATGGCCTTGTAGGCGGGCATCCCAACCTCGACAGCACGCCGGGCCAGGACATCAGCGTCGATGATCGTGGCTCCACGCTCGCTCAGAAGCTGGGCGACCGTGGATTTGCCACTGCCAATGTTGCCGGTAAGGCCGACGAGGTGCATAGCGCCAAGGTAGGCCGCCAGCGAACCACAGGCAAGCGTGAAAACCGTCAGCGTTCGATGTCGATTCGCTCGAGCGTGCGTGCCGGCGTAGGGCGCTGTAGCAGCTTTGCTACCTCGCTGGCGTCGCGCTTCGCGCCAAGCTCGGTGAAGAGCGCGAGCGCCCGCCTCAGCATCTTGGCGGAACCAGCCCGATCGCCAAGCAGGCCGCGGAGGACGCCAAGGTCGCGCGCCGATTCAGCTTCGAGGAGCCTGGAGCCTGATCGCATGGCGATCTGCAGCGCTTCATTGGCGAGTCGCTCCGCGGCAACGTGATCGCCGGTGCGACCGAGCGCCTGTGCGCGCCACCGAAGCGCTTCGCCACGCCCGACCTCGTCGCCCACGACCGAGTAAATCTCCAGCGCCTGATCGCAATGCTCGATTGCTTCCTGGAGCGCGCCACGCTCGATGAGCACTTCGGAGCGATTCACCAGAGACTTAGCGACCATCTCGCGATTGCCGCCGTCCCGCGCAAGTTCGAGTGCGGACAGGAACGATTGATCGGCCTCTTCCCACAGCCCGAGATCGGTTTCCACCATGCCGCGATTGTGCAACGCGAGCATGGCGCTCTCGGTATCGCCGCTCGTGGCGAACAGGTGATACGCTTGTTCGTACTGCGCGCGAGCCGCTTCGAAATTGCTCTGGATGTTCTCGATGACGCCGAGATTGAGAATCACCTTGCCGCGCATACCAGGCTCGTTCGTGCGCGAGAGCGCCGCATCGTAGGCACGGCGCGCAGAGATGTAGTCTCCCCGCGCGTAGTGCACCGCGCCGATTCCGTTGTCGATGCGTGCGCAGAATTCCACATCGCCACTGCGTGCTGCAATGGCGCGCGCGTTCTCGAACGACTTGAGCGCCGCATCGAAGCGACCCTGACGCCAGCTCACGCGACCCAGGCAGAAATGCGCCTGAACGGCGAGTTGCTCGTCGGACACGGCGGCAACCGCCGTGTAGGCCGCGGCAGCCGCTACGTAGTCGCCTGCTGTCTCCGCGCGCTGTCCGGCCGCGAGTTGTTCAGGGCCGATCACAGCGCGAGCGCCGGTGCGCGCGTGGGGGAGCGAGAGCGCGGCTCACTCGCACTGGCGACGCGCGCGTGCACCTGTCGCAGTAGCGCGCGCACGACGTACCCCGCTCCACCGCGAGAGCGGATTTGCCGCGGCGTGGCATGCAGGTAGCGCTGGCAACTGTTGCGGAAGGCCGAACCGGACGGGAAGTCGAGCGTGTTGGCTACGCGATCTGCACTCCGGTGGCGGTCTTCGAGCATGTGTGCCGCCACGATGAGCCGGCCCCACGTGATGAGCCGTTGCGGTGGCGGAAATCCTTCGGCGATCAGGCGTTGGGTGACGCTGCGACGCGGCTGTGCCAGAAGTCGAGCGAGCGCCTGCGGAGACAGGCGTTCGTGCGCGCGAGTCACGGCGAGGAGGACCGCATCGGCGACCATGGGATCGATGCCGTCGAGCGACCGCCGAACCAAGCCCGCAAGACTCTTGGACTCGGCCCCTTCAATGAGGGCGAGGAGCGGGCGGGGTGAATCGTCATGACCGGCGAGAACCAGCCCGTCGACCCCCGCTCGGCCCATGTCGAAGAGGTCGTGGGCGCGTTCAGGTGTAGCGACGACGTACGCAACGAGTGTGAGCCGAGGGAGACGCTGCTTGAGTTGGCGGATGCCTTCGAAATTGGGAGTTTGATCCCAGTACAGGTCCACAACAGCGACGCGCACGGGTTCGCGATCGCACACGCGGGCGAGGGCAGCCCAGTCCGTGCATTCGTGGAGTTCGTGTCGGTCGCGGATTGCGGTACGAAGCCGCTGTACCTGAACACTTTGCGGGAGCAGAGTGGCGATGACGCCCATGTATCGGAGTCGAGGGTACAGGAGCTAAGTTGTGGCTCAGTCACGCTATGGGTTGCTCCGCGTTACCTGCAAGGAGTTGGGGCGCACAACGTGACGATTAGGTCACGTAATGTGATAGTTGTAGAATCCTGCGACCGTAACCTCTGAGGGACGGAAATCCCGCCGCAGGGCTTTCCCCGTGGTTTGCACTTCCGGAGGAGGACCGTGTTTCGATTCCAGTATCGGCAGCACCGCCGCCGCGCAGGATTCTCCATGGTCGAAATTGTCATCGTCCTGGTGATGATGGCGATCATCATGAGATTCGCCATTCCACGCATCAATGTCGGCATGTATCGCGCAGATGCGGGCGCGCAGCAGGTGCGATCGGTTTTCCAGACGGCGCAGCGGACGTCGCTGACGCGTCAGTATGACGTGATCGTGAGTGTCGACACGACCAAGTTCGAATTGCAGATCGCTGAAGACGCGAACAACGACGGCGCCATCCAGAGCAGCGAAGTGAAGTTCTGGCGTCCATCCGGCGAAGGCAACTCATTCAAGATTCCGCCGGTCGGCATCAACACTTCATCGGTGTCGGCGCCGGTTGTTGGTTCAGGGCTCAAGAGTGTCAGTGGATTGCCCAGCGTGATCTTCCACCGTGACGGTTCCACGAACACCGATGTCGAGATCTACATCCAGAACACGTACAAGACGCGTGTTGACTATCGCGCCGTCACGGTGACGCGCGCAACGGGGCGCACTGAGCTCTATCGTCTCGCGGGTACCGGATCCAGCGCCGTATGGCAGGTGGTCCAATGACTAATCGTAAGGGAATGACGCTCGTCGAGGTCATCGTCGCGATGCTCTTGCTCACCGGCGTGGTGCTGGTGCTCGGCGGGTTCAGCGCAAAGTTCGCGCAGGCGAGCAGCCAGGCGCATCTCGTGATCGGGGCGAACGAGCTGGCGTCGGCGCGGCTCGATGCCGTGCGCCAGCAGCCGACGTATGCGTCCATTGATACACTGGCGCGTACCGATACGGGGTCGTCCGACTTCACCAAGTACACGATCAAGACGCAGGTCGTTCGGATTGGCGGCGCCGTCACCGATTCCGTCGACTACAAGATCGTGAGCGTGACCGTGACGCACCCGCAGATGCGGAAGACCGTCGCGAAATCCACAGCCGTGGCGGTGTTCTGATGCGCGCGCGCAAAGGTTTTACTCTCATCGAGTTGGTCATCGGCATGATGCTCGTGCTGATGATCACGGGTGCAGCAGTGCAGTTCATGCGGAAGCAGACCGGCCTCGTCACGCGCGAATCGTCGCGCATGGATGCCATGCAGAACGCGCAGTTCGCCGCGGGCCAGGTTGAACGCGAGCTCCGTGAGGCGGGTGCTGGCGTCACGGATTTCCAGCCAATGATCGTGCAGCTCGATTCGCAGGCGATCACGTTCAATGCGAACATGATTTCGGTGGACACCGGCGACGTGCGCGCCGTGTATCAGTTCTCGGACGCGGATACGAACGCTGTGCGCGTGATGTTCCTGTCCGAGCGGCGCCCGCTTCCGAATTCGTCGCCGGTCAAGAACTATCCGGACAGCACGTACTGGGCTGCGGTAGGCGTACCTAGCGGCGCGGAAACCATCAGCTACTACCTGCGTCCCGATTCAACGACATCAATCTCGGGCCGTTTTCTGCTGTTCCGGCGCGTGAATGGATTGGCGCCCACGCTCATTGCGCGCGGCATCACGAAAGACCCGCGCGACACGATGCCGATCTTTACGTACTACAAGGCCGATACGCTCAACCGATTGCGTCCGATCCTCAAGTCACAGATGCCGCTGTATCACGGCATCATCCATGGCGCGGTCGACGACACCGGCCAGTTTGCGCTGACCGACAGCGTCAAGGCGGTGCGCATTCACTTCCTCACCGCCACCCGCGATCCGCGCACCGGCAAGGATGCGCTGCGAACTGTCGAAACGCTCGTTCGCCTCATGAACTCCGGACTCATGCAGCGTGCCTCGTGCGGCATGCTGCCGTATCCCGGTGGCACACCGACCGTCGCAGCGATCGCTGTGCCCATCCCGTCCGTGACGGTTTCCTGGAGCAAGTCCACCGACGATGGCGCTGGTGAGAAGGACATCGAGCGGTACGCAATTTTCCGGCGGTTGTCGTCAACGACGACGTTCGGCGACCCCATCACGAGTATCATGGCTTCGCAAGCAGCCACTTACTCGTTCACCGACACGAACGTCCTGTCTGGACAGACGTACGTGTATGGCATCGCGGCGCAGGACTGCACCCCCGCGATGTCGAACGTCAACGCGGCCGCGGCCGTGACCGTCCCATGAGGACATCAACCATGCGCACCAGTAACCGCAGTACCTCGCACGCGAATCCGTCCACGCGCGACCGGCGCGGCGTAGCACTTGTCTTCGTGCTCGTCTTCGTGGTCGGCATGGCCGCACTCGCCATGTCTTCGATCTTCCTGGCGTCGAACGCGAACCTCCTCGCCAAGTCGTACGACAAGGAGCGCGACCTCAAGTATGCCGCAGAGATGGGACTGCAGATCGGAAAGAGCCGCGTCAATCAGGATCCCAGCATCCTTGTAATGCAGCCGAGCCAGATTGACACGATCATCCTCAAGAATGCCACACTCACCGACGCCTCTGGCGCGCCGATGACGGGCATTCAGGTGAGCGTATACGTCGGCCCGACGGGTTCCACGAGCGGACAGTTCGGTCGCTTCTCGAGCATCGTGTCCGTGGCCACTGACTCGCGCAAGAATGCCTTCATTCGTCGTCTCGAACTCACGCAGGAGAGCTTTGCGAAGTTCGCGTACTGGTCGAATCAGGAGAACGCGACTGGTGCGTCGACCATCTTCTTCAATAACGGTGACGCCCTCTGGGGTCCCGTCTGGTCGAACGACACGATCAACATTGGATCCGGACGTGCGACGTTCCACGATGACGTTGGTACCGTCTGGGTCGTGAACGGCGCGAACTACGGTGTGTTCTCCAAAGGCTATAAGCAGTACCAGAAGCCTATTGCACTGCCGAGCACGTCGGTGCTTCTCACGCTGAAGACGATTTCGGCGTCCAGTGGCTGGGATTTCCCTTCGGCGCCGGCGAGTAACAACGAAGGACAGCTGACCACGCGCATCGAGTTTCTCTCCGCCGACCTGAACGCCTCCGGCGACAGCACCGATCTGGATGAAGGCGCGTTCCGGATTTTTACCGGCAACACGGCCGCTGCGACGCGAGGAGATTGGCCAGGCGGCACCACCGTGAGCAACTTCGACTTTTGCGGTGACTGGCACAGTGTGCGTGTAAACAACGTGCCGAACGTCCTCGTCCCGCAGTTCTTCCCGGCCAGCGTGCACAGCTCGGCGTGGTTCAAGACCATGGATTCCCTGGCGCTGCGGGACGGTGGCGCTACCGCGAACTCGGCCAACACCACGGCAAATAACGAACAAGGCGCGTCGCTGCAGACCATCATGCAGCACGCCAATGCGCGCTGCTATCTCGCCGGTGATCCACACCTCGTTGCGGTCGAGCGGAACATCGCGAGCGCCATCGATCCGAGTACGGGTGCCCGATATACCCTCGTCAACGCATCGTGGCAGAAGGGCGGCATGGACTCGACGTTCACGCCGTCCGGCAGATACGGGAGTTGGCTCCTTGATACCGGAGCCGTGAGTGTGAAATGGCTTGCCGCTCGCGGCGACAAATCCGTGGCCGGCGCGACGGGCGTCTCCAATATCGGAGACGTAAAATATCTCTTCCCGCTCGACCGTCTGTACAACACCAACGCAAAGGGCGTCATCCACTTCAGCGGCAACGTCGGCGTCAGCGGCACGTTGAACGGTCGAGTGACGCTCTATTCGAACGGGTCCATCGTGCTGGTCGATGATCTCCGGTATGCCAACGATCCCGTGACGGGCGTCTGTCGCGACATTCTCGGCCTCATCGCCGACAAAGACATCGTGATCTCCGACAATGCGCTGTTGAAACCGCAGGACCCGGGTAGCGGCTATCAGAACATGGACGAAACGAAGGACGTCGACATTCACGCTGTGATGATGGCGCTCGGCAACTCGTTCCGCGTGCAGAACTACAACGCCGGCCCCACCGCCGTGAACAATTGCGGAACCACGGTCAATGGACGTGGATGTATCAACTTGTCTGGCGGACTGATTCAGAACATTCGCGGCGCCGTGGGACAGAGCAACGGAAACGGATTCGCCAAGCGCTACACCTACGATCACTGCGCCGTGATAAATCCGCCCCCATACTTCCCGACTACGGGCCGCTTTCAGGACAACCGATACCTGGAACTCGATCCGGCTGGATTCGACGACAAGAAGTACTTCAGCTCGATCGTCCCATAAGCAGTTAGAACAGACGGACTTGATCTTCATCGCGGCGGGGAACTGCGTGACACCGGCGACACCGTGCCTCGTAGTTCTCCTCACCGCCCACCATAATCGTGGGTGATTCCCAGCGAGCCGGTAATCCGTCGATGAGACGCTGATTCCGGCTCGCTGGATTTCCGCACAACACGCAGATGGCGTGGAGCTTGTCCACGACTTCCGCCACGGCAAGCAACTGCGGCATGCAGCCAAAGGGCTCGCCGCGAAAATCCGTGTCGGCGCCGGCAATGATCACGCGGCGGCCACTCGCGGCAAGGGCCGTGGACAGATCGACAATGCCCGACGGCAGAAATTGCGCCTCGTCGATGGCGACCACCTGCGTGTCGCCCTCCAGCAGCCGCGCGATCTGCTCCGGCGAATCAACTGGAACGGCTTCGGCGGTGCGTCCATCGTGGCTCGACACGTGGTAGAGACCAGCGTACCGCTCGTCGAGATGCGACTTGAATACCTGCACCTTCTTCCGCGCAATCAGTGCACGACGAACGCGGCGAATGAGCTCTTCACTCTTTCCGCTGAACATCACACCACAGATCACTTCGATCCATCCACCGGCGCCGGCGGGATACATGTCGCCGATCATGCGTCGTCGCGGCGGGGGCGGGGTGGACGCGCTGGGCGTGAGGGCGGTGCGCCATCACGATCGAAGCGGCGTGGGCCACTGCGGGGTGCACCGGGCCGCGGAGGACGCGAGCCGCGATCTGGACGGTCACCGCCACGATCTGGACGATCACCGCCGCCGCGCGGGCCGGAGGGCCGTCCACCGCGATCCTCGCGCGGCTTATCGATGCGAGCCATGACCTTACGGCCGCGCACCGATGCGCCAGCAATCTTTTCAACGACGAGCTCTACGACGGACGTCGCGACTTCGACAATGGTATGTGTGTCGCGGACTTCGACGCGACCAATCTGCGAGCTCGGAATGCCCGCTTCGGCGGCGATCATCTTCACGATGTCCGGCGCGTGCGCCCCATCACGCTCCCCGATGTTCACGAACAGGCGCTGCATGGGCGTGACAGCGGCCACGGGATCCTTGCGGAGGCCGGGGCGCTGCTGTTCGAGCAGTCGGAGGACCGCTGCGGCGATCTCGATGCCGTCGAATTGCTCGAGCAACGGCTCCAGCGCCAGCACTTCGCGGCGCACATCGGTCGACGTGAGCAGCTCCCGCACCGACGACCGCATCGACTCATCACGGCCACGCGCACGCTCAGCAGCGTCCAGCATGCCGATCGGCGTGAGCTGGCCACCATTGAGCATTGCCCCAAGGCTCTTGAGCTGCGACGGCAGCACAAGGGCATACACACGGCGCGGCGACGCGCCGACGAGTGCCCGGAGCTCGGCCCGCGTGGATGGCAGCTCGGTGAGAACGAGTGCATCGGCACTCTCCGATGGCGCGTTGATCACGCGTACGGCGGCAGAGGAATAGCCGAGTGAGCGAATGATGTGGCTTGCTTCGTCGCGCACGGAGGCCGTGCGTGCGAACACGTCCGCGTGTGGTAGATCGAGCGCATCGAGCACGCGACGCAGCATGCTGCCGCGCGTCGCGGACGATGTCGTGACGTACTCGGCGTTCAAGGGCGCGGCTGAATCATCGGCAGCCTCGACGTCGCGCCGCGCGCGGCGCGCGTAGCGCTCGATCAGCGCGTCATAGCCGGGTAGCATTTCTCCAGCGAGCACGATCCGAGCGCCTTCCTTCGGCAGTTCGCCAAGAAGTGTCTCGAGCGGCGTGGCGTCTGGCGTGTCGAGAATGGCGTCGAGCCACGCAAACACCACCGTTTTTACGGCGGCCGGCTTGAGGATGGACGCCTGCATCAGCGTGACGAGCGCCGCGGGGGCGCCGGTGACCACGTGGGCGGGCGAGGCGCGGAGCAGGCGTGCTGCGCGCGGGCCACCAGTTGCCGGCAGGACGCTGATGGCGCGATCGCCCACCACACTTACAAGGCGGTCGGCAGCAGCGCTCGCATTTTCCGCGTCGGAGGTGAGCACCAGCACCTGTGTTTCGGCGCGAGTGGGGTCGATGCGATCCACCAGCGTGGCGAGCACACTATCCGCGGCGGACCAGTCCACCGGCATCACGTACACCACGTTCTGGCTCCGGGTCACACCCGAGGGCTCTTTCGCTTCTGCTTCCACGCCTGGCTCCTGTAGCAACCTGTTGCAATTGTCAACGAGAAACAACTTACTCAGAATGCCGAGTCGATAGAAGCGTGGCAACGCGCGTCTTCCAGTCGCGGGCCCGGGCGGTATCTTTGGCAGTCCCAACGGAGGTTCGCCATGACCGTTGCCGTTCAGCTGGAGCCGTCCTCAATCGAAGCAAGCGCGCCGGTGGAATACCGTTGGGACACCGACACGGACATCCTCATCGCGCGTCTCGACGGTGAGAAACCGAGTGGTGGCATGAACGGCTCCGTCGAGCTCGAGGGCACCGATGGGTCATGGCTGATTCTCGACATCCATGCGGGGCGCATCCGCGGCGTCGAGGTTGCCGTGTGGCCGGATGTGCAAAAGCGGCCGTCGCTCGTGCCGCCGACCACCATTGAAGATGCGCTTGTCGTAATTCCCTCGCGTGTGTCGCAGCCAGGTATCGCGTCGCTGGAAGTCGACACGCCGCTCACGGCGGAATCGGATGCCGACGAGCGTGTGATTCATTTTCGTGTGGGCCTTCGCCGCGAGGTGCGCACCGTCCGCGTCGCCAAGGATCTCCTGATCGACGTCGATCCGCAGAGCCGCATCGCGGGCCTGTGGATGCTGAACGTTCCTCCGTTTCCAACAACCTGACGTAGCCGTGATTACCACGATCGTACTCATTCGCGCCGAACCCGCGTCCATTCCGGCGGCCGCGCAGTATCTCGCCGAGATCGACGGCGTCACGGATGTCTATTCGGTGAGCGGCGACTGGGATCTCGTCGCGCTCGTCAAAGTCGCGGCCTACGACGACATCGCGCGTGTCGTCACGGAGAAGTTTCCGCTCGTGCCCGGATTGCAGC
>JBBQHJ010000133.1:0-11716 GCA_038323865.1 Gemmatimonadales bacterium
GAAAATCCGGCGATGCATTGCTCGGATCTTCCACCCAGCGGATGCCGTGGGCGGCAGCAAACGTCTCGAGCTGCGAACGACGGACGCCGAGAAACGGGCGCAGGATTTCACTCTGCGCGTACAGCGCCGCCAAACCTCGCGCTCCACTGCCTCGCATCACCCGCATCAGCACGGTTTCGATCTGATCGTCTTCCGTGTGCGCCGTAACGATCTGCGCGCCGAGGCTCGCGGCCTCGCGTCGCAAAAAGGCATAACGCGCGTCGCGCCAGGCGGCTTCGCGCCCCTCTCGCACGTCGAGGACATCGCCCGCATGCCCGGTCACGAACGGAAGGCCGAGCGCGCGGGCAGACCGGCGCACGTGCGCCGCGGCACGCGACGCGGCAGACCCAGTGCGATGATCGAACGTGGCGACAGCCGCAATGCGGTCGGGCGCCACGCGAGACACCGCGTGCAGCAGCACCATCGAATCCAACCCGCCGGACACCGCGATCATCAGCGGCGCGCAAGACGCGCCCACCACGCAACGCGCAGCGCGCTCTACCGCAGGCGCGAGATCGGATGTCATGCACGCAATATAGATGGTCAGGACTATGTCAGGACAGGCAACAATGGCTTCCTGTCCGAGTGTCCCCTTTATATCTTCACGACGTCCCACCACGATCTCGGCGACAGGAGCGTTCTCTTGGAAACTCACGGCCCGTTCGCGACCCTCTGGGTCGGTCTCGGCCTCTGCGCGTTTTACATCGCGCTCGTGTGGATCAACACGCTCCTTGGCGTGGTGCTCACACCGCTGTTCATTGTTCCCCTCACCTGGCTGCAGGATCGGGTAAAGGGAAAGACCGCAGCGCGCGGCTGATCCTATCCGCCAGCGCGGGAGAATAAACCGGTTGAGGGACGCGTGCATACACGCGTCCCTTTCCATTTTTGCGGCGCTCTCGTTCCTGTTCCCCACGCCCGCGTCCGCGCAGCTGGCTCGCCCGTGGCTCAACTGGCGGACCGTCGAGACTGAGCATTTCGTCTTCCACTATCCCGACCAGTATCGCGAGTGGACGCAGTCCCTCGCGCAGCGCATGGAAGGCGTGCGCACACAGGTCGGCGCGCTTGTTGGCTTTCTGCCGGGCGAGCGCGTGCACATCATCGTGGACGATCCCGCCAACGACGCGAACGGCAGCGCGTGGACCACGCTCGATGCACCCACTATCGTGCTTTGGGCAACGCCGCCACAACCGCGTGAAGACATTGGCAACTACCGCGTGTGGAACGAGCTGCTCGCCACACACGAGTTCACGCACGTTGCACACCTGAGTCGCGCGTCGCGGAATCACTGGCAGAATCTACTGTGGTCGCTCTCGCCCGTGCCGATGGGCCCTGTCGCGCTGGAATCACCGCGGTGGGTAATCGAAGGATACGCGACTTACATCGAAGGCAAAGTGAGTGGCACCGGCCGTCCCAATCACGCATGGCGTGCCGCGGTGCTCCGTCAGTTCGCCATCGAAGGACGCTTGCCGTCGTACGGCACCATGAGCGCGACCGGCGGTTGGGAAACCGGCAGCTTCGCGTATCTCGTTGGCTCTGCCTATTTCGAATGGCTCGCGCGACGTGAGGGCGACTCGAGTGTCACGGCACTCTGGAAGCGTCTCACCGCCAAGACCGTTCGCTCGTTCGATGAAGCATTTGCCGGCGTGTACGGAGCGGGTCCGGCGCAGTTGTACGGACGATTCGTCGCCGAACTCACGGCGGATGCGCTGTCGTTCGAGAAGGGTCTGGGCAAGGATGCGCTGGTCACCGGCACACTCGTGCAGAAACTCTCGAGAAATACCGGCGATCCGGCAATTTCTCCTGACGGCCGCTTTGTCGCGCTCACAATTCGGCACCTCGATGCACCATCCGAGCTGATGGTCTGGCGCACCGCTGACGAACCGGACACCGCCGCCGTGCATCGCCGCGAGATTCAACAACGCGACGATCCCGATGACGTTCCCGATCGCAGCTTCTTTCCGCCGACCAGGCGCACGGTGATTTCGCTCGTCGCGCCCGACGGCGCGGCATACGAGACACCACGCTGGATGCCGGACAATCGCCATCTACTCGTGTCGCGCATCATGCCGCTGCGCGACGGCACTTTGCGTCCCGATCTCTTTATCTGGAGTGCCGAGGACGGCGGCGTGAATCGCCTGACGCGTGGCGCCGGTCTCAAGGATGCCGATCCGTCGGCAGACGGCACGTGGGCCGCGGCCGTGCGCTGCGATCGCGGATGGTGCGATCTCGTGCACGTAGACCTCATGTCGGGCAGGGTGCGCGTACTCGCAGCGGGAAGCATCAGTCGCAACTACTACCGACCCCGCGTGTCGAAGCGTACGGGCGAGATTGTGGTCGCAGAGCAATCGGGCGATCGCTGGCGCGTTGCGCGCGTGAATCACAACGATGGCTCGATTCGATACGCCGACCCCGACGACGGTGCAACGCGATACGATGCCGTCTTCGACGTCGATGGTCGCACCATCATTGCGACTTCCGAGGCGAGCGGCATTGCGAATCTCGAACGGCTCGACGCGCTCGACAGCCACGCCACACCACTCACTGCGGTGACCGGTGCCGCCGTCGCCGCTGACGTCGCGCCTGACGGCGCGCTGTGGTTCCTCTCACTGCACGCAGGCGGCTACGACCTGCGACGTCTTCGCCCGGATAGTACGTCGCTCGCGCGCGCGTCTCGAGCATTCGCGCCCACGCGAACCGTCGTGGTTGATTCGCTGTCACCGGTGCTTCCGCCGCGACGCATCATGGCGGCGAATGATTCGAGCCGCCGCCCCGTCTTGGGCACCGTCTCGGCAGAGCGCAGTTACTCCGTTGGCCCCGACGTGCTGCGCTATGTACCCGGCGCTATTTCCGGATCTGGAGGCAGCGCTCTTCTCCTTGGTGTCGTTCGATCCGATCCCGTAGGACGACTGGGTGGTGTGCTCCTCGCGAGCATGGGCGCCGGTGCCCTGCCGGCCGGCCTTTCGCTACGCCTGGCATCGCGACTCACGCGGACCACGCTGTTGTTCGATGGCTGGACGTCGCACGCAGCGCCCTCGCGCACCTACGCGTCGGCGCTCGCACAGGGCCTCGATCTCGGTCGCTTTGGCGGTGCAGTGCGACTCCGCCGGAAAATCGAAAGCGATGGTGGTGAGTTTACAGGCGAAGGCGGTGCGCTGCTCGAGCATCAAAGTCCCGAAGTGCTCGGCCCCACAACGCGTGGCGCGGCCTTCTTCGGATTTTCCATTGTTCGACGCCAGCGAGATCTCGAGTCCCGCTACACCGAGCAGCTCGCGGCATCCGGAGAGCTGGGAGCGACCGCGAATGGATCATACATGCGGCAGCGCAGCAGCTTGTCGATTTCCATCGGCAGCAACTCGAGCCAGCTCGTCAACGCACGCGCATCATAC
Source organism: Gemmatimonadales bacterium (assembly GCA_038323865.1). Classification (GTDB taxonomy): domain Bacteria; phylum Gemmatimonadota; class Gemmatimonadetes; order Gemmatimonadales; family Gemmatimonadaceae; genus AG11. The sequence goes on from JBBQHJ010000133.1 coordinate 3,426, forward strand.
GGCACGCTCGGTGGTGGCGGAGGAGCCGAGCGTGAGCGATTCGCCATTGGTGGGTTTGCATCGCCGCTCATCGACCCCGCACTGGATTCGCGTCGTGTGGATGCACCGGCGTATCCGGTCGGCGCCGCAGCGGGAACAACGTTCTCGACGTACCGAGTAGCAATGCCCGTGTCACTCGGCGAGGTGTTCTACGCAGGGGCGAGTCCGGATTTCTTCCTGACATCATTGCGCAGTTACGGTGCCGAGATACACGAGCACGTCCCGGCGTATCCGATGCTCGGCACGCCGGACCTCGACGTGCTGGGTGGCTTCGCACGCGCCCTCGACGCGCCCATCGCGCGCGAGTGGCGGTACTATCTCTCGGTGTCCATTCGCCCGTAATCAGGACAAAAGCTTTCCGCCCGGCACGGTGAGGAAGTCCTCGAAGTCCCCGATCACCAACGCATCGAGTAACGCGGCCGCATCGCCAAGACGTGCGCCGGCGTCCGGCTGCGCGCGAAGCCGCTTCAACTCTTCGTCGCGAATGCGCAGGTAGTAGTCATGCGACATGCGTCCTCCTTCCTCGATTGGCGCCTCGTGGCGAATCCATTGCCATAGCTGCGTGCGGCTGATCTCCGCCGTGGCCGCGTCTTCCATGAGATTGTGAATCGCCACGGCACCTGAGCCGCGAAGCCACGCGTCGATGTAGAGCAAGGCAACTTCGATATTCGTTCGAACGCCCGGCGCGGTGATCATTCCTCCCGGCACGGCGCTGTCGATGAGATCCGGTGCACGTGTCGTAACGTCATCGCGCTTGCGGTCGATCTGATTCGGTCTGCTGCCCAGCACTCCATCGAAGATTTCGCGCGCGAGTGGCACGAGGTCCGGATGCGCGACCCATGTACCGTCGAATCCCGCTGCGCTCTCGCGAAGCTTGTCTTCTCGCACCTTGGCGAACGCGCGCGCGTTGACGTCGGCGTCTTTCCGGCTTGGAATGAACGCTGCCATGCCACCGATCGCGTGCGCGCCGTGCTTGTGGCAGACGTAAACGAGCCGCTCCGTGTACGCGCGCATGAACGGCACGGCCATGGTGAGCTGGGCGCGGTCTGGCAGGAGCTTGTCGGGTCGATCGCGGAACGTCTTGATGAAGCTGAACAGGTAATCCCAGCGCCCGGCATTGAGTCCGGAAGCGTGCTCTCGAAGCTCGTAGAGAATTTCTTCCATCACGAACGCCGCCGGCAGCGTTTCAATGAGCATGGTGGCGCGAATCGCCCCGCGCGCGATGCCGAGTGCGTCCTGCGCCGCAAGGAACAGGTCGTTCCACAGCCGCGCCTCGAGATGGCTCTCGATCTTTGGCAGATAGAAGTACGGGCCACTTCCACGCGCGAGCAGTTCCTTCGCGTTGTGATAGAAGTAGAGTCCGAAATCGAACAGGCTGGCCGAGACCGGTTCTCCGTCGACTTGCAGGTGACGCTCGGTCAAGTGCCATCCGCGCGGACGAACGACGAGTGTCGCGAGCGAGTCGCCGAGCCGATAGGCCTTGTCGCCGATGTCGAGTGAAAGGTCGCGGCGTACGGCGCGATACAGATTCTGCTGTCCCTCGATGACGTTCGACCAAGTCGGTGAGTTGGAATCCTCGAGGTCGGCCATGAACACGCGCGCGCCGGAATTCAGCGCGTTGATCATCATTTTTCGATCGACGGGGCCGGTGATTTCTACACGGCGGTCGGTGAGATCCAACGGTGCGGGAGCGACGACCCATTCCGAGTTCCTGACCGAGGCCGTCTCCGCGGGGAAATCGAATGACGTGCCCGGTTCGATGGCGGAGAGTTCGGCTCGGCGCAGTGCGCGCGCCTCGAGGAGATTGCGCCGTGTTCGGTCGAACCGCCGATGCAACATGGCCACGAACTCGAGCGCGTCGGCACTGAGAATGAACGGATCGGCGTCGACGTGGTGTCCAACGAGTTGAATGTCTGAGCGGGCATCGGTCATTCCGGTTCCGTGAAGTTTGCCGGACCCAACCAACGCACGTGGTAGTCCAGTGGTAGCTGAGATTGTCCCGGGAGGCGACAAACCCATTATCGTTCCCCTATATTAGGCGGCCAGTTGCTGCTATGTGCCTACCACCCTTGCACCGCCGTGACCTTTACCGGCCTCGCATAGTGCGAGTTCTCTTCGTGCGCCATCCTGGAGGATGCAGATGATGCTTCACCGTGCCTCACGGTACACGCTCGCGCTTGGATTCCTGATGCTTCCGGCGATTGCCGGTGCGCAGGCGTTCGGCTTGAACGAAATCGGATCCTGTGCTATCGCGCGCGGCTTTGCCGTAACCAGCGCACCGTGCGCAGACGGATCCTCGATCTATTGGAATCCGGGCGCCATGACCCGCCAGGGTTTAACCATCAGCGCCGGTGCTACCGCGATCGCACTCAAGGGCGACTTTACGCGTGACACGTCGTTCAAGCGTTACGAGTCCGATATTCCCACCGCAATCGTGCCGCACGTGTTCCTGAACTACGGCAGCGGCTCCATGGCATACGGCGTGGGCGTGTACGTGCCCTATGGCCTGACGTCACAGTGGGGCGATGACTTTCCCGGGCGCTTCTCGGCCAAGAAGGCCTCGCTTCAGACCGTCTATGTGCAGCCGAACATCGCGTACCAGATTACGCCGAACTGGTCGATTGGCGGCGGTCCCGTCATCGGTCACTCCACGGTTGAGCTGGTTCAGGGCATCGACTTGGCCACCACCGGTACGACCACGGCGGGCGTCACGTTTGGCATGCTTGGCATTCCGAAGTACACGGAATTCGCACGCGCCACACTCAAGGGCAGCGCCATGGGTTATGGCGTTCACCTCGGCTTCCTTGGCAAGGTGACGCCGGAGTGGTCGCTGGGCGGTCGCTTCCTGTCGCAGGTGACGTTCAGCTACAACGACGCAGACGCAACCTTCGAGCAGAAGACCACGGGCCTCACGCTCGCCGCTGGTAACGTCATCATCCCCGGTGGCGCGTCGGCTCCAGTCGACGTCGTCCTCGCCTCGCAGTTTGCGAGCGGTGGAGCGCTTACGGCGCAGAAGGTAGCCACACAGATCACGCACCCGGCACAGGCGCAAGTCGGCCTCACGTACACCGGATTCCAGAATACGTCGGTGTCGTTCGAGTACGCCTACACGGGCTGGAAGTCGTTCAAGCAGCTTCCCGTGAATTTCCAGGGCGCCGCCAAGGCGAGTTCGAAGATCCTCCAGGAGGACTACAACAACACCTCCGCGCTCCGCTTCGGCATTGAGCACAAGACCGCGAGCGGCGTTGCGCTTCGCGGCGGCTTCACGGCGGCGGCGTCTGCCGCACCGGCCGAGACGGTTACACCGCTTCTGCCCGAGCAGGATCGTGAGCTCGGCATGCTTGGTGTTGGCCTGCCACTGATGGGCGCACTGAGCGTTGACGCATCCTATGCCCACATCTTCACGCCGGGTAGCCGAGGCCGCATCGATGAGCGCGCCACGGGCAGCACGACAGCCCAGGGCATCGCACTCAACAGCGGTGTGTACACGCTGAATGCGAACATCTTCTCGGTCACTTTCAAGTACTCCCACTAACCCACGCCCGGAGACACAGGATGTTTCGACTGAATCTTCCCATCCGCGTGGTCGCGGCCGCGACGTTGGTGTCGGCGGCGGCGTGCTTCTCGGCTGACAGCAGCACTACCACGGTGCTCGGTAACAGCACGCCGGCCGGTGGTGACATCTTCAAGAGCTACGTTGCCCTCGGCAACAGCATCACAGCAGGCTTCCAGAGCAACGGCATCAACGATTCCACGCAGCGGCAGAGCTACGCGCTGCTGCTCGCGCGCGCGATGGGCACGCAGTACCACTACCCGTCGCTGGCGTCGCCTGGCTGCACGCCGCCCATCGCCAACACGCAGACTGGTGCGCTGTTCGGCAATGCTCCGCCCGGCACCTGCGCGCTGCGCTCCACGTCTTCGGTGACCGATGTGCTGAACAACGTGGCCGTTCCGGGCGCTCGCGTGCTGGACCCGACCTCGCCCACCACGGTGGCGTCCAACACGCTCACGCAGTTCATCCTGGGCGGCAAGACACAGGTACAGCGGGCACTCGACGCCAAGCCAACGTTCGTCTCGATCTGGATCGGCAACAACGATGTGCTGAGCGCCGGTCTCTCCGGTATTCTCGTGCCCGCTGCACCGTTCTCCCCAGGAATTGTGAGCACCCAGGCGGCCTTCCAGGCCAGCTACGACCTGGTGATCAAGCAGCTCACCGATAGCATGCCGAACCTCAAGGGTGTGCTGATCGGCGTGGTGCAGGTGTCGGGCGTGGCCTCGCTGACGCCCGCCGCAGTGATCGCTGCGACGCCGGCCGTTCAGGGCGCCATCAATGCGGTCACGGCCAAGACGGTCACGATCCACCCGAACTGCACGGGCTCAACGGCGCTTATCAATTTGCCGCAGCTGCTTCCGCAGATTCGGTCGGGAGCGCATCCGGCCATCATCGCGTGCGACAAGGCCACGCCTGGATTGCCCTTCCCAGTGGGCGACTTGTTCGTGCTGGATCCGGCGGAACAGACTACGCTGACGGCTGCCATTTCAGCGTATAACACCTACATCCAGGGTAAGGCGTCGGCATTGGGTTGGGCGTACTACGATCCGAACATCCTGCTCGCCGCGCAGCGTGCGGCCGGCAACATCCCAACGGTCCCGAACTTCGCCAGCACCAACGCGACGTTCGGAACGCTGTTCTCGCTGGATGCGGTGCATCCGTCGGGCGCGGCGCACCTGCTGATCGCGAATGACTTGATCACGGCGATCAATGCCAAGTACGGTACAACGCTGGTCAAGCAGTAGGCTGCGGCGGTATAGAAAGATGGGGAGGCCAAGTGGCCTCCCCATTTTTTGTCGCTGACACCAGCACAATAGAAATGTGATCTATCTGCAAGTCGATGGTAATAAAGGCGATTCGCTATATATGCGAAAGTACTTCAGCAGGTGTGTGTCCACAGGCAGGCAATCGGCCGACTCGCGTCAGCAGGTGATCGCCGATCTCCTCGAGTGGCAGGATGGCGTCGGTTACCCACAACGCGACGGCCTCGCCTGACATGTCGTAAATGAGTGAAGTCGTCTCATTTTGGCGATGACAGCCCGCTCCGGTGCTGGACGTGTCGACGCCCAGACACGCCGTCGCTTCCCATGCGTGTCAGGATCACCGAGACCAACGCCGCCGCGACGGCGTCCGCAGCAGACTCGAATAGGGCGCTCGCCGATGGCCGAAATGCATTGATTGGCGGCGTGTTGGTCAGCCAAATCCGACGCAACGAATTCATGCCGAGGTGGCAGTCATCTGGTGCGACGTATGTTGAACTAGGCGATCGGCCGCCCGGCTCCACCGTCTCAAACGGTAACGTGTGGGACTAGCGAGCGGGACCTCCAGAACCGCGCCCGCCGCCACCGGATCGCTTCTGAGAATTTGGAGCGCCCGGCCTGCCGCGACCGCCTCTGCGCCTCTTACCCGCGGCACTCGCCGAGCCCGCCGCTGGCGTTGCGGGAGCAGACCCGTGTGCTGCGCGACGATCGGCCTTCTCCTTCGCGCGCTTCCGCTCGTCGGCCTTCCGGGCACGGATCTGCGCAATTCGCTCGGCGATTGGCACCTCGAAGCGTTCCTTTGGCTGCGACGCATAGTCGAAGCCCGGCACCATCACACGCGGCAGTCGCTTGCTGATTGCCCGCTCGATCGCCGAAAAATCGTTCTCTTCTTCCGGCGCGACGAACGTGAATGCGTCGCCGGTGGCGTCCGCACGTGCCGTACGGCCCACGCGGTGGATGTAATCTTCTGGAAGATGCGGTACGTCGAAGTTCACGACGTGCTCGAGTTGTTCCACATCGATGCCGCGCGCCACGATGTCCGTCGCCACCAGGCAGCGGAATCGCCCCGTCTTGAATCCCTCCAGCGCTTCGGTGCGCTGTGCCTGCGAACGGTTCCCGTGAATCTTCGCGTTGGGAATTCCCTGCGTCGTTAGAAAGTCGGCGAGACGGTTGGCGCGATGCTTCGTGCGCGTGAAGACAATCACGTTGCCGATGTCGCCACGACGGAGCAGGTCCACGAACAACGCGGCCTTGAGATTCTCCCGGACAGGATACGCAGCCTGACGAATCCCAACCGCAGGTACTGACTTGCGCTCGAGATTGATCGTTGCCGGATCGTGCAGAAGCTCTTTTGTAAGGCTCTTGATCGGACCCGGCATCGTGGCCGAGAAAAACAGCGTCTGCCTCTTGGCCGGTATGTGCCGGAGCACGCGCTTGATATCGGGAAGAAAGCCCATGTCGAGCATGCGGTCGGCTTCGTCGAGCACGAGAATCTCGAGACCAGTCAGCTTCGCGTAGGGCGCCTTGAAATGATCGAGCAACCGGCCTGGCGTCGCAATGAGAATATCGACCCCCGACTTGAACGCATGCTCCTGCGGCCCCATGCCGACGCCGCCGAAAATGGCCGCACCGGATATGGGCGTATGGACGGCAAGCTGCCGAAGGTGTTCTTCGATCTGGGCTGCGAGCTCGCGCGTGGGTGTCAAAATCAGGGCGCGCGTGGTTCCGCGAGGCTTCGCCATCAGCCGATGCACGATCGGCAGCAGGAAAGCAGCGGTCTTGCCGCTCCCCGTCATGGCACAGGCAAGGACGTCCTTTCCCTCCATGGCGGGCGGAATAGCCTGCTCCTGGATGGGCGTTGCACGGGTAAAGCCGAGCTCGCGCGTGCCTCGGAGCAGATCTGGATGCAGTTTGAAGCTGGCAAATGGCATGAGTGAAGCTAGTCGGCCCCGCACCGAGATGCCCCGCTACCCAACGGTTTATCAGCGGATCGTGTCTACATCCCGACAATGCCTGAATCCCACCAAACGGCATAGTGAGCGACAAGCAACTCGTCGAACGTTGTCTCGCCGGCGATCAGATGGCCGAGCGTGCGCTGTACGATGCGCACGTGGACCGCGTCTTTCGGCTCGCCTACCGGTTGGCAGGTGAGATGGATCTCGCACAGGACTTCACGCAGGAAACCTTCATCCGCGCATTCGGACGGCTGGGCCAGTTCCGCGGCGATTCGTCGCTCGCGACTTGGCTCCACACCATCGCCATGAGCGTGTCGTTGAACGGCATGCGCACGGCGGGGCGGCACCAGAAACGGTCAACCTCCCTCGACGACGCGAATGAACTGCCAGCGAAGGGCACCAGGCAGGCACCACACGACTTGAGAGAGAAGTTGCACGCCGCCATCGACAACCTCTCGGTGAAGCTTCGGCCGGTGTTCGTGATGCATGACGTCGAGGGCTACACGCACGAAGAGATCGCGACGACGCTGTCCATTCCGGTCGGCACGTCGAAGGCACGGCTGTTCGACGCACGCGCGAAGCTTCGCGCCGCGCTCGCACTGTTTGCAGGAGATGCTACCGCATGACACACAACAATTTCGACGACGTGTTCGAGGACGCGACGAAGCGCTACAACGCTCCGCCCGCACCCCCACGTGAGCAGATGTGGGACGCGATCGCGCGAGCACGCGCCGAGAACAACGTCATTCCACTTTCAGTTTCGCGCGGTATGGCAACAGCACCGCGTCCTATCCGCCGCTGGCTCGTAAGCGCGGTCGGCATTGCTGCCGTTCTGGTTGCAGGTATCGTGATCGGCCGCGTCTCCCGCGCACCGGAAAGCACGTCCCAAGTGGCGGTCACGCCAATTGAACAGAAGTTGGTACCAGCCGATACACAGAAGACAGCTGAAGTGCAGCGCGAAGTCGCAACGCAGCAAGACGAAGCGCCAGTCGCGCAGCGGAATAGCCAGCGCGTCGCAAGCATTCCGCGCAACGCGCGTCCGCTCGATGTGTCAGGTGATGACGGTGCGTATCGCCTCGCTGTCGTCGACCATCTCGTTCGCACGGAAGTGTTGTTGACGGGCTTTCGGTCAGCATCCAAGGGCGGCGACGCCGCCAAGCTCGACGCACAGTTCGCATCGCTCTCCAAGGATCTGCTGACGACAACGCGCCTGTTGCTCGCACATCACACCGGCGATCCCACGCTGTCGCGCCTGCTCGAAGATCTCGAGCTCGTGCTCATGCAGCTCTCGCAGTACGCAACAGACGGTCGTCGTGCCGATTTCGACGCTGTCAATCAATCCATCGAGAAGCGCAACGTGCTTCCCAAGCTTCGTTCCACCATTCCCGCCGGCACCGCGATGTCGTCGGGCACCTGAGTCGATCCTATATATGAGAACGCTCGCAACAATATCCGCACTGCTCCTCGCTGCCGGGTCCGCAATTG
>JBBQHJ010000134.1:0-11687 GCA_038323865.1 Gemmatimonadales bacterium
TGACGCCTGAACTCAGCACTCGGCTCGATGCGGTGACGACGAAGCAGGCGCTCGAGGATCTCTACCTGCCGTTCAAGCCGAAGCGGCGGACGCGGGCGATGATTGCGCGCGAGCGCGGCCTTGAAGCTCTCTCGTTCCAAATTTGGAATGAGGGCGTGGATGACGCGACTGCTCTCGCACTGGCCGCCGAATACGTCAGCGCGGAGCGCGAGGTGCCGACAGCGGCTGACGCCCTCGCGGGTGCGCGGGACATTCTCAGCGAACTGGTCGCCGAAGACGCCGAGGTGCGCGGGTGGGTGCGGGAGATCACGGGGCGGAAGGGGACAGTGACGTCAAAGGTGTCCGTGGGCAAGGAGAATGACGTCTCCAAGTTCCAGGACTACTACGACTTCTCGGAGGCGATCAGCACGATTCCGTCGCATCGCATGCTGGCCATTCGCCGCGGCGAAGAGGAGAAGATGCTTGCGTGGTCGATTGCCGCGCCGGTCGACGAGATTCACGCGTGGCTGTTGAATCGCGTGAGCATTGGACGAAAGGCGCTCGCGCAGCTGGAGCTCGTGGCGAAGGATGCGTACAAGCGATTGCTCGCATTCTCCATTGAAGTAGAGCTACGACTTGAACTGAAGACGCGCGCCGATGAAGAGGCCATCGCGATCTTCGGGCGGAATCTCGAGCAGTTGCTGCTCGCGGCGCCGGCGGGCGAGAAGCTCGTGATCGGACTCGATCCGGGATTTCGCACGGGGGTGAAGGTTGCGGCGGTATCAAAGACAGGTGCCGTGTTGCACACCGACGCGTGGATGTTGCATCAACCTGATCGCTTCGTGGCATCGCTGGAGCGACTGGTGACGTCGTCGGGCGCGGAGCTGATTGCGATTGGCAACGGTACCGCCTCACGCGAGACGGAAGCGCTCGTACGCCAGACGCTCAAGGGCACGGGTCCGCAGGTGGTTGTCGTCAGTGAAGCGGGTGCTTCAGTGTATTCGGCGAGCGAACTCGCGCGTGATGAGCTGCCCGGACTCGACGTCTCGCTGCGCGGTGCGGTGTCCATCGCGCGACGACTTCAGGATCCACTCGCCGAGTTGGTGAAGATTGATCCGAAGTCGATCGGCGTTGGGCAATATCAGCATGATGTCGATCAGCGCCGGCTCAAGAAGCGGCTGGATGATATCGTGGTGAGCGCGGTGAATCGCGTCGGCGTTGAAGTGAACACGGCGTCGGTGGCGCTGCTGGCGTCGGTGTCGGGCATCGGGCCGGTGCTGGCGGAGAACATCGTAAAGACGCGCGATGCACGTGGCGGCTTTGATTCGCGGAAGGCGTTGCTGGAAGTACCGCGGCTTGGCGCCAAGGCATATGAGCAGGCTGCGGGATTCTTGCGTGTGCGCGGCGGTTCGCATCCGCTCGACGCGAGTGCTGTGCATCCGGAGCGTTACGCGCTCGTGGAGCGGATGGCGAAGGATCTCGGCGTTCGCGTCGCAGATCTGATTGGGACCGACTCTGCCGATACGATTGACTTGAAGGAGTACGTCTCCGAGGAGGTCGGACTTCCGACGTTGAAGGACATCGTTGCTGAGCTCAAGAAGCCGGGGCGCGATCCGCGTGCAGCGTTCGAGGCGATGGTGTTTCGCGATGACATCACGCAGCCGAAGGATCTCAGCGAAGGGATGGAGCTCGATGGTGTGGTGACGAACATCGTCGCGTTCGGCGTGTTCGTTGATGTCGGCGTGCACCAGGATGGATTGGTGCACGTGTCGCAGCTTGCCGACCGGTATGTGAGTGACCCCAATCAGGTGGTCACGGTGGGACAGCGCGTGAAGGTGCGCGTGTTGTCAGTGGATCTTCAGCGCAACCGGATTGCGTTGTCGATGAAGAAGGGCGGGGGAAAGCAGGTCCCTCGCTCCGCTCAGGACGACAAACGGCAGGTCCCTCGCTCCACTCAGGACGACAAGCCGAAGTTTGTGCCGAAGGCTGGCGCAGTTGCGCCGAATGGGATGCGCTTCCGGTAGCCTACTTCTCCGGTGTGGGACCGAAGCGCTCCATGGCTTGGCGATAGACGTCGCCGGAATCGGTGGTGCGCGCCTCCTCCAATTGCTCGGCGGTGCTGAGCAAGAGTTCGGCGTTCTGCACGAAGCGCGTGGCTTCGCCGGCGGTCATGTGTTGCTCGGCGCGTTGGCCTATCGCGAGCGTGGCGGCAATTTGGGCGAGTACTTGGGCGCGCTGATCCACTTCTACCGTCCGACTAGAGGTACTGCAAGATACATCATGGATGTGGCGGGGCATCGCAATAGTGCGTGCCGGTGCAGTTCGTCTGCACGAAGATCTCGCTCAATAGCTGCCAGCGATTGTCGAGCTTGCGCCACTTGGCGTAGTACTCGCCGCTGACATGCGTGACGCCGTCGGCGCTGGTCCAGTGGCCCTTCCAGTGGCCTGACTCGCCGGCTTGGCCCCAGTGTGCGTTCACTGTGATGCGATCTGGCGAGCGCACGTAGACGACGTCAGGACGATCGGTGAATAGCTTGGCGAAGTAGGCCACTGCTGCGTCGTGTCCGTCGACCTGTGCGTTCGTGCTGAAGACGGCGTGGAACTCCGGCGTGAGGCTATTTGCGAATACGGCAACATCGTGAGCGGCCATGCCGCGGTTGGATTCGATACGTGCGGCGCGAATGGCGGCTTCGTCGGTTGGTGCTGCGAATGCAGCCGCCAATGCGAGCAAGAGAAGTGTCTTCATGTTGGGTAAGGTACAGAAAAGCAGATCCTTCGCTGCGCTCAGGATGACACGGTGCAGATCCTTCGCTGCGCTCAGGATGACACGGTGCAGATCCTTCGCTGCGCTCAGGATGACACGGTGTAGATCCTTCTGCTTCGCTCAGGATGAGACGGTGCAGATCCTTCGCTGCGCTCAGGATGACGCGGTGCACATTCCTCGACTTCGCTCGGAGTAACCGTTCGCGCTCTGCTTGCTGTTCTGTCTCCGGCGGGTTACGCTCGTGAAATCGCTGTTCTCCCCGTCCAGAAATTGTAAGGCTCCTGTCATGCGCACATTGCTCGCTGCTTCCGCGCTTCCGTTATTCCTCGCCGCGTGCGCCAGCGGCACGCCTCAGTCGTCCGCCGTTTCAACTGGCGAGTACAAGGTTCTCCAAACCGCGCGCGTGGGCGGTGAAGGAGGTACGGACTACATCTATGCTGACGTCGCCGGGCGACGTCTCTACATTCCGCGCGGCGGAGCGCGTGCGGTGCCGGCAACGGATTCCACTCCGGCGAGAGCCGCGGTGAATGGGCGCATCACTGTTTTCGATCTCGAAACACTCGCGCCGCTCGCCGAGATTCCAAATACCGGCGGCAATGGTGTCGCAGTCGATACCAAGACTGGGCACGGTTTCTCGAGCAGCAAGCCTGTGTCGATGTTCGATACGAAGACGATGCAGTTCATGAAGACAATCGACGTGGGCGCGGCACAGCCGGACGGCATCTACTTCGATGCATACAGCGATCGGGTGTATGTCTTCAGTCATCCCACAAAAGATGCGATTGTCATCGACCCGAATGATGGCCGAGTGGTGGGGACGATTGATCTTGGTGGCGTGCCGGAGCAGGCGATTTCAGATGGAAAGGGAACGCTGTATGTCGTGATGCAGGATGCACAGGGCAGCGTGGCGGTTGTCGACACGAAGTCGATGAAGACCACGGCGCACTATCCGTTCGGCGAGAACGGCGGCTGCAATGGACTCGCGCTCGACAACGAGAATCACGTGCTGTTTGCGTCGTGTGCCCGGAACAGCACCGTTGCCGGCACGACACAGCAGCCGATGATGGTGATCCTGAGCGCGCAGGACGGACACATCTTCACCAAGCTGCCGCTTGCCGGTGGATCGGACGGCGCCGTGTTCAACGCTGCCACGCGTGAGGCGTTCAGCTCGCACGGCAACGGCACCATGACGATTGTCCGTGAGACATCGCCAACGACATTCGAGGTCGAGCAGAACCTCTCGACGATGAATGGAGCGCGTACGCTCACGCTTGATACGAAGACGAATCATCTTTTCGTGATGAGCGTCGAGCGCGGACCGGCTCCGCCACCGCCGGCGAATGCAGCGCCTGGCGCGCGCCCGCCCGCGGGCGCGGTGATTCCTGGCTCCTTCTCGATTCTCAAGATCGGCCGGTAATGCTTTGGCCATACTCGCAGAAACGCCGACCTGGCATCCCGAGGGTGCGAGGTCAGCGCTTGTGATCGACATCCCTGCGTTCTTCGCAGGGGAGGAGCTCAGCTAGGCTTTCTTCTCTTCGTGCCCGGCCTTGAGCCGCGTGCGAATCTTCATCAGCGCATCGCTCCTGGACGGATTCTTCTTGATCGCGTCTTCGAGCATGCGGAGCGCCAGCGAGTCGTCGTCGATGATGGTGGGCTCGCCGCTGAGACGCGTGCCGAAGCCGTAGTGCTCTCCGGCTATCAGCATCAGGTCATTCTCGAGTACCACGTCGCCTTCGGCGTCGGCGATGCGGACGACACTGAACTTCTTGCCGGCCTTCTCCATGAAATACGAGCGGAGGCCGTTGACGTGAACGGAAGGATAGGTGTGCGACTGGCCGTCTGAGCCCTCGAACGTGGTCGCATCGTCTTTCAGCTTGGGGAAATTCCGCTCGAAGCCGCCAACGTACATCAACGCGTGTTTCATGGCTCAGATGATTGGGTAGAGGGGAGTCTGCATCGACTCCATAAAGGTACGCGCTGGGACGGATCCGCGGCGAGACGTGCCGCTATCGCGCTGCGAGACAGACCGCGGCGACGGAAATGGCAATAATGGCGCCGTCCTCGATTAGCGCGGCCGGGAGATCACGGCGGAATGCTGCCGCGAGACGACGTCGCACTTCGTAGCCGCCAAACGTACCGATCACCGCGCCGGCCACTCCCGCCAGCGCACCGATCACCACGGCGCCATGAGTCGCACCGAGGATGGCGCCGCACACGGCACCGCTGCCGAGGCGTCCTGCAAGCGGAACAAGCGCCTTCCGGCTCGGCGCTACGGGGAGTTTGTCCCCAATGAGCTCACCGATCGCGAATGCGCCGCCGAGCGCAGCCCACCACCATCCGTGCTCGAGAAACTCGAAGGGCGTTCCGGTGAGCGCGAGCATTCCTCGGCTCGCTGCGATGGCGATGGCGGCCACGGGCATCATGGAGCGACAGCCAGCGGCGATTCCGAGGAGCAACGCGAGCACCGCGATGGGCATGACGTCTCGTTACTTGAGGAAGCGACGAGCAACCTGCTCGAGGCGGTCGTCGCCCGTGCGCTCTGCCTCGGCGCGCATTTTCTCGACGAATGGCTTGAGCGTGGGCTCGCCCCAATAGTAGCCCGTGGCGCGCTCGGCGAGCTGCGTCTCATTCACGCGGGCAGCCTCGAGCAGGGCCGCGGCAGACGCGCGGTCATAGTCGGGGTCGTCTCGTTCCGGCAGCGCATAGTTGCGGCGAGGCATCTCGCCTTCAGCGTCGTCGCGGAGAAAAGCTCGTGACATTGTGATCTCACTCGGCCTTATTGCTGATGCAGATTACTTGGCGTCAACCAGACTTCCAAGGTCATGCTGATCACTCACAAGCTATGGCGCATGTCTGCGGAAACAAACCGGTGTGCCTTGAGCGTAAATAGGCCATGAAGCTCGTAACACTTGCTTTCGCGCTCCCGTTCATGGCGCAGGCACAGATGATCACGCGTGTCAATGGTACTTCGCTCTCAGGAGCGCACGCAGACTCGTTGGCGCGGCGAGTGCTCGAAAAGTACGCAGTGACGGGAGCGCAGATCGCAGTCGTCAACGACGGCAAGCTGGTGTGGAGTGGCGCGTACGGAGAGCGTCGCCGGGAGCCGTCACTGCCGTTCGACAATGAGACGGTGACATGGGCGGCGTCGATCACGAAGAGTGTGTTCTCGACGTACGTGATGCAACTCGTGGAAAAGGGCGAGTTCGACCTCGATTTGCCGATCGCCAAACAACTCACAAAACCGCTCAACGAGTATCCGGCGTACAAGGAGACGGGAGCGGAACTCGTTCGCGACCCGCGATGGCCGTTGGTGACTCCGCGCATGCTGCTCGCACATAGTAGCGGCCTGTTGAACTTTGCGTTTCTCGAGCCGGACAAGAAGATGCATTTGCACTCCGCACCGGGCACGCTGTTCCAGTATTCCGGTGAGGGAATCAATCTCGTTCAATTTGCGATCGAGCAGCGGAAGGGCGTGTCGCTCGACACGCTGATGCAGAACGCGATCTTCGGCCCGCTGGGCATGACGCGCGCCGGCATGATCTATCGCTCGGAATTCGCGCCGAATGTCGCCGACCGCTACGGGAAGGACGGCAACTTCCTTTCCCAGACGAAGCGATATCCGGCGCGCGGCGCAGGTTCGTTGATGACGAGCGCAGAGGATCTGGCGCGCTTTGCGTCGGGATTGCTGGAGAATCGGATCATCTCCTCAACCACGCGCGCGGCGATGCTCACGCCGTTTCTCAAGATCAGCTCGGTGCATCAATTCCCGTTCGCCGAGAACGAGGGCGTCAGCCACGAAACGGAGGCAGTCGGCCTCAGCTACGGAGTTGGCTGGGGAGTGTTGACGAAGACGCCGTTCGGACCCGCATTCTTTAAGGAAGGTCATGGCGACGGTGCACAGAACTACATGATCTGTTTCGAGCGCAGCAAGTCGTGCATGGTGATTCTCACCAACAGCGACAACGGTGAGTTCGCGTTTCGCGAATTGCTCGAAGGCATTCTCGGCGACACGGTGACGCCTTGGGAGTGGGAGGGCTATACGCCCTCGTACATTGAGCGTGCGCGCAAGCCGTGAAGCTCTATCGCCGCCTGACTTTCGTTGCCCTGACATTTACGATGTACGGATGCCTCCCTTCACTTCCAGAGCGGCCGGCCACTGCGGCGACACCCGTCTTTGATCCCATCGTGTTCTTCACGGGCAAGACGCAGGGCGAGGGCACGCTGTTACGACGGTTTGGTGATGACAAGAAGCTCACGGTCGCCAGCATAGGCGTGGTGGATAGCAACGGCGTGTTGACGCTTCACCAGACCATC
Organism: Gemmatimonadales bacterium; assembly: GCA_038323865.1. Lineage (GTDB taxonomy): Bacteria > Gemmatimonadota > Gemmatimonadetes > Gemmatimonadales > Gemmatimonadaceae > AG11. Next base: position 7,058 of record JBBQHJ010000134.1, read on the forward strand.
ACCTTTGCGACCGGCGATGTTGAGCTGCGCAAATGGATCGTGCGTCGCGTTGATGCAACGCGCTATCACGCCGTCTTGAGCGATGCCGACGGTGACGTCACGGCCGAGACAATCGGATCGTTGTTTCATCTCCGGTATCACATCAGGGCGCCACGCGTATTTATGGAGCAGTGGCTCGTGCTTAGCGCAGACGGACAAACTGCGAGCAATAGCGCGGAAGTGAGCGTGATGGGGATGCCATGGATGCATCTCACGGAGACGATCAAAAAGCAGTAGATATCGGGCGCATCCTGACAGGAATTGTTCATGCGCCGCGCTCTTCTCGCTCTTTCGTTGACATTCACTACCGCTAGCGCCGCTAGTGGGCAGGTCATACGTCCCGATACGTCGGACAATTGGCGCTGGCTCGAGGACATGACGGGTGAGAAATCCATGACGTGGGTGAAGGCGGAGAACGCCAAGACGTCTGCCGTGCTCGAGAAGGATCCGCGCTATGCGCCGATCTATGGCGAAGCGCTGCGCATGGCGCAGTCGAAGGATCGCATTCCTTACGTCAGTTTCCACGGCGGAAAGCTTTACAACCTCTGGCAAGATTCGGCGCATGTGCGTGGCATCTGGCGCACGACGAGCATGGAGAGTTATCGCACCAAGACGCCGAATTGGGTGACGGTGCTCGATCTCGATTCGCTGGCCACAGCGGAGAAAGCGAATTGGGTATGGAAGGGCGCGGGATGTCAGGCGCCTGCGGAGCGACGGTGTTTGTTGCGGTTATCGGATGGCGGTGAAGATGCGGTGACTGTTCGCGAGTTCGATCTCACGACACGTGCCTTCGTGCCGAACGGGTTTTATCTACCGAAGGGCAAGCAGAACGTGGCGTGGATTGGTGAAGACACGCTGTTGGTGACGCGCGAGTGGAATGCGGGTGAGCTCACGTCGTCCGGATATCCCTACATTGCCAAGCGACTCGCGCGCGGGCAGGCGCTCGCGGGTGCACGCGAGGTATTTCGCGGTGAGACGAAGGATGTGAGCGTCTATCCGTTCACGTTGGTGGACGGCAAGGGCCACAAGCTGTCGGGACTGTCGCGCGGGCTCTCGTTCTTCGAGAGCGAGACCTATCTCTTGAACGGAAACAATGCCGTACAACTCGGCCTGCCAAAAAAGGTCGATGTGAACGACATGCTCGACGGGCAGGTCATCATTCGGCTGACGCAGGATTGGGATGTTGGCGGCAGGACGCTGAAGGCGGGAACGCTCGCTTCGTTGGACGCAGCGGCGATCGCCAGGGATCCACTGAAGCTCGCGCCTACCGTGCTATTTGTGCCGGGCCCGAGAGAGTCGATCGGCGGCGTGTCGGCGACACGCAATCATCTCGCTGTCGCGATGTATCAGAACGTGAAGGGGCGAGTAATGCTGTTCGACCGCGCGAACGGCAAGTGGTTGCGTCGCATGCTCACGCTGCCCGACAACATGTCGACAGACGTCACGAGCAGCGGCCTGCTGAATGATCAGTTCTTGTTGAGCGTCACAGGATTTCTGACGCCGAGCAGCGTGTGGCTTGCGGATGCCGGGAAGGGAACGGCGACGAGCATCAAGAGTCTGCCGGCGAAGTTCGATGTGTCGTCGAGCGTGGTGGAGCAACTCGAAACGACGTCGAAGGACGGAACCAGGGTGCCGTACTTCCTCGTGCATCCGAAGAACATGAAGCGTGACGCCTCGAACCCGACGATCCTGTATTCATATGGCGGGTTCGAGGTGTCGCTCACGCCGTATTACTCCGAGTTCATGGGCAAGCTATGGCTCGAGAAGGGCGGCGTGTTTGCGCTGGCGAACATACGTGGCGGCGGCGAGTTCGGTCCCGCGTGGCATGACGCGGGTCTCAAGACGCATCGCCAGGTGATCTACGATGACTTTGCCGCGGTGGCGCAGGATCTCATCGCGAAGAAAGTCACAGCTCCAGCGAAGCTTGGCATTCAAGGCGGATCGAATGGCGGATTGCTCATGGGCGTGCAGTTCACGCAGCACCCCGAGCTTTGGAATGCCGTGGACATTCAGGTGCCGCTGCTCGACATGCTGCGCTTCGAGCAGATCCAGGCAGGTGCATCGTGGGTTGGAGAATATGGGAGCGTCGCGAACCCGGAGGAGCGCGCGTTTCTCGCGTCGATCTCGCCATATCACAACTTGAAGGCGGGCGTGAACTATCCAACGCCGCTGATCTGGACGACGACCAAGGATGATCGCGTCGGGCCGCAGCACGCGCGCAAGTTCGCGGCGAAGATGGGCGAGATGAAACTCCCGTATCTCTTCTACGAAGTGATCGAAGGGGGACACGGCTCCGGCGCGAACATCGAGCAGCAGGCGCACACGAACGCGCTCGAGTTCACGTATTTCGCGCGGCAGCTGATGGACCCGGTGAAGGTCGTTCCGTAAAGCCCGAACCACGGACCTCATGCAGCAATCCCCACTCGCTCCCGCCGTTGCGCAGGCCTCACAGCCAGCGACGATCTCTGTACAGGCGGGGCCGTTCACGAAGGGCCTCCGTCTCAACAACGATCAGCTTGCCGGTCTTGGTGGGTTCATGCTTCTGATGCCGCTCATGATCGCGTTGGCGATTCGCATTGTGCGGCGCGGGACGCAGCGCGCAGACGCGCTACAGCCGCTGATAGACGCCGATCGATTCCAGCGACTCGAACAGGCGGTGGATTCTATTGCCGTAGAAGTCGAACGGATTGGCGAGTCGCAACGTTTTCAGGCGCGACTGAGCGCCGAATCCCCCGAGCGGATGGGTATTCCGAAGTAGGTCTTAACGAAGCGGACCGCCCCGACGTCCTACCAGCGTAGCACCACCCATACGTCTGAAGACTCTGGAGACGGAACCATGCGAAAGTCGTTGATGACGGGCGCCTTGGCGCTCGCACTCGTATTCTCTGCACACACGGCATCTGCCCAGGCGCGGACCCGTCCGGATGGCGCGGACGCAACCGCGCGCCGCGAATGGCTCAAGGAACACCGGGACGCGGCGAAGAAGCGCTGGGAAGACCTCACTCCCGCACAGCGCGATGCCTTCAAGGACTGGGTGAAAACCTACGAAGCCGAGCGGAAGACGCTGATGGAGCAGGTCAAGGCGGGGAAGCTCGACAAGAAGTCGGCTGCCGAGCAGTTGAAGGCGTGGCGGGAAACGCACAAGCCAGGCACCTGATCAACACCCGGATGCACGCGATACGAACGCACAGCGCCGCGGCGATGATGATCGTCGCGGCGCTGTGTGCGCGTCCGGCATTGTCGCAGGAGGCAACACGAAACCGGATCGGCGTGACGGCCACGACGCGTGCGTACACCGTCGGTGACTCGAGCGTGACTGAGCGGGTTGTCGCCGTCCGCTATGATCTGTTCGGGCCGAGCTTTCGTCTGCGACTCGACGGATCGGCACTCGGCTACACTGCTGCTGGATCGAAGATCAATGGCACGCTGCCGATTGGCGCGCGGTTCGACTACATGATGCGGCCGGGCGACAGCGTAGCCGTGTACGTGAAGACTGCGAGCCAGCCGCTCGATCTCACGACGCAGCAGACGTCAGCGTTGGCAACCGCGGGAACATCGACTGTCGATCTCGAGAGCACGGGACTCGGCGCGCCGGCACTGGGCGGAGTACGAGCAACCGTCGCCTTTCCCGTCGGCGATTTTGTGCTCGCGCTTCGCGGTGGCGTGGAGGTGGAGCCAACGCCGAGTGGCAGCGCGCCAGTGTATTGGCGTGGCACCACGCTCAAGGGCGGAGTGGCGTTCACGTCCAACGTTGATTGGGGGACGCTCGCCTTCTCGGCCGACGCCACGAAGAGCTCCGCCGATTCACTGAATGGCCGCAATCTTTTTCCAGGTGGCGGCTCGGTGATGTTGCAAGCGCAGGTGGACGCGTCCGTGCTCAATCCATTCGATCCACTCGAGGATGAACGCTGGCCCATTCGCGCGGCGCTGTTCTACGCCAAGCCGTTCAGCAGCGATCGTGCGGATCAACCGAACCTGCTTATTCCGCAGGGCGATCTCCTCGGTGGAATTGCGGCAATGTTCCTGCCGGTGAACGGAGTGACCTTTGCGCCGACTGTGCAGTATCTGCATGAGTCGAGCAGCAGTGGGTCGACGACCGCTATTTCGCGAAACACGATCAGCGGAACTGCCTGGACTCTACAGACCGGGCTCGACGTCGGAGTACCGCTCGGCAACGTCTTCGAATTGACACCGCAGGCCGGATACGCGTTCGGCACTGTTGGTGCGACGTTCTCGCAGGGCGTAGCGCTGCGACGCGGGCGCGGTGTCGTGCGCACGAGCGGATTTGACGACTCCATTCGCGGCTATTACCTCGGCGTGCAGCTGACCGCCACGTTCTAGCGGGCGGGAAAGCAGATCCCTCGCTCCGCTCAGGATGACACCCTGTGTCATATGAGAAGCCACCTCGCGCCACTCATATACGTGGACAACACACGCCTTGCCGAGGAACTGGAGGCGCTCCATCCGCACTGCTTCGGCTGGGCGATGAGTTGTTGCGACCGCCACCGCGAGGACGCCGAGGATGTGTTGCACGATGTCTACGTCATGGTGCTCGATGGACGCGCAAAATACGAGGGACGGTCGGCATTCA
>JBBQHJ010000135.1:0-11620 GCA_038323865.1 Gemmatimonadales bacterium
ACGACTGCGAGGCGCGAAGAGTCGATGCGGGCTGTCAGCGACAGCGGGCTGACAGTGAACCGCGCAATAGCGCGGATCACGGGCTAAATCGCACAGCGATTTGCGCGCGATACCCCGTGAGATCCGCCGCCGACGTTGCCGACCCCGTTGCCAGCTTGCCGAGCGTGTAGCCCGCGCTTGGATAGAACGAGAGGCCAGGGAGGTCGATGCGCGTGCGCAAGCCCACCGTTCCCAGATAGCTCGACAGGCTCGATGACGCGCCACCCGCCGTGGTCGACGAAATGTTCTGCAACCACTGCCGTCCCTCGAGACTCGGCTCGAAAACAGTGCCGAGCAGATGCAGGCCAAGCCCGAAATAGCCGTTGAGAATGTTCTCCTTTCCAGCTGGATCGCCCGACGCATACTTGCCGTCGGCACGGAACACGTTGTACGCAGCGATGGTCACGTCGGTGCCCGAATACGTGTTCGCGACCACCGCCTGCGCGATGAGGCGATTGCCCGTGTTGTATACCGATCCGCCCGCGTCGTCATTGCCGAACGCAGAATACGTGACGCCGAGACTCACGCGACCATAGCCGAACGGATGGTCCACGCCGACGCGCGCACGATACTCGTCGCCCGGCTGGAAGCGGATCGACTGACCCGTGATCTTGAACGGCTCGTACGATGCCGAATGACGAACGGCGCCGGCGAAACCGAGATTCCATTCGCCCAACGGCCGGGCAACGGCAAGCCCACCTGTAAACGCGAATCCGGTTCCCATGTTCGAGATGGGAAACGCGAGGAAATCACTGCCGATTCTTCCCGCGGCCGTGAGCTCGTCGAGTGTCACCGACGAACGGCCAGTAGGAAGATTGACGCCGCCCGTAAGCACGACAAAATCACTGCCGAGCGTCAGGTTGCCGCGGAGCTGCGTGTCCGTAAGGCCGGTGACCTCACTCACGGCGGCGCCACTCGTAACACGCGCGCGAGCGTAGGACGTTCCCACGTCAAAGGTGAATGTCGACCCAAACGGAATCCGCACGAACACCGGAACGGCGAGCTCGGAGATTGTCTCGTTGGTTGGCGCCTTTAGTTGATACTGCATGAACTGCGGAGCCAACCGCAGCTCGCTGTCGAACACGGACTGCGCGCTCGCCAGCTGGCCTGCTCCTGCGACAAGCGCGAGCGTGAACAGTCTACGCATGCGAATGCTCATGGCTTCGGTCGCTGAAGGACGATCGTGATCTTGCCGGTAACCGTCGGATTGTCCGTACCCGTACCTGCGGAGACAGGATCCTTCTGCGCGGGCACGCTGCTGGTCGAAGTCGTGCTACCCGCGCCGGTGGCGTTACCGGTGGTCGACGGATTGATGTCGCCGGCAGCCGACTGAGCAGTGCTGCCGAGACCCGATCCAAAGTTTCCATTCGTCGTGGTCGCGCTGCCCTGCGTTGCCGCTTGGACAACCGCACCCTCACTCGTCCCTCTCAGCCCCGACTCCACAGTTGTCGACGACACCGTGGCACCCGCCGCCGCCTGTTTCGACTCCTGTCCTTTCTGCTGCGCAGCATTGAAGCCCGGATCGATTCGCGTTGCTTCGGTAAAGAAGCGACTGGCTTCATCGTAGCGGCCCGCGTCTTCGGCAACGAGTCCCTTGCTGTACGCCAGGAACGCCTGAATCGACTGTGTGGGCCGCTGCTCGACCGCATTGCGCTCGGCAACCGTGAGCGTCACGCCGAGCTGTGTGAAGAGATCGAGTGCCAACTTCTTTTCGATGTTGAACACCTGCTCGAGCTGGTCGGCTTGCGTCGCCGTTCCCTTGATCTCGCTCGTCGGCACATCCACCACCGCAGCCGTCACGTTCAGCGACGCGTCGCCCACCTGAGTGAGATTGCCCTGAACCACACGCCCGGCGCGAACGAGCTTGCCAGTGCGCACGTTGCTCTTGGCGTCCGTGGTGCCGCTCTGCTGCAACGCCATTTCATCGATCAGCGCTTGAACGCGCGAACGCTCAACGAGCGTCAATTGCGACGAGCGCGCGAGATCGGTCGTCAGCAGATCTGCAAATCCGCGTTCAAGCGCCTTGAGGTTTGAATCAGAACCGGCAAAGCGCATGGGCAACACTGCGATGGTGCGCGGATTTCCCGGCTGCGTTGAAATCGCGGCTTCCTGGGCGACCGCAACTTTCGCGTCGGCCTGAAGTTCCTTCTTCGACAACGCAACGAGCCGGCTCTCGAGCTGCCCGCGCACGCGATTCGTCTTGCCATACTGGATGTAGGACGAATACGCCGCGCGCGCTCCGGCGAGATCATTCATCGCCTCGGCGGTGAGACCGAGATACAGCGCCGTAGTGCCGTCTTTCGGGTCGATCTTCTGCGCTGACTCGAGCGCCGACCGCGCCTCCGGATACCGATTCGCCTTGTAGTACGCGATGCCGAGCGACCGGTTCACCGCGGCGCTCGACGGATTTTCGTGCAGTTGCGTTTCAAGACGCGTCACGGACTCGCCAACCCCTGCCGTGGCTGTCGCGCACGCCGCCGCGCCAGCAAGCAACAAGGTGGACATCACGGTTCTGTACGTTCGCATTACAGCCGCCTCCTAGCGGTCCGGATCCAGCATGTCTTCAAAGCGCATCCATTGCGCGTAGAAGTAGAGATCGACGTAGCCGATCGTGCCGTTGCGATTCTTTCGCACCAGCAGTTCGGTTGCACCCTCGATCTCGCGGGCACTGTCGTACATCCCTTCACGAAACAGCGCGAGCACTACGTCCGAGCGCTCCTTGATCGCACCGCACGCGCCGAAATCTTCCAACACCGGGCGACGATCTTCGCGATTCGCGAGTCCCGGCAGTGGCGTTGTCACCAGTACGGCGACGCGCAGGTCGAGTGCGAGTTGCTTGAGTGCTCGCGTCGCGGCAGCGGCTTCGTCATCCGAGTCGCGTGCGCCAGGAACAAGTGCCTGAAGTCCATCGACAATGATCAGGTCGATCTCGCGAACAGCTTCCACTTCCTCGCGAATCACAGCAACACCACCGCTCGGCACGCGTTCGATGACCGGCAGATCGTTGCGAAGTCGAACGGCGGCAGCACCAACACTTGCTCGCGTGATCTCGTCCAGCGTGCCCTGTCGCAGGTCTTCGATGCGGCAACGGCCCTCGATGGCGAGCGCACGTTCGAGCACGCGGTCCTGCACCATTTCGCCCGAATAAAAAATCACGTGCCGCCCCTCCTGCGCTGCGCGAAGCGCAACGGCAAGGGCGAACGCACTCTTCCCGCTCGCGACATCGCCGCCCAAGGACGTCAGGTCGCCGCGGCGCAATCCACCAGCGAGGAGTTTGTCGAGGCTCGGAAAACCGGACGGAATGGTGTCCGCCGGCGCGGCACCATCCGCAACGGCGTCGACGCGTCCCATGAGGAGCGAAAGGGGGGAAATGTCAGCGCCGCGCATGATGTTCGAAGATAGACTCCGCCGGGAGCGCGGAGCAATGATATGCATCACATGGAAACATCTCGGCTGCCGCTCCGGAAGTGGCTCAGGACCGGAGCGTTGTGGCCAGTGTTTCCAGCTCGTGCCGTGACTGCGCGTCCAGGAAGCTCGCGGCGGCTCCGATTACAGCGGTCAGTTCGCGAGCCACATCGTGCTTGGTGCCGGCAATCGTAGCCTCGGCGCATCGACTCGCGCTTGCCCGTACAGGTGACGGCAGTGCCAATGTCCCAAGCCAGGTCTTTGCGCCAGCGCACCGGCTGACGCGCGCGGTGTTGTCGTCGTCGACGACCTGCATTTGATCGGCAGCGAGTCGAGCGACGACGAAGCAAGCGAGCGCTACCTCACGCGCACCACCGATCGGTGCGCGCCCTGCGAGTCCGACGAGATGCCGGAAGGGAAAACTCGGCGCGGCGAGTGCGTACGGGGGTAAAGGAGCCAAGGACACGTTTGCAATCTGGTCGTTCCGCCAGCCAGTCTGCCAGTCGGCCAGCGTAACGGCGAAGACTGGCCCGACTGACTGACTGGCCGACTGGCTGACTGCTATCTTTCCCGAATGCCCCAACAGGCCAAGTCCGTACTCTGGGTTGACGACGAAGCCGAACTGCTCGAGCCGCACCGCATGTTCTTGCGGGAGAAGGGTTTCGAGGTCGAGTCCGCAACCAACGCCGACGATGCTGCCGAGATGGTCCGGCGCCGTCCGTACGATCTGGTTCTGCTCGATGAGCAGATGCCCGGCACGCGCGGTCTGGAGGCATTGAAGGAGCTGCGCGAGAGCGCGCCGAACATCCAGATCGTGATGGTGACGAAGAGCGAGGAAGACACCACGCTCAACGAGGCACTGGCCAAGAACATCGGCGGCTATCTCGTGAAGCCGGTCAGCCCGCGCCAGGTGTACGCCATGGTCGCGCGTCTGCTCGAAGGGCCGCGCATTCACCAGCAGGCGGTCGCGCGCGCGTTCGTCGACCGGTTCCGTGCGATGCAGAACGAGTCGCTGCGCGATCTCGACTGGCGCGGCTGGATCGACCGGTATCTCGAGATGGTGCAGTGGGATCTCGATCTCAGTGATGCCAACGAGATGGGACTGCACGAGTCGTTGCGCGGACTGTTTCCAGAACTGCGGCGCGAGTTCGCGTCGTTCATGGCGACGTCTTATCCCGAGTGGCTCTCGAACATCGAGGGCGACCGGCCGCCGTTGTCCATCGACATCGTTGGCGAATTCCTGATGCCGATTCTCGAGAAGGAGAAAGCGGCGGCATTCATTGTCATCGACTGCCTGCGCCTCGATCAATGGCGTGCAATCGAGCCGGTGATTGCGCCGCTGTTCGACATCGAGACCACGCACTACTTCGGCGTCCTGCCCACGGCGACACCCTACGCACGCAACGCGCTTTTTAGCGGGCTATTTCCGAACGAGATTGCCGCGCGTTTCCCTGACTGGTGGGGCGAACGCGAAGACGAAACGCTCAACGCACACGAGCGCGAATTGCTCGAAGCGCAGCTCAGGGAGTTGAACAAGAAGATTCCCGTCAAGTACGACAAGATCTCGTCGTCGCATGATGCGGATGAGCTCGAGCGTCGTCTGGCGAATGCAATTTCCACCGACGGTATCAGTGCGTTCGTCTTCAACTTCGTGGACCTGCTCACGCACGGTCGTTCAGAGTCGGCAATCCTGTATGAAGTAGCGCGCGACGAAATTGCGCTCCGCCAGCTCACACTGCAGTGGTTCAAGCGCTCGGCACTCTTTAGCGTGTTGCAGGAAGCGCGGCGACGCAACGTGAAGGTGCTGGTGACGAGCGATCATGGCTCCATTCACTGTCACACGCCGGCGACGGTGTTCGCCAAGCGCGATGCAACGCAGAATCTACGGTACAAATTCGGTGAGGATCTGCGCGCGGAAAATCCGGAGTATGCGCTGCTGTTCAAGAATGAGGACTCGCTGAAGCTTCCGCGCCGCGGACTGGGTGCGAACACGCTGCTCGCGACCGGCGACAGCTTCTTCGTTTATCCAACCAAGCTGCGCGAATATCAAAGCCGGTATCGCGGCTCGTTCCTCCACGGTGGAGTGACGCCGGAGGAGTGCATTCTGCCGGTGTCGTTGCTGACACCTCGACGCTAGCCCGTGTACGCACGTCTGCTCCGATACCTGCGCCCCCATGGCTGGACCATGGCGGGCACGATCGCGTGCAATGTCATCGCGGCGGCACTCGACGTGTTTTCGTTCACGCTACTGGTGCCGTTTCTCAATGCGCTGTTCGGCATGCCGTCGCTGATTCCGCGTACGTCGCCGGGTTGGATCACGTCGCTCCAGAATGGCCTGGTGGGCTCGTTCCTCAACCCGAACGATCGCCTTGGATCGGTCGCGACCATGATGGTCGCAATCGTTTCCATCGTCGCGTTGAAGAACGTGTTCGTGTGGCTCGCCGGACAGCTCGGTGCGTCGCTCCAGGAAAATGTCACGCGCGATCTCCGCGACGGCGTGTTCCGCCATCTCCAGCGCCTGCCGATCGGCTACTTCCAGCGCACCAAAACGGGACAGATCATCTCGCGCGTGCTCTCGGACACGGAGCAGACCAAGGCGCTCATCACGGAGCTGGTCACGCGCACGCTCCAGAATCTCGCGCAGATCATCGGCACCATCGTGATCCTGCTCGGCTATTCCGTGAAGCTCACGGGCATCGCACTCATCATCGCGCCGCTGCTCACGCTCTCGTTGCAGCCACTGCTGCGAAAGCTGCGCAAGGGACACCGTCGCCTGCGTGGCGACTACGGTGAGATCACGAGTGTGCTGCAGGAAGTCGTGAGCGGCGTTCGCCTCGTAAAGTCGTTTCGTGGTGAGCCGTACGAAGATGCGCGCTTCAGCGCCGCCAGCGGCCGCTATTCCGCCGGCATGGTGAAGATCAATCGCGTCTCGGCGCTCTCGCAGCCAATGACTGAGCTCATCGGCACGTCCGTCGCAATGATGATCCTCTGGGTCGGCGCGCGCGAAGTGCTGCTCGGCAGAGGTACGATGGACAGCGCCACGCTCATCACCTTCATGATCATGGTGATGCGCCTGCTGCCGCCGCTCAAGCAACTCTCACAGGCACCAACCACGGCGCAGCAATCGTTCGCATCCGCCGAGCGTTTGTTCGAGGTGCTCGACCTCCCAACGGAAGGGGAGCTCGACAAGGGCACCACGCAGGTCTCCGAGCTCCGCAATTCGCTCGTGTTCGATCGCGTGAGCTTTGCCTACGCGGGTGGAGATGACGTCCTGCGCGATGTGAGTTTCACTGCACAACGCGGTCAAGTTGTTGCCCTGGTGGGAGCGAGTGGAGCGGGGAAGAGCACGCTCGTCGACCTCATTCCTCGTTTCTACGAACCTACGAGTGGCCGCATCTTGCTCGATGGTGTCGACACCAGTGACATCGCGCTCGCGTCCCTGCGTGGACTCACAGGCATCGTCAGCCAGGACACGGTGCTCTTCAACGACAGCGTGCGCAGCAACATTGCGTACGGTGCTGCGGAGAAATTCAGCGATGCCCAGATCGAAGCGGCGGCGCGAGCGGCGAATGCACACGCGTTCATCACCGAATTGCCGGAAGGCTACAATACGGTGCTTGGCGAGCGAGGCACGCGTCTGTCCGGCGGCCAGCGCCAGCGTCTCGCCATAGCGCGCGCGTTGCTCACCGATCCGCCAATTCTCATTCTCGACGAAGCCACGTCCGCGCTCGACACCGAATCGGAACGACTCGTGCAGGAAGCTATCGACCGACTTCTTGCGGGCAGGACGGTGTTCGTCATTGCCCATCGGCTCTCCACCGTCGTTCATGCAGACCAGATCCTTGTGCTCGACCGCGGAAAGATCATCGAACGGGGCACGCATTCCGAATTGCTGGCGAAAAAGGGCACCTACCATCGCCTGCATGAAGTGCAGCTCAGCCGGAACAGTGACGCAATGCTGACGGAGATGACGGCCGGCACGCCGTAACATGAAGCTGCTCTTCTACCATTCGTCAGGGCATTGGTCAGCGTCATCACGCGCATTTGCAGCGGCAGCGCGCGGACTGGCCGATCGCGGTAATGAAATCACCATCGTGTGCTGCGGTGGTGGAACCGCGCACACCGGTTTCGACGCCACGGGTCTCGACATCGTTGCGCTTCCCATCGGCGAGGGGTACGGCCGCGATACCGTCCGCCTCCGCAAGATCTTCAGCGAACGCGGACCGGAATCGGTGTTCCTCCACACCGAGCGTGAACACGTCGTCGTCAGTGCCGCGCTTCGATTGGGGCAGCGTGGCAGCGTCATCCGTCGCATTCCAACTGGCGGCAGCGTCACCACCACGCGGACGGGCCGCCTGGTCGGCCGGCTTTCTACGTCCCGGCTGCTGTTCACTTCCGAAGCAGATCGCGCGCGACTCGCCCCCAACGCGGAAAGCTTCGTCGCGCCCGTTGGCGTGGATGCAACGCGACTCGCGGACGCACGCGCAACCAGCCGGGAACGTTTCGCGATCAAGGATGATACGCAGCTCATGGTGTGTGTCATCGATCAGCGCGCCGGCAGTCGGCTCACAACGCCTATGCGCACGCTCGCACTGCTTGCCGATCGTCACCCGAACCTTCGGCTCGCACTGGTTGGTCGAGATGCCGATGCCGACGACACAAAAATGCACGCGGCGGCCCTTGGCGTCACGCGTCTCGTGCGCTTCTTCGGAGAACGCGCCGACGCCTCCGACATCTGCGCCGCAGCCGACCTCGGGTGGGTTGCCGCCGAGGGCGACGAGGCAGCGTTTGCATGCCTCGATTTCATGTCGGCACGCGTGCCCATCATCGCCGAGCGGACGCCGACCATCGCGCACTTCGTTCCAGATGGCATTGCGGGAGTGTTGCTTCCACCAGCAGATCCGAGCGACACAGCCGCTGCCGTAGCGCGATTCGTTTCCGAGACGGAAGCGCGCACGGGAATGGGCAAGGCAGGCCACACGCGCGCCATGCGCGACTTCACCGAGAAGGCCATGATCGACGGCTTCGCTGCTGCTGCGGGAGCGAACACACCGCAGGCCGAGCGAGTCGACGCGTGAAAGGCTCCACCGCTGCCCACTACGCCGAGTACCTGGGACTGCGTGGGGCGGTTGGTGTACTGCGCCGACTCAACTTTCGGCGCGCCGGCGCCATCGGCGAGTGGATCGGCGGACTGGGATATGCGCCCCTCGGTGTGCGTCGAGCCGTTGTCGAACGGCAAGTTCGCGCGGCGTTTCCAGGCCTCGCGGAGTCAGAAGTACTGCGTATCGCGCGAGAGTCATACAAGCATCTCGGTCGCACAAGCATCGAGACCGCGATTCTTCCCTCGTACTCGCGTGAGGAAGTGCTCGCGCTCGTGGACGAGGTCACTGGGTGGGACGTGATGGAGCGAGCGATCGCGTCCGGCCGCGGCATCATGTTCGTGAGTGGCCACCTCGGCAACTGGGAACTTGGCGGCTCGTATGTGGCCGCGCGGGGCATCGTGCTCGAAGCCGTTGCGCGTCGCATGCAGAATCCGTTGTTCGATCGCTACCTCACGGAAACGCGCAGCCGCATCGGCATGACGGTGATCCATGACGCCGATGCCGTGCGGCGAGTACCGCGTGCAATCAAGGAAGGACACGCCGTGGCGTTTCTTGTCGATCAGGGCGCGGTCGGTCTCGCTTCGACCTGGGTGCCTTTTTTTGGGAGGTACGCCAAGACGCCGCGTGGTCCCGCGGTCTTTACGCTCCGCATGAACGCCACGCTGATCTTTGCGACCGCCGTTCGCAAGGAGAGCGGTAAGTTCGCGATGCACCTGGAGGAAGTGAGCGTGCAACGCACGGGGGAGCGGGAGGCGGACGTGGACGCCATCGTTGCGGCCTACACCAGCACGCTCGAGCGTTGGGTTCGGCGGTTTCCAGAGCAATACTTCTGGCACCATCGTCGCTGGAAGCATCAACGTCCAGGTACGCCACCTGAGCTGGGAGATCCGTCATGAACGAACGCGCAAAGCGCGCGCTCACTGGTGATCGGCGCGCCTGGTTCGGCGCGGGCGTCGTCGTGCTGATGGTGCTGCTCGCCGTCGCCGCGCCGCTCGTTTCACATCACGATCCGCTGCGCATCGATCTCGTCAATCAGCTCCAAAGCCCGTCACTCACGCACTGGCTCGGCACCGACATTCAGGGGCGAGACGTCTGGGCTCGGCTCGTGTATGGGGCTCGCGTGTCACTGTCCGCGGGAATCGTATCGCAGAGCATCGCGCTCACGCTCGGACTCACGATGGGGCTCGTCGCCGGCTACTACGGCGGCTGGGTCGATGAAATCGTCATGCGTCTCGCGGACGTCACGCTCGCATTCCCGACATTGCTGCTGTTGATCGCGATGGCCGCCGCACTGCAGCCATCGCTGCCGGTGGTGTTCGTCACGATCGGCATCGTCGGTTGGGCCGGAATGGCCCGCTTGGTTCGTGGACAAGTGCTCGTCGTCAGGCAGCTCGAGTTCGTCCAGGCATCGAAAGCGCTCGGCTCCAATGACACTCGCGTGATGTTGCGACATGTCCTACCCAGTGTGCTCGCGCCCGTGCTCATTGCCGCGACGCTTGGCGTCGCGGCGGCAATCATGGCCGAGTCGTCGCTGTCGTTCCTCGGGCTCGGAGTGCAACCGCCTACCCCGAGCTGGGGAGCAATGATCGCAGATGGCCGAGACCTGAATCAGCTGCGTAGCGCGCCGTGGACGTCGCTTGCACCTGGGCTGGCCATCGGCGCGGCGGTGCTGGGCTTCAATCTGCTCGGCGATGCCTTGCGTGACGCGCTCGATCCGCGGCACTCGGCGCGATCCAGCGTCGTCGAAGCACCCCCATCAGCGCGCACCTGATCATGGCCATCGATGTCGCACGACTCCGGCGTGAAGAGTTTCCTCTCCTCGACGCTACCGGCGACGTGTATATGAATGCGGCGAGCACAGGCCCGTCGCCGGTGCGGTCGGTTGCAGCGCAGACGGATTTCGTGCGTCGACGTGCGATGCCACATCGTGTGGGATTCGACGATCAATTCGGAACGCTCACGCGCTGTCGCGAGTTGGTGGCGTCACTGATCAATGCCGATGCCAGTGAGATCGCATTGGCGACAAACACTGGCACCGGAATCAATCTCGCGGCGTGGGGCCTTCCCCTCGGTCGCGGCGATGTCGTCGTCGTCCCCGACGCAGAGTTCCCAGCGAACATGTACCCGTGGCTCGGCGCGGCAGCGGCGCGTGGGTTCGAGCTTCGCGTAGTACCGCTGCGAAATGGATTGCTCGACGAAGAGGCGCTGCTCGGTGCCGTGCAATCGCCGGGCGTGCGCGTGTTGTCCGTGTCGTGGGTTGGATTTTCAAATGGATGCGTGGCCAACCTTGATCGGCTGGGCGAAGCGTGCCGGGCGCGCAACATCATCTTCGTTGTCGATGGCATTCAAGGACTCGGTCCGCTTACGCTCGATGTGAAGCGGACACCGGTAGACCTCTTTGCCTGCGGCGCGCAGAAGTGGTTGTTGTCGCCGTGGGGTTCGGGCTTCACGTATGTGCGGCGCGAAATCATCGAAATGCTCACACCGCAGCCCGTGAGTTGGATGGCGGTGCGCGGCTCCGATGATTTTTCGCGACTCATCGCCTATGACCTCACCTGGCGCGACGATGCGCGGCGCTTCGAGCAGGTGACCATGCCGTATCAGGATTTCGCCGGAATGGCAGCGAGTCTCGAACTCATTCACGCACTGGGCGCAGCGAACGTTTCGGCGCACGCCACGAAATGTGCGCACGCGCTACTCGTTGGTGCGCGCGAGCGGGGGCTCACCTGTATGACAGATCCAGCCAATCACGCCGGCACCGCGGCGATTAGACCACAGAACGCGGCCGAGGCGAGTGCGCGGTTGGACGCGGCGAAGGTAGTGCACTCCGTTCGTGAAGAGACCATCAGGCTCGCGCCCTACCTCTACACGTCGGACTCGGACGTGGAGATCACCCTCGCTGCGCTCGCGCCGTTGTAGATCAGGGCGCTACGCGCAGGAGTGCAAAGTCGCGCTTTCCCTTGCCGACGACCACATGCCTACCGCTGAGCAGCAAGTCGGCTGCGGGCAAATGGCGCTCCGTCGCTGACAGCTTTCTCTTGTTCACCGAGACGCCACCCTGCTCGAACAGTCGC
>JBBQHJ010000136.1:0-11530 GCA_038323865.1 Gemmatimonadales bacterium
GCGATCAGTGTTGCGCTGTCATTCCGCGCCAAACCGCGAATCGCTATTGATGGATCAACGCCGCGCGTGATTGTGAGCCCGTCGCGCACCACGAGTGTGGGCCGTTGCGCGACCAGCGGCGCTGCAAGCACCAACAATATGAGTTGGAAAAGACGATGACGCATGCCGCTGAGACATCGCCATCCAGCAATTGGTTGACTGACGTTCCCAGCGGTCAGCGGTCAGCGGACGGCTCCAGGTACGCCACCCAGAAGCGCTCGTCACCATCCGTCCAGAGTTGCTTCACCTCGAAGCCTGCAGCTCCCGCAACATTGGCCAGCGCCGCTTCGTCGTATTTGTACGACGACTCTGTCCAGATCGTCTCGCCGGCGGAGAACATCACGGCCTCGTTGCCGATGCACACGCTCTGATCCTCCGTCGATTCAAGATGCATCTCGATCCGGCTCGCTTCTTCGTTAAAAAATGCAACGTGCCGGAACCGACTCAGGTCAAAGTTCGCATCGAGATCGCGATTCAGCCGCTCCAGCATATTGAGATTGAATCGCTCGGTCACGCCGGCGGCATCATTGTACGCGGCATCCAGCACCCCTTTCTCCTTCCGACGATCGACGCCGAGCACCAAAGCACCGCTCGGCGCAATTGCATGTCGCACGCGCTGAAGAAATCCAATCGCCTGCGCCGGATGCAGGTTACCGATCGTCGAGCCCGGGAAAAATGCAACGCGCCGTTTCGTGCTTGCCGGAAGCACCGGTAGCTCGAGGCGCTCCATGTAGTCCGCGCAGAGCGGACGCACGGCAACACCCGGATAGTCGCGGCCCAACGTGGACGCCACATGCGCGAGCTGCGCATGCGAAATGTCGATTGGCGTGTACGCCACCGGCGAATGCATTGCATCGAGCAGCAAGCGCACCTTTACACCAGCCCCACTGCCGTACTCAACCAGCGCGGCATTCGGCCCGATCCGATCCGCGATAGCGCCCGCATGTTCCCGAAGAATTGCCAACTCGGCGCGCGTAAGGTAGTACTCGGGTTGCTCGCAGATCTCCTCGAATAATTGCGCGCCGAGGTCGTCGTAGAAAAACTTTGGCGCCAGCGTCTTTGGGGAGCTGCGAAGTCCCGCGTGAACTTCCGCGCGAATCGACGCGCCGGCATCGGGCTGAAGGGCTGCTTGGCTCATGTGCATTGTCATACGTTCGCCGCCAGACGAATACCGGTGAACTGCCACCGCGTATCGGAAGGAAAGAAGTTTCTGTACGTCACGCGGGAATGACCCGGCGGCGTTGCACACGACGAGCCGCGTAACACCCACTGATCCGACATCCACTTGCCGTTGTACTCACCAATCGCACCGCGCGCCGGCGCATACCCCGGGTACGCGACATAGGCGCTCTGCGTCCACTGCCACCGTGAATCAAAGAGATCTGGAAGATCGGGGTGTGCACGCGCCGCAATTTCCCATTCGGGCTCGGTCGGCAAGCGACGCCCAGCCCACCGCGCAAACGCATCGGCTTCGAAATAACTCACGTGACACACAGCCGCATCGAGATCGATCGGCTGCAATCCAAAGTGTGTGAACTCCATCCAGCCATCTGGCGTCTTCTGCCAATACAGGGGCGCTTCACGTTTTTCGTGCTGCACCACGGCCCATCCAGCTGCGAGCCATAAGTCGGGCCGATGGTACGCGCGATCCTCGACGAACTTTAAATAGTCGCGATTGGTTACCAAGTCACGGGCAATGGCAAACGGCTCCGCAAAGACACGATGCGCCGGCGATTCGTTGTCGAACGAAAATTCGCCATCCGTAAAGCCAATCATGTGAATGCCCGGTGTGACATACACAAACTCACCGGTCGGTGCGCGTGGTGTTGCGCGAAACGCCTCGGGCACGCCGAGTTCACTCGTCGAATGCCACAGCGCAGGACGCATGGGATTCGTCCACAACACATGCTTGATGTCCGTCAGCAATAGTTCTTCATGCTGCTGTTCGTGATGCAACCCCAGGATCACAACAGACTCGTCGCCCTCGAAGCGATCGAGCAGCCGCAACATGTGCTCGTCGACATAGCGCCGGTATTCATACACTTCCGCAACGGTCGGTCGCGTAATGAGCCCGCGCTGCGCACGACAATGCCGCTCACCAGCCTGCACGTAATACGAATTGAACAGGAACGCGTAGCGTGGATCGAGCGGCTCGTACGTCGGATCATTCGGCGCAAGCACGAACGTCTCGAAGAACCAGCTCGTATGCGCGAGATGCCACTTCGTCGGACTCACATCGGCCATGGAGCTGACGACGTAGTCCTCAACCTCGAGCGCCTTACACAAGCGCTCCGTGTACGACCGCACGGCCTGATACCGGGTCGCAAGCGTTGCGCGCTGATCATGAGAAAGTGCGGCAGTAGCCATCATGTCCTAACCGTGTCACCAAATCGAAAGTTCCGCATCCCGGTCGACCTATTTCTCGCGGGGCCAAGAAAGTTCTGCATCCGGCCGCCGCTGGCCAGCCCTTTTCATCAAAAGCACCATGTTCACAAGCAACTCGGCAACATTCGCAACCTCCTTCCGAACGGCCCATCCTCGTCGAGCGCCTGATGAGTCGTTGCATACCGCTCGTAGTAACCGATGTAACGGTCGACAGTTGCGACGTTACCCGCCTGCACCAGATCCCTATTCAGCAGCCAATCCGTAAGCGACCGGCGTAGAACATCTGTTCCCACATCGTCGCCGTGCACAAACAGGCCAAACGCGCGCCCAGACAGATGCTTCGGGTACTCCCACCCACCGAACTCGAGCTCTTTGGCGAGCTCCAGCGTCTTTTCCGCCATCCAATCATTCACCATGACCCATGGCGTGGTTCGGATAGCACGAGCACGGCCAGCTACACAACGGCATCGCAGTAGATACGCAGGCTTTGCACGGAAGGATTTGTCGGACGTATCACGTAGAAGCGCTCGCCGAGCATCCGACGTTCGCAAATTCCGTTCGCGCACTGCATTGTACCCGCGTGCCAATTCCGCTTGCTGCGCGAGATCTGCACCATCGTTTCGGCGACATCACCGCCCTCGACGACGTCACGCTCGAGGTGAGCGCAGGAACATCCGTCGCGCTCGTTGGCCAAAGTGGCTCCGGCAAGACGACCTTGCTACGCGCCTTCAACCGAATGATCGACGTGCAACACGGCGCGGTCATGGTTGATGGCGTCGATGTGACCGCCCTCGATCCGACGCTTCTCCGTCGCCGGCTCGGCTACGTCCAGCAACGTGGAGGCTTGCTTCCACACTGGACAGTTGCTGACAACGTCGGGCTCGTGCTACGTGCATCCGGCGTCACTGCGTCAAAGCGTGCAAGCGCAATCAATGACGCGCTAATACTCACGGGCCTCGAGCCCGCAAAGTTCGGTGCACGCTTTCCGCACGAATTATCTGGTGGACAACAGCAACGCGTCGCGCTCGCGCGCGCACTCGCCGCCAAACCCGAAGCAATTCTTCTCGATGAACCGTTCGGAGCACTCGATGCCATC
The DNA here is from genome assembly GCA_038323865.1 of Gemmatimonadales bacterium. Taxonomy (GTDB): domain Bacteria; phylum Gemmatimonadota; class Gemmatimonadetes; order Gemmatimonadales; family Gemmatimonadaceae; genus AG11. Next base: position 3,521 of record JBBQHJ010000136.1, read on the forward strand.
ACGCGCGCAGAAGTGCAGGAGGCATTTCTTACAGTGCGCCGTGAACTGGGCGTGACATCGCTCTTTGTTACGCACGATCTGGCAGAAGCGGCACGCATGGCCGACGAAATCGTGGTGATGCGTAACGGCCGCATCGAACAGCGCGGTACAATACACGAGCTCCGCTCCTCACCGGCCACCGACTACGTTCGCAACCTCTTGGCGCGCGCCGTGTCCGCCGCGCAGGAACTCGTCCGATGAGGTCATTCCGAGCGAAACTTTCGTTGTTAGTCGCCCTGAGCGTAGCGAGGGGTCTCCTTGTGCCGCTCGTAGCGCAGCAACTGCCACCGGTCGTCGTCGCCTCAAAACCTTTCGGCGAATCCTTCCTCCTCGCCGAAATGTTCGCGCAACTCCTGGAATCGCGCGATATCAACGTGATCCGTAAGCCTGGGCTCGGCGCCACAGAAGTCGCATTTTCCGCCCTGCGAAGCAACGCCATCGATGTCTATCCGGAGTACATCGGCACGGGCCTCATCGCGATTCTCAAGGACAGCGTCATCAAGAATCCGGCTGCTGCCTTCGCGCATGTGAGCACGCGCTTCGAACAGCAATTCGGCGCACGATGGCTTCCGCCGCTCGGCTTCGAGAACACCTATGCCATCGCCGTTCGGCCCGAAGTCGCTTCGCGCTTTCACTTGCGCACACTCAGCGACCTCGCGCGCGAGAGTGCAAGGCTCTCTGCCGGGCTTACCTCTGACTTTATCGGACGTCCTGACGGGCTTGCAGGTTTGTCAAAGGCATACGGTCTTCGCTTCCGTGACGTAAAACCGCTCGCACCTGCGTTGAAATATCAGGCGCTCGCTCAAGGTGGTGTCGATGTCATCGACGGATATTCCACCGACGGACTGCTGGCGAAATACAACCTCGTCACGCTCGAGGACGATCAACACTTCTTTCCGCCGTACGATGCCGCCGCGTTGGTGAGCCCGCGTATCGCGAAGGAGCGACCAGACGTCGTTGCTGCATTAACGCTGTTGAGCGGTCGTTTGGATGTTGCACACATGCGCGAGTGGAATCGCCGCATCGAAGTCGATCAGGAAAGCATCGCGAACGTTGCGAAGGATGCGCTCGCATTCACGCTCGGCACGGTTGCAGTCGGCGCACCGCGCTCCGGGGAGAGCGGGACGCGGATAAACGTCGCCCGCATCGCACGGCTCACCCGCGAGCACCTCACCCTCGTCGCCCTCGCCCTGATCGCCGCCGCTTTTATCGGCATACCGCTCGGTCTCGCTCTCGAACGCACTCCGCGCCTGAGCGAAGCCACGCTTGGTGTTTTTGCCGCAATCGAGACGATACCCAGTATCGCGCTACTCGCATTCATGATCCCGCTTTTCGGAGTGGGAACGCTCCCCGCACTCGTGGCGCTCTTTCTCTACGCCATCTATCCCATCGCGCGATCGACATACGCGGGTGTGCACAACGCCGATCATGATGCCGTGCAATCCGCCGCGGCCCTTGGCGCAACACCAGCGCAGCAACTTCGCTGGGTGCGACTCCCGCTCGCTGCACCGGTGATCATGTCCGGTGTACGAACCGCAGCAGTCATCACGGTTGGCGCGGCAACACTGGCTGCGTTTATCGGAGCTGGTGGTCTCGGTGAACCAATCGTTGAAGGGCTCGCGTTGGCCGATTCGAAACTCGTGTTGACGGGCGCGATCCCCGCTGCCTTGCTGGCGCTGGCTGTCGATGGCGTCCTTGCACTGGTCGAACGACGAGTCCGACCAGCACACCAGCGACGTAGAACTCAAACTGGCGCCGCGGACTAGAGCAGAGAGCCTCGCCCCTCGTACCTCGTACCTCGTACCTCGCACCTCGCCCCTCAAAAAATGTGGATCGATCTCGGAGTCGTCGAGCAGTTTACGAAGCAACAGCTCAATCCTGCGCGTATCGGGACCACGCGACTCGTGGTCACGTATGTGAATGGCGAGTTCGGCATTCTGTCTGGTGTTTGCAATCATGCTGGCGGGCCACTCGCTGAAGGTCGCGTCGACGGCGAGTACATCATCTGCCCGTGGCACAACTGGAAGTACCACTGCCGCACCGGCCTCGGCGAGCCGGGCTTCGAAGCTGACGCAGTTCCGTGTTACGACCTCAAGGTCGAAGACGGGCATCTCTTCGCGTCCGAGCGGCCAGTCACCCGGCGCACGCATGGTGGACACGAGCCGCATCCGCTCACGCGCAAGATCGAACGAAAGGATGGCCCGGTTCGCGTTGTTGGCATTTCCACGACCAACATGGACATCAACAATCCGCGCTACTCCACGTCAGACGCGTTGCTCGACATCGCGATCGAACACGCCACGAAGCTCGGTGCCGAAGCAAAAACAATTGCACTGGCGCAGTTGAAGTTCCGGGCGTGTGAGGGCTACTACTCCAAGAGCGCACACGCCTGCACGTGGCCGTGTTCGATCACGCAGATGGACCCGAACGACCAGATGGAGGCGGTGTACGAAGCCATTGTGCACTGGGCAGACGTCATCATGCTGGCCACGCCGATTCGCTGGGGCGCCGCGAGCTCGCTCTACTATAAAATGCAGGAGCGCATGAACTGCGTGCAGAATCAGGTCACGATTGCCAATCGCGTGCTGATTCGAAACAAGGTCGCGTCATTCATCATCACTGGTGGCCAGGACAATGTGCAAGACGTCGCCGGGCATCTCATGGGCTTCTTCGGCGAGATTGGCTGCCAGTTTCCGCAGTTCCCGTACATCGCACACTCACGCGGTTGGACTGCCGAGGACATGGAGAAGAACGTGGACATCGTGAAGCACAGCAAGGAGCTTCGCGACGGCGCGCGCGCCCTCATGGCGCGTTCTATCGATCACGCACACTTGCTACTCGATCACGAAAGTGCGCCGCACACCATGGAACGCGGTGGTCGCAAGGCCCATCACCTCGTGCTGGAAGAACTCGGCGAGGACGCAGCGCCGGTGTCATCCTGAGCGTAGCGAGGGATCTGCTTTAGTTGTTCACGCAATCAGCGACCGGCACGCCCTGATCGCGCTGCTGAGAAACGCACGCATCTGATCTTCCTGCGCTGAGGCATCAGCCGAAACGCTCGATGCCGGCAACACCGCACCGATCCACTCGTGCGTGTGCCAATTTCCGCCGCCGTCGAGCGACGTGGTGAGCGATTCGCGCTTCGGCTGCGGATGTGCGTTCACGTAGAAATACGGCTCATCGTAGTATCCGTCGCCTGGCTCGAGCCCAACGCCAACTGACGCGCCGTCGCGCACGGTGATCAACGTGGCGATATCAAAATGATGTGGCCAGCAGCGCACATGTTCGCCGTTGTTCTCGGCGCGCACTGAGTCCAGCTGCAGAGCGGCATTGCCGAACCAGTGTGCCAACTCCTCGAGGTGCTGGGGATTTGCCGAGAATTCTGCGCCACTGCTGACGGCGTGCGCTGGAATTTCGTAGTGACGCACGAGTGAATACTGCGAACCTTCGAGCCCCGACGCATCAAGTTGCTGCCGAAGCCAGTTCGCACCGCTGTCGATCGTTTGCCCGCGGAGGTTGAACGTGGCAGCAACTGCATCGTCACGCATGACGAGCAATTTCAGATCCGGAATGCACACACCAACACGAATTGCACCACCGGATGTTTGTGCCGCCTGCGACATCAGCGCGCGATGCGCTGGGCTCCACTCGAGATTCGTATGGCTGTCATCGGCGGCATGCGGCAGGAATGAAATGCCGAGCGCCGTCGCGAATTGCGCCGCGTGGTGAAGCTGTCGCCGTGCGTCGCCGAGCTGCGCTGCGAGCGCGCTCTGCACGGGCAGATACGAAGAGTTCATTTCTTGGGCCGGATCGGAGGGTTATGTGTGTAGGTACGCCGCGTCGCTGTTTGTAGTTCCTCGCTCCTCGCACCTCGCCCTTCAGTTAGTTCGCTTTGACGAACTCCGCCAGCCTGTCCTAGCTTGCCTGTCATGACGACAACCGCCAACTCCCGCTCTGCGCGGGCATTGCGACAAACGGTGCAGCAGGTGCAGGTCGCTTTTCCGCAGATCTATCTCGCCTGCCACACCCGGCACCAGCGCAAGCGCTCCACACCGCATCGCCTGTCGTCGCGAGACGCATCTATCCTTGCACATCTCGATCGCCACCTCCCGCTCACGCCGGCGCGTCTCGCCACCCACTTGGGCATCGCGCGCTCGACGCTCTCCGAAGCATTGAAGCGCCTCCACGCACTAGGCTACATCGAGACGCCGTCTGCTGGCGCGCGCAGGCGAACGAGTGTCGTGCTTTCCGACCGAGGCGCATTGGCCATCAGCGACACGTCGGTGTTGGAAACACCGCGTCTACTCGATGCACTCCGCAAGGCTTCGAGCGCCGAGCTCCGAATCATTGCGCGTGGCTTAAACCTGCTTGCTCTCAAGTGTCGCGAAGAGGTGACCGCATGAAGTGGATCGCAATCGCTGTCGGTGTTCTCGTCCTGCTGGTGCTCGTGGTCGTGATTGTTGGCTACGTGCAACCCGTGAAGCATCGCGCGGTGCGTCAGGCGACATATCACGCCACGGCGCCGCACCTGTATGATCTGATCACACAAGTGGGTACGGCATCGACCTGGCGGTCCACCAAGGACGAGGTGCCGTTTGTGATCGTGGAACGCGTTCCGTCGCAGCGAGTGGTCACACGCATCTCCGATCCAAACCTGCCTTTCGGCGGAAGTTGGACATACGAGCTCACGCCGGCCGACAGCGGACGCACCACCCTTCGCATTACCGAGGACGGCGAGGTCTACAATCCGGTCTTTCGTTTCGTGTCTCGCTTCATCATGGGCCACACCGCGACGATCGATCAGTATCTGCGTGATCTCGGCCGCCATCTGAAGGAAGAGCCGGCAATTTCCTGACGCTGTGTGTGATTCCGAGCGAAGTCGAGGAATCTGCATTTCAAACCACTGGAGCTGCATTCACAGTGCGCCGAACCCGGCCGTTCATCGAGTCCATGTTTTGCATTCTCACGGCGTGAAACCTCAAGCGGGAGAATTCGCAATGAAGGGCACTCTAAAATTCGCCGCCGTTACGGCGCTTGCACTCTTTGCGTATGTTCCGGCGCAGGCACAGGACACGTCGAGCCACAAACCCGGCGGTCTCAACAAGGTCGCGCACAACATCAGTAATACGGCAAAAAAGGCTGGTCGAGACACCAAGGCCGAGGTGCATCGGGATGCCAGCAAGACGCACGACGCCTTGACGGACGCTGGTAACGAGGCCAAGACTGTTCTCAAGAAAACGACCGGTATCAGAGGCTCCCAAGCCGAGCAGCCGGGCGGGCTGAACAAGGTTGCGCGGAACATCAGTCGCGCGTCAAAGAAGGCAGGACGCGACCTCAAGGCCGAAACGAACCGGGACAAGAGTAAAATCCACGGTGCATTGACCGAAACTGGAAAGAGTGTGAAGGATACCACTCTGAAAAAGCCAAAAAACTGATTTTTGAAGGATCGGCTGCCGTGTGAGAGCGTCAGCCAACTAGAGCGAGCGGTCGACGGGTGAGAGCGTCGGCCGCTCGTTCGCATTTTGCCAAACCGGACTTCGTGACCAAAGAGTGCTCACTGCGCCAGCTGCCGCGAAGGCACCTGAGTCGCCAACCGCTCAGGCCCCCCAAGGTCCCAACGCAAGCCTCCTTGGCGGCGTGCTCTCGCTGGTCTCTGAGCTGATTGGCGGTACGACGAACCTCCTGAACTGGTCATTTAGCGCCTCCATCAAGCACTTCTCCGCTTACATGATTTCCTGCGGCCGGGCCGGCAGCGACGAGCGATGTGACCAATGATTGAGTTCCGGCGTCGAATATTACGCCAGCCACGGCAACGAGGTGTTCGTCGGCAACGACGGACACCTCGCTTCGTTTTGTACAGATCTCCAGGACGCAGGTCATGCAGGTCAGGCTCACGCAGACATCAGTTCGAGCGATTCCAGGGCAGGGAGACGGCTCTGCGCTCGCCGATGTCCTCGAGCGTGGCCAGGCACTGGAACGACGAGCCCAGCGAGTAGAGGCACGCGCACTCTACGAAGACGTGATGGAGTCCGGTGGCGTCCGGAATGCCGGTGAAGTCGGCCAGCTCTTTCGTCGCATCTCGCGAACCTATTGGCAGGACGGCGACTACCCCGCCGCCGATCAACATGCTCGCCCCCATTCACCTTGCGCCATGGAAATCATGCGTGGCGGCGTCGGACGCGCATTCGATCCCGAGCTCTTCTCGTCATTCGAAGAGATCGTCCGTCGCGGATCGTTTCGGAACACACCGGCAAAAGGCATGATCGCGCTCGGGACGAAAACCGGGTGATCGCATGGCACCGGCGCCTTCCCGCTCGTGCCGTGCTCGCCGCACTGACTGGAGGACTCGCCGGCGCGGCAATCGCACTCCCCTTCACGAACAGCACCACACCACTGCTGCTGCTCCTGCCAGTCGCAGGTTCAGTCACTGCAAGCGCGTGGTGGGCCACTCGTGAAGCACGCACGCTCCGCTCGGCGGCACATACCGCAACGCGCGCACTCGCGGGTCGCTCCAGCTCCTCGCGGCGCGAAGACGTTGGCAGCGAAGTCGCCGTGCTTGCCGACGCAGTACAAGCACTTGTCGACCGCGCCGAGCATAGCACGCGTGAGCTTTCGCAGCGTCAGGCGTTCGCCGCGATGGGGGATTTCGCGACTGAGCTCGCAAAAGAACTCGCACCGTCGGTCGCGACGGCGCGCTCATCGATCGCGGCAATTGAAAAGCACATTCATCTCGATTCACCCCTTCGGCCACCACTCGAGCGCGCGCAGCGCGAACTGCACCGGTTGAGCAATACACTGCAGGACACGCTTCGCCTTGCGCGAAGTGGGCGTCTGGCGTCGCAGCGGATCGATCTCTGGATGCCGTTGCGGTCCGCGCTGAAGACGGCAACGCAAGACGCCAATTCATACAGCATTCGCGTCGAAGCGCCGCCGCCGGGCACAGCACCGATCTGGGTGCACGGAGATCACGACGCACTCGAACAGTTGTTCCTCAACCTGCTCACGAATGCCGTTCAGGCGACTGAAGCTGGTGGTCGCATCGTGCTCGAGGTGGGAGTCGATGCCGAAGCGACGGTCTCCATTACTGACACGGGCGCAGGAATTCCCGACGGTGCGCTGGACCGCGTGTTCGAGCCGTTCTACACAACCAAGCCGGAACAGGCAGGTCTCGGTCTGGCAATCGCCTGGCGAACCGCGGCCGCGCATGGTGGCCGTCTCTCGATTGAGAGCACGCAGGGCCGCGGAACGAGCGTCGAAGTGTCGCTGCCGTTGGCAGATGCCGCCCTATCCTATCGAATTGAATAGGTACGGAAGTATGAAATTGGTTATGGCAGTCGGCGGCAGTTCATGCATGATGCGAGATCGTAAACAGCATTTTCTGAACGCATGCGCAAAGAAGCAATGCCGTAACTAGCTGCCAACAAACAACTTGTAAGAAATAGACAAGGAAGCTCTACTTTGGCACCGAGACTGCCTGAGAAGAGGCTGAACGCGGGGCCGTCACCTTGTGATTCAAAACACACACAGCACTTCTCTTACTGGGACGAAAAATGAAGAATCGTAACCGCCGCGGTTTCACCCTCATCGAACTTCTGATCGTCGTCGTGATCATCGGCATTCTGGCCGCGATCGCGATTCCGAAGTTCGCCAACACCAAGACGAAGGCGTACACCGCCGCGATGAAATCCGACCTTCGCAATCTCGTCACGGCTGAAGAGTCGTTCTTTGCTGACTCCACCAAGTACGTCACGTATGACACGACACAGCTCAAGTTCCGTCCGTCCACCGGTGTCGGTAACCCGACGATCGTTCCTGGCTCGGGCTACTGGTCAGCGACCGTGACGCATGCGCAGATCGCCAGCTTCTCCTGCGGCATCGGCGTGAACACGACGAACCCGGTTGTCGGCACGGCAGGCGACGGCGAGCCGGCGTGTAAGTAAGGTCAGCACGCAAAACGGGCCCGGCGCTTCG
>JBBQHJ010000137.1:0-11483 GCA_038323865.1 Gemmatimonadales bacterium
GATCAGATTCCGAGCTGCTTGCGCTTCCGGCGAATGGCGCGTCGCAGGTCGCGGAGCTCGCTGCGAACGAGGCCGTCGAGGCGCTCCTGCGCGGAGCCGATGGTCTCGCGGACATCGTGTTCGATGCGCTCGACCGGAATGTTCTCCACGATTTCGCCGCCGCGCTTGCGAGCCCACGAAGCACCGGACGCGCCAGCGCGGAATGCATACCGGCTTGCACGTGAGGCGCCGCGAAGCAGCGGTGACATCGGACGCTCGCCGGATGGTCCACGGCGGAGCAGGAGTGTTGCTGTCGCCCCGATGGCCGCGCCAATGAGAGCCGCGGTAAGCAGGTCGAACTGAGCGTCACGCGTACCCTCGGCGTCGCGGGCGGACGCGCGGACCCGGGGTTCCCGCTTCGGTCGCATCGGGATCGTCGTTCCCATCGTCAAACTCCTCCGACGCCGCCTGCGCACCCAATGGGGCCAGGTCGTCGTCATCTGCAGTGTGAAGCGCCGCCGCTCCAGTACGCACCCCGCGCACCGTGGACGCCGTCGCAACGAACATCGACTCCGCCTCCTGCTGTACTACATCCAGCAGGGCATTGAACTCGTTCAACCGCTGCTCGGTGATTGCCATGGCTTGCTGCAGCCGCTGGTTGGCCGCGGCAATCGTGGCGTGCACCTGCTGTACATCCGTTCGGACCGACGTGGTGATGTAATCCACGTTGTCGGCAATGGCACTCGCGTGGCGCATGAGCGGATTGATGTCGCCATACACCTTGTCGAGCAGGTCGCTCACCTTCGCGTAACTCTTTCGGAAATTCCACGCCGCCGGCACGAGCGCAACGGCCAGCACCAGAATCGCAATGGACGTGAGTCCACCCGCGATGGCCGCCGTCTTTTCGAACCAACCGCGCTCGATGCCGACCTGCCGAAAGTTCAGCGTGTCGGCGCGCGTCGCCTGGATGAACAGCCACGCGCCTGCGCGCGCGAACGAGACAATCATCGGCAACCTGGGCTAAGATGATGGTCGGCCGTCTCCCCTGCGCTGTGCAAAGGCGAGGCCATCAATGGTCATCGTACCGCCTGTCACTTCCGTGTGCCAGTCGATGTTCGCGCCTCGCGCACGAACACTGCATGGACGCACTACCTTCCTGCTCCTCATCGAACCATAGCACGTCTCGACATGCCAGCAATGCAGTATGTCGTCCAGGGCGGCAATCGCCTGCACGGACGAATCCGCCCCTCGGGCAACAAGAACGCCGCACTTCCGATCATCGCCTCCTCGCTGCTGTGCGAGGAACCGGTGCACCTCGAGAACGTGCCTCGCATCCGCGACGTCGAAACCCTCGTGGAACTCGTGAACTCCGTCGGCGCCAACGCGCAGTGGACCGGGAGAAACTCCCTCACAATTCACGCCAAGGAACTTCGAGTCGCCGAGCTCGACCCTCAACTCTGCAAGAAGATCCGCGCGTCCATCCTGCTCGCGGGCCCACTGCTCGCGCGCTGCGGCGAGATCGTATTACCCCCTCCCGGTGGCGATGTCATTGGTCGCCGCCGCGTCGACACGCACTTCCTGGCGCTACAGCAGCTCGGCGCGTCATTCAAGTTCGACGACGCCTTCTCGCTCAGCGCCACCAAGCTGCGTGGCGCAGACGTGTTTCTCGATGAGCCGAGCGTCACGGCCACTGAAAATGCGCTCGCTGCCGCTGTGGCTGCGGAAGGTACCACGGTGCTCCGGAACGCCGCGTGCGAACCGCACGTGCAGGACCAGGCGCGCTTTCTCGTTGCCATGGGCGCGCGAATCGAGGGCATCGGCACCAATACCATCACCATTCATGGCGGCACACCTTTGCACGGCTGCACCCATGAAATCGGGCCCGACCACATCGAAGTTGGGTCGTTCATCGGCCTCGCCGCCGTGACGCGCTCCGAACTCACCATCGAGCGCGCCGGTGTGCAGCACCTCCGCTCAACCCTCATGGGCTTTGAGCGACTGGGCGTCGTCTGTCGCGCCGAAGGTGACGATCTGATCGTTCCCGCCGATCAGGACATGAACATCCGCCTCGATCTCGGCGGAGCGGTGCCCAAGCTGGAAGATCAGCCGTGGCCGGCATTCCCGGCGGACACCATGTCCATCGCGCTTGTCACGGCAACACAGTGCAATGGTGTCGTGCTGATTCATGAAAAGATGTTCGAATCTCGATTGTTCTTCGTGGACAAACTGGTCGGCATGGGCGCTCGCATCGTGTTGTGCGATCCGCATCGCGCCATCGTGGTTGGCCCCACGCAGCTCCGCGGCGGGCAGGTGGAGTCGCCGGACATCCGGGCCGGTATGGCAATGCTTCTCGCGGCGCTCTGCGCCGACGGTGAAAGCATCATCGACAATGTGGGGCAGATTGAACGCGGTTACGAGCGGATCGACGAACGGCTTCGTGCACTTGGCGCAGACATCGTCCGCGTCGAGGATCGCCGCACTCGGTGACGCTGGACATCAGGGCAGGTGGCGAAGAAATCGAGGCATTCCGCGAGTTCGGCGTCACCGCATTCACGACAGGCAGAGCCGCGGGAAGTTTTGGCACGCAGTCGGGTGAGCCAGTGGGCGAGGTCATGGCCCGCTGGTCGGCGCTGCGCGCCAATCTTGGCGGACACTCCGGCCGGCTCGCCACGGCAATGCAGGTGCACGGCAGCACGGTGATCAATCATCAGCCAGGTTGGGTTGGCTGGCTTCGTGGCCCTGAGGCAGACGGACACCTGTCCGTGGCGCGGGGCACGGCGCTCGCCGTGACCGTGGCCGACTGCGTGCCGGTGTTCATTGCGCATCCGAGCGGTGCCGTGGCCGCCCTGCACTCAGGTTGGCGAGGCACCGTGGCGAGAATTACCGATCGGGCGATCGCCATGTTCACCGCAAGCAATTTCCCGCCGGCCGAGCTGTACCTGCACTGTGGCCCAGCGATTTGCGGAAAGTGCTACGAGGTGAGCCCGGATGTCTATGCGCAGCTGACCGGCAGGAGCGTGGACGCAGCTGCGCTTGTCGACTTACGCGCGATTATCTGCAGCCACGCGAGCGCAGTCGGTGTGCGGCACATCAGCGTGAGCAACCTCTGCACAAAGTGCGACAATGAGATATTTTTCTCGCACAGGGCGGGCGACCTCGGTCGCCAACTTGGGGTGATCGTCGCCGTTTGACCGTCCGGCCGCGCGGCCGCCAGGCTGTGCGACCGCGCCTGACAAACTTGACCCCTCAAGTACCATCACATAAGTTGTAAGGGCGCCACCGAAAGGTGGGCGCGAAATGTGGGGGATGTTCCACACATTTTTTTATTGCTGCAGACGCCCTAGAGACAACATGAACGAAGAGTTGGAACGTGTTGTCAGTTCGGAACTTGATGCGGTCGGCTTCGACCTCGTTGAGCTTCGGCAGGGTGGCACGCGCTCAAGGCCGGTGCTCGAAGTTCGCATCGACCGACGCGATGGTGAAAAAGTCACCGTCCATGACTGTGCGCGCGCCTCTCGGGCGCTTGAAGCACGGTTGGACGGCGGTGCGCTCGTCAACGAACGGTATGTGCTTCAGGTCTCCTCACCCGGTGAGCGACCCCTCCGCACGCCCGTCGAATGGCGACGGTTCGTCGGACGGTGGGCCAGCGTGCTCGCACCTGAGCATGGTGGCCGCTTCGAGGCGCAAATCCTCGAAGTCCACGATGACGACACGGCAACAACGGTCCTGCTTCGACCGGAGCGCGGAGACGCAAAGTCGATTCCGCTCTCCGACATCAAAGAGGCGCGGCTGGCGTTTCGAATGAGTTAAGGATCAGATCACGGGCCGCGTTGTCGCGGCCTTTCTCAGCGAGGTCTTGGATGGTCAGTTCCGCAGAGATGTTGGCAGCGTTCCGCGAGTTATCGAACAGCAAGCAGCTCGATCGCACGGAGCTCTACGGGTTGCTGCAGGACGGCTTCATGGCCGCGCTGGCAAAAAAATACGGACCCACCGTCCAGGCTGAAGTCGACATCGACGACGGCAAGGGCGAAATCAAGATCACGCTCCTCAAGACGGTCGTCGAGACGGTCGAAGACCCGGCGCGCGAAATCGCGATCGAGGAAGCGCGTGTTTTCGACGAAGGCTTCGAACCCGGCGACGTCATGGAAGAGCCGGTCGACTTCGCCGTCTTCGGCCGCGCCGCCATTCAGGCCGCCAAGCAGCGCATCATCCAGCGCGTCCGCGAAGGCGAGCGCACCAAGATCCGCGACGAGTTCGCATCACGCGTTGGGGACCTCCTCTCTGGCGAGATTCAACAGATTGAGCGCGGCAAGCTGGTCGTCATGCTCAACAAGTTCCGCGAGGCGGAAGCCATCATCCCGTATCGCGAGCAGAATCACCGCGAGCATTTCCACCAAGGCGAGCCGATCCGCGCTGTCCTCAAGCGCGTTGAAGAAACGCCCAAGGGTCCGCGTCTCATCCTGAGCCGTGCCGATGGACTGTTCGTAAAGGCGCTGTTCAAGCTCGAGGTGCCGGAGATCCAGCAGAATATCGTCGAGATTCGCGCCACCGCGCGCGAAGTCGGCAGCCGGACGAAAATCGCCGTGTTCTCGCGCGACGACAGCATCGACCCAGTTGGCGCATGCGTTGGACTCAAGGGCTCGCGCGTGCAGACGGTCGTCAACGAGCTGGGCGGCGAGCGTATCGACATTGTGCCGTGGTCGTCCGATCCCGAGCGATTTGCCAAGCTCGCGCTCGCACCGGCCAAGGTCGCGCGCGTGTTCAGCGACGCCGTCAGCAAGACCATTCAGGCCGTCGTCGACGAAGACCAGCTCTCGCTGGCCATCGGCCGCAACGGGCAGAACGTGCGTCTCGCCTCGGAGCTCACCGGCTGGAAGATCGATCTCTACTCCAGCCGCGAGTGGCTCGAGAAGGGCGGTGGTGAGCAGCTGTTCGCACCGCTGCCGGGTGAAGCCGAGAACGACGCCGCGGCCGATGTGCCGCTGTCGGAGCTCGAAGGCATGAATCCAGGCACCGTCGCGGTGCTGAATGAAGCGGGATATCGAACGCTCAATGACATCCTCGATCTCGAGCGTGACGACTTCCTCAAGATGGCCGGCATCGCACCGCAGGAAGCGGATCGCATTATCTCCTTCCTCGACGAGCTTACGACTGAAGAAGGACCGTCGGACGATTCGGCGGACGGTAAGAACGCGTGACCCTGTCCGACAGCGCGCGGGCGAGACTGCTTCGTCTCATCGGACTCGGTGTGCGAAGCCGCGGCGTGATTGTTGGAGTGGAGCAGGTGCGCGAAGCGGTAAAGAAGAACAAGGTTGCATACGCCGTTGTTGCAGTGAACGCGTCGCAGCACAGCCTCGACAAGGTCGTGCCGCTGCTGAATGCCAGAAGGGTTAGATTCGTAGAGGTTCCAAGTGCCGCCGAACTCGGCGGCGTTGCGGGGCGGGAAACAACCGCCGTCGTCGGCGTCGTTGATCGGCAGCTCGCGAAAGGGATTCGCGAGCTGGTGGAGTCGAGCTCCGATGGAGCTCAATAGGAGGGTGGTTTGAGCAAGCTTCTCGTCAATGACATGGCTGTCGAGTTCGGGATTTCCGTCGACGAAGTGAAGGGATTGCTTCGCACGATGGACATCCAGGTGCGCAGTCATTTGAGCCCCCTCACCGACGACCAGGTCGCGCGTATCCGTGCGCGCTGGGAACGTGAGAAGCGCGAGCGCGCCCAGAAGCAGGCTGCGCCCGCCGCACCAGCACGTCGCCGCCGCGGAGCGGCGCCCGCACCCGAAGCACCCGCGACCGTCGCAGAACCAGTGACAGCGGCTGGCGAACCCGTTCGCCGTCGCCGTCGTGCCGCAGACGTCGCCGCGGCCGCGGCCGAGGTGGCAGCCGCCGAGGCGGCCGCCAATGAGGCAGCGGAGGTCGTCGCCGCTGCTGAGCGCGCCGAGCGTGAACAGCGTGATGCTGAAGAGGCGGCAGCAGCAGCCATTCGAGTCGAAGAAGAGGCAGCGGCAGCGGCCGCGCGTGCAGAACGCGATCGTGTACACGCCGAAGCAGAGCGCGCACGGGCCGCAGCAGCACCGGCACCCGAAACAGCCGAAGACGGAAACGGCGCGGCGGCGATGCCCGTCGAACAGCCAGTGCGCAGCGAAGGCCCACGCCCCGCAGCATCGGCGTCGCCATTGCCGCCTGCATCGTCAGCACCCGAACGTCCGCGCCCGCGTCCAATCACGCCCGGCGCTCCCCGTCCGCGTGCAGCGTCGTCTGGCTCACCATTCCCGCCGCGTCCCGTCGCCTCTGCGTCGCCCGGCGGCTTTGGCGGTGCAACGCGTCGCGATGATCGTCGTCCCGCCGGCGCGCCTGGCGGCGGTGGCGGAGGTACAGGGGGTGGCGGAAACACCGGTGGCGGAAACACCGCCGGTGGTGGGGCCAGCGCTGCAGCGCGTGGTCGTGGCAAGAAGGGCAAGCGTGGAGCGGTCGATCAAGAGGCGGTGGATGCAAACATCGCCAAGACGATGGCGTCCATGCGCGGTGCGCCCACACGCGGCGGTCGTATCGATCGTCGCGGCATGCGCGAAGAGGCAGAAGCGCAGCGCATGGCGGAAGTCGAGCGCGAGAAGACACTCGTGCGCGTCAACGAATTCATCACCGTCAGCGAGCTCGCACAGACGCTGAAGGTCTCGCCCACCGAGATTGTCGGGTTCGCGTTCAAGAACCTCGGCCTCATGATCACGGTGAATCAGCGACTGGACTTCGACCAGATCGAAATCGTCGCCGGCGAATTCGGTTTCCAGGCCGTGAAGGAAGACGAGTATCAGGCCGAGGAAGTCGGTACTGCTGTCGTCGATACCGCGGAGGATCTCAAGCCGCGGCCGCCCATTGTCACCATCATGGGCCACGTCGATCACGGCAAGACGTCGCTGCTCGATTACATCCGTAAGGCCAACGTCGTCGCCGGCGAAGCTGGTGGTATCACGCAGCACATCGGCGCATACCACGTGGAATTGCCGGGCGGCAAGATGATCACGTTCCTCGACACGCCCGGCCACGAAGCATTTACGGCCATGCGTGCGCGAGGCGCGCAGGTGACGGATACCGTCATTCTGGTTGTCGCCGCGGACGACGCGGTCATGCCGCAGACTATCGAAGCCATCTCGCACGCCAAGAACGCCGGCGTGCCGATGATCGTGGCGATCAATAAGGTCGACCTGCCGCAAGCGAACGCGATGAAGGTCAAGCAGGATCTGCTTCAGCACGGCGTCGTGCTCGAGGAATTCGGTGGCACCACGCTGAGCTCGGAGATCTCGGCCAAAAAGGGTACGGGTATCGACGCACTGCTCGAACAGATTTTGCTTCAGGCGGAACTGCTCGATCTCAAGGCGAACCCCGACAAGCGCGCGACTGGCACGGTGGTCGAAGCACAGCTCGACGCGGGTAAGGGTCCAGTTGCAACCGTTCTCGTTCAGAGCGGCACGCTCAAGGTCGGCGATGACTTCATCGTTGGCATGTTTTCCGGTCGTGTCCGCGCACTGCTCGACGAGCGCGGCAAGCAGGTCAAGTCGGCCGGTCCGGCAATTCCGGTCCAGGTGCTCGGTATGGCCGGCGTTCCAATGGCGGGCGATCAGTTGCTCGTCGTCGAAGACGCCACGGCCGCTCGTGAAGTCGCACAACGTCGTGAGCGTCTTGATCGTGAGGCCAAGAGCCGTCGTACCACGCGTGGTATCACGCTCGAAGACTTCATGTCGCAGTCGGGTAGCGGTGAGGGAGCTCGCTCACTTCGCATCCTCATCAAGGCCGATCAAGGCGGTCCGGCGGAAGCACTCGCCGACGCACTGCAGCAGCTTGGCACAAGCGAGGTCAAGGTCGAAGTGGTGCACCGCGGTGTCGGTGCCATCACCGAGAGCGACATCCTGCTCGCACGCGCGTCGGGCGCCATCATCATCGGCTTCCACGTCCGACCGGACAACAACGCGCGTGCCGCCGCCGAGCGTGAGAACGTCGACATCAAGTTGTACCGTATCATCTACGAGGCGGTGTCCGATGTTCGCGCCGCACTCGAAGGCATGCTGCGTCCCGAGGAACGTGAAGTCATTCTCGGCGAGGCCGAGGTGCGTGAGACCTTCAAGGTGCCGAAGCTCGGCGTCATTGCGGGGTGTTCGGTCACCAGCGGTATCATCAATCGCACCGGTCGCCTGCGCGTCATCCGTGACGGCGTCGAGATCTACGAAGGCGCCATCGGCTCACTCCGCCGCTTCAAGGATGATGTAAAGGAAGTTCGCGAAGGCTTCGAGTGCGGTATCGGCATCGAGAACTTCAACGATATCAAGATTGGAGACCGTCTCGAGTGCTTCCGCACTGAAGAAGTGGCCCGCACGCTCGATTCCGCTCCACAAAGCTGACTGGGTGAGGCGGCGCGTCGCTCGCACGAGTGACGCGCCGCCAATCGCTGTTCGCCGTAACCGGTCTTTCCAGTGTCACCTGATCATCACCGCTCCGATCGCGTCGCCGCTGCGATGCGCGAGGAGATTGCCCTCTTTCTCACTAACGACGTCAAGGATCCGCGCATCGCGGGTCTCGTGACCGTCACGGCGGTCGACATCACGCGAGACCTGCGACACGCCAAGGTCTTCGTGAGCGTCCTTGGTTCCGAGTCGCAGCGCGCGGCGACGTTTGATGGCCTCGATTCCATCGCGACGCACCTCCGGGGGCGAGTCGGTCGTGCGTTGCGTTTGCGCGTCGCGCCCGAAATTCAATTCCGCAACGACGAAAGCATCGCGCACGCCGCGCACATCGAGCAGTTGCTCGCGCAAGTGCGGAAGGAGTCCACCAGCGCTGACGCGCCAAAGGATGATGAGGAGCACGGGGCCTGACGGCTTGCTGCTCGTCGACAAGCCGGCGGGCGTGACGTCGCACGACGTGGTGCTCGCGGCGCGCCGGGCGTTTGGGGTTTCACGAGTCGGCCACGCCGGAACACTCGATCCATTTGCAACGGGGCTTCTGGTATTGTTGCTCGGTCGTGCGACGCGACTGCTCCCGCACCTCGATGGAACGCCGAAGGTCTACGAGGCCACCATTGCTCTGGGAACGGAGACGGACACCGACGATCTCGTTGGCAAGGTCGTTCGAGCAGCTGAAGCGCCGAGTGACGAGGCCATCGCTACGGCCATTCCGAGGCTCACCGGCGTGCTCGAACAGCTGCCACCTGCGTATTCCGCAAAGCGCGTTGACGGACGTCGCGCATACGACGCCGCCCGCGCGGGCGAATCGCTTGAGCTCAAGCCGGCGCGCGTTGAGGTGTATGCATGGCGAGATGTGCGTCGCGATGGGGATCGCCTGCATGCGACGATTGCCTGCGGCGGCGGCACGTACAGTCGCGCGCTCGCCCGCGATCTCGGCAGGCTGACCGGCAGTGCGGCGCACCTGCACGCGCTCCGCCGAGCGAGCAGTGGCCCGTTCGCCGTCGCCGATGCAGTTTCGCTCCAGACGCTCCAGTCGGGCGGCGCTGAGTTGCGCCCTGCGCTCGCTGCGCTACCGACCATTCCCCACGTCGCCCTCGATGAGGATGCGGCTGAACGTGTGTTGCGAGGCATCGGCGTCGAGCGCAATAGCGCGAGCGCATCAGCAGCGCTCGTGGACAGTCGAAGCGGCGCGCTGCTCGCCTTCGCCGTTGCGGATGGTGCGAAATGGCAACCTCGCGTGGTCATGCGGAAGGTTGGATGAAGCAGCTGTCGTCATCGCTTCCCGCACACATCGGTGAGACCGTGGTCACGGTCGGCACTTTTGATGGCGTGCACCGCGGCCACGCGGATGTCCTCCGTCGCCTGGCGCAGCGCGGCCGCGATACAGGGCGATCCAGCGTGTTGGTTACGTTCCCCGCACATCCGCTCGAGGTGCTGAATCCAGCCGCAGCGCCGATGCTGCTCACGTCGCTCGACGAGAAGCTCGTACTCGCCGCCGAGACCGGCATCGACTACGCGGCGGTTGTCCCGTTCACACGTGCCCTCGCCGACCACTCGGCCGATCAATTCGTTGATCTCGTGTTGCGTGAGCGGTTCCACATGGCTGACCTGCTCATCGGATACGACCACGGTTTCGGGAGAGGCCGCGCTGGCGACGTGGATACGCTGCGCGAGCTCGGCGCGGCTCAGGGATTCGACGTTGAAGTCGTCGCGCCGGTGCACACGCGGAGCGGAGAGCCCGTCAGCAGTACGTTGATTCGAAAGACCCTTCTCTCAGGGGATCTGGAAAGTGCGGAGAGCGCCCTTGGCCGGCGATACAGTGTCACCGGAACGGTCGTGGCCGGCGAAGCACGTGGGCGCGCCTTGGGGTACCCAACGATCAATGTCGCACCAGATAGTGACCGAAAGCTTCTCCCGCCGGACGGCGTCTACGCGGTCGTGGTGGACTCGCGACGGGGCCGCTTCGGCGGAATGCTCAATCTCGGCGGTCGTCCCACGTTTGACGACGAACGCCGTACCATCGAAGCGCACCTTTTTGACGCGTCTGTTGACTTCTATGGTGACGTCGTGCAGGTCGGGTTCGTCGCCCGCCTGCGCGACACGCAACGCTTCGAAAACGTCGAGGCGCTCATGGCCCAGCTCAAAGCCGACGACGAGGCTGCTCGGCGTGCGTTGACCAAGTCTGCCAAGTAGCCTAAGTTGAAAGGTTCCATGCACTTTCCTCCCTCCACCTCGTAGTCGCATGTCCAACCTGAAGTACCGCCTGGCGCTTATCGCCGGACTGGTGATTCTTTCGGTCTTCTTCCTGTTTCCGCGCGACGTGAAGACCCGCAACCGCCGTCCGGACGGAACGTTCTTTGACACGATCGTTCGCAAGGTGCCGCTACGGAAGGGACTCGATCTCTCGGGTGGAATGCACCTCGCCCTCGAAGTCGACGAATCCAAGGGAACCGTCGCCAACAAGGGCGAAGCCATCGATCGTGCGCTGAAGGTTGTGCGCAATCGTATCGAGGGCTTTGGTGTGTCCGAAGCCGTCGTCCAGAAGGCCGGTAACGATCGCATCATTATCGAGCTCCCTGGCATCGACGACCGAGAGCGGGCCATCGGTATCGCCTCTGAAACGGCCGTGCTTCAGTTCCAGATTACCGACAAGACGCAGGGCTTCGAGAAGGTTCTTCCGAAGCTCGATCAGATTGCGAAGGACAAGGGCGTGGCGGCGGTGGCAAGCACAGCGGGCGCGGCCACAACGGCGGCACCGAATGCTGGCTTGAACGGCCTGCTCACCTCGACGGATTCGTCAAAGGCTGACACGTCCAAGGCCGCGGCCGGTGCAAAGAAAGACAGCACCAGAAAAGACAGCGCTAAGACAGATTCTGCTTCACTGCCGGGCGTGAACGGAGGCATCATCTCGAAGATGATTCTTGCTGGCCAGATGCCCGGCCAGTTCATGTACGAGAAGAACAACGAAGGCGCGTTGAAGTCCTTCTTCTCGCGTCCTGAAGTGGTTGCTGCGCTCCCGCCGGGCAAGGTCGTTCGCTTCGGCAGCGACAGCGCA
>JBBQHJ010000138.1:0-11387 GCA_038323865.1 Gemmatimonadales bacterium
ATTGCCGTGCCGCACGTTGAGTACCGAGCACTCGCCAACAACATCGCGTATCTCGCGATCAACACCTTCAATGCGGCGGACGTCGAGTCGGAGTTCGCGAAGTATCTGCCCGCGATTCGCCGCAATGACGCGCTGATCATCGACGTGCGCGCCAACGACGGCGGCAGCGGCGGGATTGCGTACAACATCCTCAGCTATCTCACCGACAAACCGTTCGCCACCACGGCCGCAAGAACGCGACAGTACACTGCGACGCTGCGGACATGGGGACGTGCTGGTGCGTGGTATCCGATCGCGCCGCCCGAATGGGCGGCGAAGCCGGACAGTGTCTACGCGAAGCCGGTGGTGATGTTGATCGGTCCGAAAGCTGTCTCAGCGACAGACGTATTTGCCGAGACGTTTCAGCGACTCAAGCGCGGCATGCTCATCGGCGAGCCGACCGCGGGCAGCATCGGCGATCCTCTTCCGTTCGTGCTCCCCGGCGGTGGCGTCGCGCGCGTCGCGACCTCCACGGACATGGGCGGTGGCCTGGTGGGTCGTGGTGTGTTGCCGGACGTGGCAGTGCGCCGTACCGCCGCGGATTTTCTGGCTGGCACGGACGCGACACTCGATGCGGGCGTGGCCGAGTTGCGGGCGCAGATCCGCCGTCAGCAGGACGTGGTCGCATCGTCGTATGATGCAGCCCTCGCCACGCGTCTCAGCGCCGACGAGCGCGGGATGCGGCGCTTCGTTCTCGTCATGCTCAAGACAGGGCCAAAGACGGGTCAATCCAAGGAAGAGCTATCCGCACTATTCGCTGGACACCACGCGAATATTCGACGGCTCTCCGGCGAGGGGAAGCTCGTGGTCGCCGGGCCGTTCGCCGACAACGAGCATGCGTGGGAAGGACTGTTCATCCTCAACGTGTCGTCGCTGCAAGATGCGGAAACGCTGATGCACACGGACCCTGCGGTGGCGGCGGGTCGGCTCAGCTTCGAGGCATTCGAGTGGTACGGTTCGGCCGCCTTGCAAGAAACTCCTGCAATTCACCGGCGGATCGACAAATCAGCGCATGCGCAACCGCCGGCTTAACCACGGCGACGCCGATGCGGAGGGCGCGCACTAGCCGCACGTGACATCCCACCCCGACGACTACCTTGTGGTCATCGCCGCCGAGCGGGCTCGACCGACCCTGCGGCGCTTGGCGCAGTGCTTGCCCCCGTAGCGGCGAAGGCTTTCACGCACACTACCAATTCGTGATTCACGTTCTACAGAGAGCCCGCGCGTTTGCCGCACTCGCAATTCTCGCGATAGGCGCGTGCAACGGCGACTCGGTGCCGCCGGCCAAGGGCGTCGCGAAGGCGTCGTCTGCTGTCCCGCGTACGCAGCAACAGGCCAACGGCGACGTTGTCATTCGCGGCAACGGCGCTGACTATCGCGTGGCCGCTGTCGCTACACCGGGCACGGTGAGCGGCACCGTTACGCTCAAGAATGCGCCGGCGTCTGGCGCTACCATAGCCACCGGCGCCTTCGGGCCGGTCTGCGGCGCCACCGTGCTCGACGAATCGATCCAGCTCACCGGCAACTCGCTCGGCGGCGTGGTGGTGTGGATCGACGGAATTCATGAGGGAAAGGCACTTCCGGACGAACGCAGGCTCGAATTGGAGAGCGTGCAGTGCAAGCTTCACCCGCGCATTCAAGCGGCGTTGACGGGAAGTGCTGTGAACATCATCGGTCACGACGAATTCCGTCAGCACCTGAGCTTCATCGCCCGCGGTGACTCGGCCAAACGCGCCACCGTGCTGGTCGGCGGCGGCGAGCAAGTCATCCCCACGGAGCTTCCGTTTCGCGCCCCGGGTCTCGTGCTTGTCCGCGATCCCGAGCATAGTTGGACGCGCG
Organism: Gemmatimonadales bacterium; assembly: GCA_038323865.1. GTDB lineage: Bacteria > Gemmatimonadota > Gemmatimonadetes > Gemmatimonadales > Gemmatimonadaceae > AG11. Next base: position 1,879 of record JBBQHJ010000138.1, read on the forward strand.
CGTACCTCGCGGTGTTCGACCACCCGTATTTCGCCGTCTCCGCCGCGAACGGCACCTTCTCGGTCGAAGGTGTGCCGCCGGGCAAACACACGCTTCACGCGTGGCACGAGCGGACGGGGGAAACAACGCAGCAGATCGACGTGACAGCGAATGGTACGGTTAAGCTTGCCCTTGAGCTTACCGTGAAGTAAGCGTCAATCGCGAAGCTCCGCTCTGTAAAGCCTGCCGTAAACACCGGTAGACTCCGCGAGCACGTCGTGCGTGCCCTCCTGCACGATGCGCCCGTGCTCCAGCACGAGCACTCGATCGGCGCGCCGAACCGTCCGCAGGCGGTGCGCAATGATGAGGGTCGTCCGCCCCTTGAGCAGCTCCTCCATTGCTTCCTCGACGAGCCGCTCGCTCTCGTTGTCGAGACTCGAGGTGGCTTCGTCGAGAATAACCACGGCGGGATTCTTCACGAACACACGCGCCAGTGCGATACGCTGGCGTTGTCCGCCCGAAAGTTTCACGCCACGCTCTCCGACGAGGGTGCTGAAGCCATCCGGCAGCCGCTCGATGAACTCGATGGCGTGCGCGGCCTTCGCGGCGGCGAGCACGTCGGCTTCACTCGCGTCAGGTCTCGCGTAGGCGATGTTCTCGCGGACCGTCCCGCTAAAGAGCGCGGGCTCCTGCGGTACGAGTCCAACCGAGCCGCGCAAGTCGGCGAACGACAGCTCGCGAATGTCGACGCCATCGAGCGTGATGCGACCGCCGGTGACGTCCCAGAAGCGCGACACCAGTGATGCGACGGTGGTCTTGCCGGCGCCACTCGGGCCCACGAGTGCGACGACCTCTCCCGGTGCGAGCGAGAACGAGACATCGTCCAGTGCGACGGGGAGTTCGGGCGAGTACGTGAAGCGCACATGCTCGAGCGAAACCGCACCGCGCACAGGACGCGGAAGCGAGGCCGCGCGGTCCGGCTCGGCGACCGTCGGCTCCATGGCGAGCAACTCGAACACACGCTGCGCCGCGCCGATGGCTTCCTGATAGCTCCCGAACAGAGACGCGAGCGAGCCGACCGCCGCGGCGACGGTGATGGCGTAGAGCAGGAACGAGACGAGCGCGCCCGCAGTGAGTGCGCCGTCGAGCACGAGCAAACCACCCTGCCATAACACGCCGACCACGCCGGCAAAGGCGATGAAGCCGACAATGCCAAAGAGCGTCGCGCGAATGCGTGCGCGCGTGATGGCCGCGGTCACGACGCCGGACAACAAATGCTGATACCGCCGCGTCTCTTCGGCCTCGCGCACGAAGCTCTGCACCGTACGGATCTGCGAGAACGCCTCGTCGGCCATGCCCATGGCTTCCGCCACGCGATCCTGCACGCCAGTACTCGCACGACGCAGTTGTCGCCCGAGCACGAACGCCGTGCCAACAATGAGGGGAACCGCCGCGAGCGTGGTGTACGTGAGACGCGGATGCGTCAACGTGAGGAGGACAATGCCGCCGATAAGGAACAGCGATTGTCTCGACAGCTCGCTCACCCAAGAGGCGAGCAACGATTGGAGAATGGCGAGGTCCGCCGAGAGCCGGCTGGTGAGCTCACCGGTGCGCCGCTCGGTGAAGAATCCGGGGGAGAGCCGCACCAGGTGCGCGAAGACATCTTCGCGCAGCTTCGCGATGACACGTTCCGCTGTGCCGGTGAGCAGGAATACCTGGATGAAGTTCATCAGGCCCTGCAGCGCAAACGCGAGCACCAGTCCAATGGCGATGCGATCGAGCAGTGCCCGATCGTGCTGCTGGAATGCGGCGTCGAGCAGATGTCGAACGATCTGCGGAAACGCGAGTGCAACCGCCGCGGCCACGATGAGGCACAGCGCGGCAATCAGGAGCCGAGGGGTGTAGGGCCGCACGCGGGGAAGGAGAGCCCCGAGCGGTTTTGGCGAGACGGGCTTACGCGTCTTCGGTGCGACCTGCGGCGCTACTGGCGAAGCCACGTGCGAATCTGCGTAAGCGACTGGTTCATGCTGCGGCGGTGCCGCTGTGCGTCTTCCAACTGCGCAAAGAGTGCTGCAGCACTCGCCTGCTCAACCGCCGGAGGTGCGCTCCAATCGGCAGCGCTCCAGCGACGGACCGTCACCACGCTCGCCGAATCGGATGGTGCGGAAATCAACAGCAACGTCTCTGGTTCATTCCGTCCGGCACCAATCAGCACCGGGAGTTCTGGTGTGCTGCTCATACAAATGCTCGATCAACGACCATCGCCGCAAAAAGCAGCGCGAGGTAGAGCAGTGAATACTTGTACACACTCCACGCCGGCTTATTGAAGTCCGTGGTGTTCAGCACACGAAGGACGCCACGCAGGAGAATGCCGCCGAGCACCAGCGCGGCGATCAAATACGGAATGCCGAGTGCGCCGAAGGCGACGGGGAGTACCGTGAGCGGAAGGAGAATCATCGTGTACCACAGCATGTTCCGCTTCGTTTCCGCTTCACCCCATACGAGTGGCGCCATCGGCACGCCGGCACGCCCGTAGTCTTTCTGCTTGAGCAGCGCGAGTGCCCAGAAGTGTGGCGGCGTCCAGTAGAAGATGATGAGGAACAGGTACACGGCGAGCAGATCGACACGACCCGTGACGGATGCCCAGCCCACGAGCGGCGGGAACGCACCAGCTGCACCGCCAATCACGATGTTCTGCGGCGAACTGCGCTTGAGCCAGCGCGTGTAGATGAAGACGTAGGTGTAGAAACCGCCGAGTGCGAGCCCCGCGGTGAGGATGTTCGCGACGTGCGCGAAGAGATACGTCGCCGACGTCGCGCACAGAACGCCGAATGCCAGCACGGCCTCGGCGCGCATGCGACCGCTCGGAATGGGACGTAGCCGTGTGCGCGCCATGCGATCGTCGATGTCGCGATCCATGTACATGTTCACTGCATTCGCACCGCCGGCCATGAGGTATCCGCCGATGAACACGGCGACCACCAATTTCCAATCAGGCGAACCCGCCACGTACATCGGCGCGATGGTGGTGACAAGCAACAGCGAGATAATTCGCGGCTTGGTGAGCGCGATGAGATCTTGCAGGAAGCTCGGACGCCCCGGGGCGTCAGCGATTACTTCGCTCACAGGTCCGCTCCTCTCGCGACGATCACGGCAACACTGTGTGGCCGATGACGCATCGCAGGCGCGACCGCTTCCATGCTCGCAAGAGGATCCGGCGCAGGCTCGAGGCGAATCTCGCGAACGCCATGACCGCCACGACCCATGCGGGCGAGGTAGGCGAGCACGAACGTCGAGATCCAGAAACTCACGCCCGTGGCTTCATGGAGCGAGCGCAGCACCGGCGGCAACTTCATGCCGATCATCGCACCGGCGACGAGCAGCTGCAGCACGCCGAGTGACGCTGCGATGAACGCGGCCTTGCGAATGAGCGGATTCTCGCGGCGCTTGCGCAGCGCGAAGTTCAGGCCGATGAGGTGGAGAACCACGAACACGGCAATGATCCGGTGGGTGAGCTGAATGTCCACTGCGGCGCGCTCAACGTCCGGATTGGTGCCGCACATCGGGAAGGACTGGCAGGCGACAGATGCACCGGGATACTTCGCGGTGAGGCCACCCATCACGACCGCGATGAGCGCGAGCGCCGCGGCGGCAAACGCCGCGCGACGTGCACGGCCTGACACTTCCATGTTTCGCGCTGCTGAACCAGCGAGCCCACCAGCACGCATGAGCGTTGCTGCGACGGTTGCGACGAGACTCATCGCCACGGTCCAATGCGCGAGCGTTGCGTACGGTGTGTTGCCGAGCTTCACGGTGACGGCGCCGAGCAACGCGGCTGAGAATCCGAGTGCGACGGCGAGTCCTGAGCTTCGCAGAACGCCACCCTTGCCGCCGACACCCGCTTGGTCACGACGACGCCAGGCGGCGACGAATGTGATGATCAGCGAGAGCAGCAGGATCGAAGCGAGATACCGATGCGAGACCTCGATGATCAGGTCGGGACGATTGAGCGGCGGAAAGAACGAGCCGTAGCAACGCGGCCAATGATCGCCGCAGCCCATGCCCGAACCGGAGATGCGCACGATGGCACCGAACACGAGGTGCGCACAGGCGACGAGAAACGAGACGAGCGCGTATTTGCGAAGAGCGGCCATGTCAGGCTCCTGCCGCTACGGCGCGCCGTGGTTCCTGCGCACCCTGGTTGGTTTGGACCGCGCGCCAGGTGAAGAACAGCAGCGCCGCGAGGCCAACTGCGGGGAGCACAACCCAGAGGACTTCAACGCCGTAGCGCGAGCGGCTCGCCACCGCGGCGGGATCCGTCCGTTGGCGTCCGAGTTGAACGGATCTGATGATGAAAACCTGCGCGACGGCGCAGCACGCCACGGACAACCAGAAGAGCCCGGCGGCGAAGGAGAAAGGCATTATTTCGCGGGACGACTATTGAAAGGAATGCAGGAAAGGTCGCCATGCGAGGGGGGAGAATCAACCGTTGCGCCATTTAGTACGTCGCGCCGTCGAGCAGTTTTTTGACAGCGAACGCTTGGGACTTTCGCTACAATATCCCAATGGCGACCTCTGCCCCTCCCTCACGGCCCTCCCTCCAGCGACAGCTCGGCCTCTGGAGTGCCGTCGCCGTCCTCATTGGATCCACGATCGGCTCCGGAATCTTCCGCTCACCAGCGGGAGTCACGGATAAACTTCCCGGTCCGCTGCCGATGATGGCGGTGTGGGTCGCTGGAGGATTGTTCGCGCTATGCGGCGCGCTGACGCTCGCTGAGTTATCGGGCGCTTTTCCGGAAACCGGCGGCGCATACGTCTTCATCCGCGAAGGGTTCGGGCGGATGCCGGCGTTCCTGTTCGGCTGGTCGGAGCTCGTGCTCATTCGCGCGGCGTCGCTCGGTGCGATCAGCACCACATTCGCCGAGTACTTGTTGCGCGTCCTGGGGCATGATCCATCGCTGTCGCCCTACAGTGACTACGTGCATTACATCGCCGCGGTCGCGATAGGACTGACCGCGACGTTCAACTATGTCGGCCTGCGATGGGGCGCGCTGGTGCAGAACCTCACGACGCTCGCGAAGTACGGTGGTTTGTTGTTCATCATCATGCTCGCGCTCGCGCTGGGACTTCCGCAGACGGGCGGACACTTCACGCCGGCCGCTCCTGAGGGCTCGTTCCACGTCGCCAAGTTCGGACTCGCGCTGGTGTCGGTGCTGTGGGCGTTCGACGGATGGGCCGACCTCAGTTTCGTGCAGGGCGAGGTAAAGGATCCGCGCAAGACGCTGCCGCGCGCGATCATCATCGGGACGGTGGCTGTCATCGCGATCTATCTGCTCGCAAACATCGCGTATCTCGCGGTGATGCCGGTTGATGAAATTCGCCACTCCAAGCTCGTGGCCGCCGACGTTGCGCAGCGCTTGATCGGATCGCCGGGCGTGGTGCTCGTTGCCGTCACCGTGATGCTGTCGACATTCGGTACGCTGAACGGAACACTGCTCACGTCGCCGCGTGTGTTCTTCGCGATGGCCGACGATGGATTGTTCTTCAAGAAGGTTGCAGCGGTACATCCGAAGTACAACACCCCGTACATCTCCATTCTGCTCGTCACGGCACTCGGCATTGTGTTCGTGCTCGCGCGCACCTTCGAGCAACTCGCGGACACATTCGTCACCGCAATCATTCCGTTCTACGCGCTCGCGGTCGCCGCGATTTACGTGTTCAGGAAACGCGCGGACTACAATCCGCCGTTCCGCACGCCGCTGTATCCCGTCGTGCCCGCGCTGTTCATCGCGGCAACACTGTTTCTGCTCGGCAACGCGATCATCGATGAGTCATCGCGGTGGGCGACGCTCGCCGTCATGGGCATTATCCTGGTTGGGATACCGGTCTACTACCTCACCGTAGGGAAGCGCGCGCGATAGCTGGCAGGTCGCGCGCGCGGGCTGGCGCTAGAAGATCCGCAAGTTGATGTACTTCTTCGGATTCGCCTTCAAATCGGCAAGTACTGAATCCGCCTGCGTCACGAGCTTGCGCAGGTCGCCATAGAGCAGCGTGTCCTTCATCAGCTTGCCGATGTTGCCCTCGCCGCGCTCGATCCCGCCAATCAGGTTGTTCGCCCGCTTGCTGGTGCTGTCGAGGTTCGCGGCAATGTGCGTGAGGCTCTCACTGGAGCGACGGAAGTTCTTGAGCGTTGAATCGATCGACGCGGAGTCGATGGCACTTGTTGCACGCCGCAGGTTGGCGGCGAGTGCGGTGATGTTCTTGTTCTGCTCCGCCACCACGCCGTTGAGCGAGATCGCCAGCCGGTTCGCATTCGCCGACATCTCCGCGGCATTGGCCATTGTCTTCCGAATGTCGCGGATGCCACCGGCCTGAATCATCTCGGTGTTGAGCGCGTTGATCATCACCTGCACGGTCTTGCCGATGGAATCCACGCGATCTTCGATGACCTGAATGTCCACCGGCCCGGGACCAACGGGCACCGTGTCACCGGGCGAGAAGTAGGTCTTGCTGGGCGACGCAGGCGTGAGTGCGATCGCCGCGTCACCAAAGAGTCCGATTGGCTTGACACTCGCCTTGGAATTCTTCGGGACCTTGATGTCCTTGTTCACGCGAAGGAAGACATCGAGGAATCCGTCGTCACGCAGCTTCACGTCGGCGATGGTTCCGACGTTGACGCCGGCGAGCTGCACGGGCTGGCCGGGTTTGAGATTCTGTCCCCAGGCAAACTTGGTGTAGAGCTGGTAGCCCGACGACAGTCCGCCGCGAATGAGCGCCACCGTGCCAATGAGCAGCACGAGGATCGCCACGATCAGGAAGGAACCCACGATGACTTCGTCGCGCCGTCTCATGCTTGTAGGTAAGGGGCCAGAAGTGTTGCCGTCAATGCATCGAGGACGAGGATCGTCACCGACGCAAATACCACTGCACGCGCCGTCGAGCGGCCAACACCCTCGGCGCCTGCGCCCGTGATGTAGCCCTCGTACGAGCAGACGAGCGCGATCGCAGTGCCGAACAGTGTGGCCTTGAGCAACGAATAGAAAACCTGAAACGTGCCGAAGCCAAGTCGAACGCCTTCGATGAACTCCTGCTTCGTGACGTCAGTGGCGTAGACCGCCACCCCGTAGCCGCTTACCAGGCCGACGGCATCGGCGAAGACGACGAGCGCCGGCAACATGATCACGCACGCCAGCAGGCGGGGAACGACGAGAAACGCAACGGGATCGTACGACAGCGTCTCGAGTGCATCGATCTGCTCGGTTACACGCATCGTTCCGATCTCCGCCGTCATGCGCGCCCCGACGCGACCCGTGAGCACCAATCCCGTCAGGAGGGGGCCAAGTTCGAGCACCTGCATCAAACGCACGGACAGGCCGATGATGCTCAATTGTACGCCGGGAAAGAGCTGGTAGCGCGTCTGGAGCGCGATGACGCCGCCCATGAACGTCGCAACGATCACCGTGATGGGAATGGACCCCACGCCAATGCCGCGCATTTGCCGAATGGTCTCCGGCATGTACGTGCCCGGCTCACCGAAGGCGCGGAAAATGTCGCGCATGAAGTAGCCACGCGCGCCAAGCTCCTCGACGAAGCCGAGAAAGTACTGCGTGATGCGCCGCGTGAAACGAATGCCCTGGCGCTGCACGACCGGAAACGTCTCCGTCGGGCGCCGGCCTTGAAACGGACGATCGATCTCGCTCACGTTCGCACGCGATAGAGCAGGATCAACCCCATCAACGCAAAGGCAGCGTTCGGGAGCCATGCCGCAACGTCGGGAGACACGAAGCCTCCCTTGCCGACTGCCTTGGTTAGCTGCACGAGCATGAGAAAAGTTACGGTGATCACGAGGCTGACGCCGATGCCCCACGCGGTGCCGCCGCGCTGGGTGCTGGTGGCAAGAGGCGCGCCGATGAGTGCGATGACGAGACAAGTCAGGGGAATGGCGATCTTGAGCATGCGCTCGACCCGCAGCTCATTGGAATTTCCGCCAGAACGCTCGAGCGACGCAATGAACCGCGAAAGCTCGCGGAACCGCATCTCCGATGGGTTGCGCGGCTTGGCCATGAGATCTGCCGGGGCCAGTTCGCTCAGGCGCGCGTCCGTGGACTGCCCAAACTCGATCGCGAAATCTGGTTGGGTATCACGAATCACGTGCGTGACGCCGTTGTTCATGGTCCACTTGTGCGTCCCCGCGTTATAGGTCGCCGTGTTCGCCGAGGTGATCAACGTAGGGTAATCCACGCCAAGCCCTTTCCGTTCGATCTGGAGCCGGTCGATTCGACCGGTCGTGACATCGAGGGACAACGCCTTGTAGACCCGCCCGTACTCGCCCGCGTACGCAAAATTCGACCGCTGAGTGCCACTGCCAACCTTGCTCTCACCGAGCAGGTCGTTGCGTCGGGCATCGGTGATGGGGACAGCCTCGCCAACCAGCAAGTCGAGCCCCGATGCCAGCAGCGCGCCAAGCATGATGGGCGCGATCAGGCGATAGAAGCTGATGCCCGATGCCTTGGCCGCGGTGACTTCGGAATACCTCGTGAACGTGCCGATGGAGAACACCGTTGCAAACAGCACGGCCGCTGGCAGCGCCATGAACATGGACTGCGGCGCATAGTAGACATAGCTGAGCGCGATATTCGCCGGCTCGATATTGCGGTCGAGATACGACTGCAGATGATCCGTGATGTCGATGATCGTGATCAGGATCGGCAGGCCCAGCGAAGTGGAGATGAAGATCTTCGTCCACTCGAGGAAGACGTACTTGTCCAACGGACGGACTAATCTCATGCTCGCGCTCCCGCCGCGCGCCGCTCGTCACGCAGCATGCGCCGCGTGTCGAGCCACTCACGGATTCCACCACCGCGTGTCGAGCCGTTATCGCGGCCGATCCGGAACAGCATGAACAATCCGACTAATGTGAGGATGAGGTTCGTGCCCCACATGGCCCAGAAGGGTGGAACGTAGCCGTGATTCGCCGCCGCTTCGCCACCGATGAGACCCACGTAATACAACGCGAATGCTGCCAGGCTGACGCCGATCACGAGACCAACTCCACCGCGCGGAAACCTCAACGCGATGGGCGGCGCCAGAATGCAGAAGATGAGGCACGCCGCGGCGAGTGAGAACTTCTTGTTGATCTCGATCTCGAAACGATTGCGCGCACGCTCCGTCATCTCGAGCCGAATCCTGGCCTCGATGCCGCGCGAATTGAGCATCGACATCGGATCAGGTGGCACGTTGGCGGCCGCCTTTGCGCGCATGAGCGCCTGAGCTGCTTCCGCCGCGATCTGTTCCTGCGTCTTTCTCTGCGACATGGAGTCGAGCACCGCCGCAGTATTGGCCGGCGGCACCACACCGGGCACTCCGCCGCCAAGCGTCGTGGTTCCCGGAGGAGGCGAGCCTGGCGCCGGCTGCTGCACGGTTGGCGTGAACACGGGCGGACGCCTCGCAGTGTCCTGTTTCGTGCTGTCCTTCTTTACGGTGTCCTGCTGCGCAGGAACTTCTTCTGCCTGCAACTCCTTCACGCCCAG
>JBBQHJ010000139.1:0-11373 GCA_038323865.1 Gemmatimonadales bacterium
CCAGCGCGACGTTCAGGTGCGACAGCACCTTCGGCGCACGCGACTCCTGCAAGTCCATCAACTGATCGACTCGGCTCGCTGTGCTCTGCGAAAGACTGCTGGCAGACGCAATCGGCGAATCATTCCCGATGAGTGCTGCATCCGGGCGCGACATCTCGGCGTAGGCACGCATGCTGGCCGGGTTCGTATCATGGGGAGCCGCGATCGGCGTGCGCGAATTTCCGCGCTGTTCGCCACGATCACTTCCGCCATGCGACGTCGATTCCTTGCCGCGTGACTGCACATCACCGCTGTGAGTGTGTGCCGCGACGGCGCCGATTGCCACCTGTGCGATGGACGCGACACGCGCCGGTATCGGAAGCGCGACCTGCGCCACCGCAGCAACCTGCGCGACTTGTGCGACCAGGCTCGGACGCGTCGTCGCCGCAAGATTCGGCTTGAGCTTGGCGCCAATACCCTCGACAAACTCGGATGAATCAGCCGGAGCGCGTAGCTCCACATGACCCGGATCGATTTTGCCGAGCGTATGCAGACCTTCCTCGCGTGCAACGCGCTGGAGCTGTGCGAAACCCGCGCTGTCAGTGTAACCGCCATCGATCATGAGATCGGCTGCATTTCCCTTCAGATGCTGCGAGTTCTTCGTCCACGTCACCACGGGGCCGAGTGCCGTGCGTCCCTGCGAGAAGAGTGCATTCTGGCGCGCCTGGCTGCGCACACCTTCATTCACCGTGACATCCTTGCCGAATTCATCGCGCATGCGTGAGACCACGCGCGCGAGCTTGTCCTTGAGTCCTGGCGCAAGACCAACTGCGGCCGAGCCGAGATCCATCATGCGATCCATCGCGGGCGTCGACGTCTTCACATCGTCGTCGCGCTTGTCGTCACTATGCGTATTCTCGAGCTCCGACGTACCTTCGGCGCGCTTGGGCTCGGGCGTCGTCACCCTCTGCGGCTCGGCCGACATGCCGGCGAGCAGTGACGCGAACGACGAGCTCGACGAATCATCGTGCGCGCCGCGCAGATCGTTCGTGCGCTGCGTGTCGCGAACCTGTGGCTGGCCGACCGGGAGAAGATTCACTTCACCACTCCTGTGACATGATTACGCAGGCTCGCGCGGCTCAGCGTTGCCACGCGTTGCGGAGGAAGCTTGGCCAATATCGCGGCGGCCTCCTTGTCGCTGAGTGCCGCGAGGATGAAGCCGACGTCTGCATCCGACATCATCTCGAACACCTTTGCGGCATCCTTGGGCGGCATCGATGCGAACGCCTTGGCGATTCGCTTTTCACTGAGCGCGCCGACGGAATCGGCGTTGGTCTTCAACACTTGCTTCGGCGTTGCGGCGGCTTGCTGCTTTACTTCGGGAGCAGCAGCATGACCAGCAGGCACTGCCGGCGAGGGCACGGTCGCAGGTGGAGCAGCGTGCGCTCCGACAACTGGTGCCTTGGTCGTGTCATGCGTTGCTGCGGTCGTGTCATGCGTTGCCGCGGTTGTGTCGTGCTTTGCGGTGGTGTCGTTCGGGTCTTCGATGACACGCTCGGGCGTTGCTGCTGCCTTCACGGAATCCGCCTTGACCTTCGCGACACTGTCGGCCTGCGCCTGTGCGATGATTGCCGCGGCCTTGCCGCGCTGGACGGCCACGCCGGTGGCGGCTCCAGTGCCAAGCACGAGTGCGACAACGAAGGGAATGATGAGCTGCTTCATCGGTTCGCGCCCAACGGCGAAGCGTTGATGGTGAAGCGCGAAAGCGCAAACTCGTCGAGTGTACGCTGGTCGAGCATCGTGTCCGTACGCACCCACTCCACATGGCGGCGCTCGCGCAGACGGTCGAGTGCGCACTTGGCCTGGTGGGCGATGACCAACTCCTCACGCGCCTCCACAGCCTCAGCCTCGGCTTTCTCACTCTGCGCCGATGCCATAGCGACGTACTCGTCGAGCTGCTCGAGCAGGAACCCAATATTCTGAAGCTGTCCTGCGGTCACGTTTGCACTGTGTGCCGCGACAAGTTGATCGACGCTGGCACGACGCACTTCATCGAGCGTCTCCTGTGCGTCGCGTGCCTCGCTCGCGCGGTCGAGCGCATGCGAGAGCGCCACCGCGAGCTTCTTTTCCTGGTCGGCCCGCTGTTCGAGGAGCCGCTGTAACCGAAACATGAACTGCTTCATACAGGTCTCCGGATCATTTTCTCGATGTCACTGCCGAGGGCACGCAGGATCTCCGAGGTCTGGCTGTAGCTGGTGACTTCATCCGCGCTCTGTTGCAGCAGGCCGAGCACTCGATCGCGATACAACAACGCTGCATCAACGTGGGGGTCAGAACCCTTTTGATATGCGCCGACCATGATGAGATCTTCCTTCTCGCGAAATGCTGCTTCAATGCGCTGAATTGCATTCGCCGCATTCCGGTGCGTCACGTCCACGATCTGGTCGCGAACACGACTCTTGCTTTCCATGACGTCAATCGCCGGATAGTGACCCGACGCCGCGAGCTTTCTCGTGAGCACGATATGGCCATCGAGAATCGATCGCGCTGCATCGGCCACTGGTTCATTGAAGTCGTCACCATCCACGAGCACGGTGTACACGCCCGTGATGCCGCCCTTCGAACCATTGCCGGCGCGCTCGAGCAAGCGCGGCAGGTTCGCGAACACTGAAGGCGGATAGCCCTTGGTTGTCGGCGGCTCGCCGGCAGCGAGACCGATTTCGCGCCAGGCCATCGCCACGCGCGTCACCGAGTCCACCATCAGCATGACCTGCTTGCCCTGATCGCGGAAATACTCGGCAATTGCCGTCGCGACGAGCGCACCACGCGCACGCACCAGTGCGGCCTGATCGCCAGTCGCGACAATCACGACAGAGCGGGCAAGACCTTCCGGCCCAAGTGCGTTCTCGATGAAATCGCGCACCTCTCGGCCACGTTCACCGAGCAGCGCAATGACGTTCACATCCGCCTGTGCACGGCGAGCAATCATGCCGAGCAACGTGCTCTTGCCCACGCCCGATCCGGCAAAGATGCCGAGTCGCTGGCCGCGGCCAATGGTGAGCATCGAATCGATCGCACGAACGCCTGTCTCGAGCGGCTGCTCGATCAACTCGCGCTCGAGTGGATTCGGCGGCTCGGCGAGCAACGGCACGCGTGACTCGATCTGGATCTTGCCTTTGCCGTCGATCGGCTGGCCAAGTCCGTTGAGCACACGACCGAGCAGGCCAGGACCGACGTCCACACCAAAGGTGCGCGACAGCGATTCCACACTGCTGCCCGGATGCATTCCGCTCATCTCACCGAGCGGCATCAACTGTACGCCGCGCCCGTGAAAGCCAACAACCTCGGCGAGCACAGAGCGATCTTCGTTCATGCTCGTGATTCGACACAGCTCGCCCAGGCCCACGTCGATTCCTGTCGCCTCGGCGACAAGACCAACGATGTGCGTGATTCGCCCATGCGTTGCGAAACGCGGGGCGCCTACCGCGCGGCGAGTGAGCGTGTCGAACATCATGCTCCGTGCTGGGAGAGCGTCTTGAACACACGCTCGAGCGCGGTGTCCACACGACCGTCGATGATGCGCTCGCGGCCTTCAACCACACAGCCACCGGCCAGGATTCGCGGATCAGCCGCCCACGCGATCTCGCGATCGGGTGCAATGCGAATCGCCATGCCATCGGAAACAACCGAGAGCATCGAGAGGTCGAGCGGGTTCACGCGAATGCGCAGCGGCTGGTCGACGGGGAATTCGGCGACCGCAAGGCGAACGAGATCGATGATGAGATCGGGGCTCGCCTTCACTTCGCGACCGATGATCTGGCGTGCGATTGTCACGGCGAGCGCCGCGAGATTTTCTTCGAGTGCGTGCACTGCCTTCTCTTCGCTGGCGACGAGCTGCTCCGCAGCGGCACGCAGAATTTCGATCGCGCCGTTGATGCGAGCCGCATCACTCGACGCCGCGGACTCGAGACCGGCGCCATAGCCGGCGTCATACGCCTCGGCCACGAGACGATCGCGTTCCGCGTTGAGCACCGATACGGCGGCGAGCGACGAATCGTCGTTGGGCGACATGTTGTTCGGCATGATCGCCGGTGTGTGCAACTCCTCGAGCTGCCACAGCGACGAGCGGATCGCGCCGCCCTGTGATGCGATCGGCAACTTAGACGAGATCATCGCCGCCTCCGCCGATCACGATTTCACCGGCCTCCTCGAGCTTGCGCAGGATGCTGATGATGCTGAGCTGCGCCTTCTCGACGTCCGTCTTGCGGACCGGTCCGAGCATCTCGATCTCTTCCTTGAGCGATTCCACCGCACGGCCCGACATGGAGCCCATGAGCTTGTTGCGGACTTCGTTGCTCGCGCGCTTGAGCGCGACGCCGAGTTCGCGCGTTTCCACCTCGCGCAGCAGGCGCTGAAGGCTGCGGTCGTCGAGACCCACGAGATCCTCGAAGACGAACATGAGGTTCTTGATCTGCTCGGCGAGCGCTGCGTCCTTCTCCTCGAGGCCAGACGTGATGGCCTTCTCGAGCGCCGGGTTGAGCAGGTTGAGGATCGCCGCAACCGCCGCCGGTCCACCACTCGCGCTGCCACCAGGCTGCGGCGTGAGATCCGACTCGGCGAGAATCGACTTTTCCACGAGCTGCAGCATGTCGGGCGAAACCTTCTCCATGCGCGCAATACGAAACACCACATCGCTGCCGAGAGTCGGGTTCAGCTCCTTGAGCACGGCTGCCGTGTGATTGGGCTCCAGATGCGCGAGAATGAGCGCCACCGTCTGGGGGTGCTCACCACGCATCATGTTGCCGAGCTGCTGCGGATCCGCATTGCGAAGCCGCTGAAGTCCAGCGTGATCCGACACCTGGCTCTGGATGCGGCGCAGCATGTTCTGCGACTTGCCGGCACCGAACGCCTTGTCGAGGATCTCGCGAGCGTAGTCGATACCACCGGTGGCGAGTGAATCCGCCGCCGTCATGATCTCGAGCCATTCATTCAACACGCGCTCGGCGGTATTGCCGTCAACGCGGTCCATACGCGCAATCTCGAACGAGATGGTCTCGACATCTTCAGGCGAGAGCTTCTTCGTGATCGTCGCCGCGGATTCCGCGCCGAGTACCATGCAGAGAATCGCTGCCTTCTGGGCGCCGTTGAGCGGCGTCATGGAGACGTCCATCATGTCCTGCGAACGAGAGGCAAGCGCAATGGCCATGGCTTAGCTCTCCTTCACCCAGGCGCGCACGAGGCGCGCCGCAACGTCAGGCTGCTGATCGATCGAGGCAGCAACGCGATCACGCATGACGTTCGCAATTGGCGCGATCATGGCCGGCGCCGAGACGTATCCCGCAATGCCGTTGTCGTCACCGCGCGGCAGTGCGATCACCGGCTGCGCCGAGGCAACCGCCATGTTCTCCGTGCGCTTGATCGCCTTCATGCTCATCAGGAGCACCATCACGGCGATCGCGATGCCGCCGAATCCGACGAGCGGACGCTGGACTTCCTGTACGGTCTGCATGATGTCGCGCTTCGGTGCTTCGATCGGAGCCGGCGCATTGTCTTCAAACGGAATGCTCACGACAGACACTTGGTCGCCGCGCGCGCTGTCGAGACCAACGGCCGTCTTCACGAGCGCCTCAACCTGCGCGAGCTCTATCGCCGAGCGTGCGGTGTAGGTCGCCTTTTTCGCGTTGGGCGCGGAGTCGCGCTTGGCGGCAATGAGCACCGCAACGGTAACGCGACGAAGATTGCCGATCGCGCCGGCAAAGGTCTCGACGAGCTTGGTGTTGTCGTACGTGGTAGCGGCGTTGGTCTGCGCCGCGCCGCCTTGAGCGCCGGGCGTGATCTCGCTCTTGGTTTCCTGTGCGACGACCTGCTTGTCGGGGTCCACCGTTTCAGTGCGACGCTCGACGCGATCGAAGTTGATGTTCGCGCTCACCTGGATCTTTGCGTTGCCGCGGCCAAACATCTGCGTGAGCAGGCGCTCGGCCTTCGTGCGCATGTACTCTTCCACTTCACGCTGCAGCTGGAGTTGCTTGCTGTTCATGCCGTCCGGCGTGTTCGCTTCGTCGGCTTCGCTGAGCATCTTGCCGGCGTCGTCAACGATCGTGACGTGATCGCTCGTGAGGCCATCGACACTACTCGCGAGCAGGTGTGCGATGCCGCTCACCACGTCCTTCGGCAGTTCATTCTGGTTGCGAACCTTGATTACCACGCTCGCCTCAGCGGGCTTCTCGGCTGCGCCGAACGTCTGCGTCTCGTGGACGACGAGGTGCACCTGTGCCGCTTCGATGCCGCGCATCTTGCCGACGGTACGCTCGAGTTCACCTTCGAGTGCACGGCGGTAGTTGATGCGCTGCGTGAAATCCGTGAGTCCCCACGTCGGCTGATCGAACAGCTCGAAGCCTGGGCGACCTGAGTTCGGCATTCCGCCCTTTGCAAGCGCAACGCGCGCCTTTGCGAGGTCGGCTTCCGCAACCATGATGTCCGCGCCACCACGCTCGAGGCGATACTGGACGCCGGCCTGGTCGAGCTTGTCCGTCATCTGCGAAGCGCTTTCAATCGGGATGCCGGTGAACGCCGGAACCCACTGCGGCTGACTGGCCCAGCGGGTGACTCCGAAGATCAAGAGGGCTGCGCCGGCGCCGATTGCGAGAATCATTGCGCGTCGCGGTCCACCAATGCGAGCCAGAAGGTCCTGAGGATTCATCGGTCAGTAATCTCCTAGCCCTGCATTGAAATCACGGTCTTGTACGCATCCGTGAACTTGTTTCGAATCTCGACGAGCATCTGCAACGAGATGCTTGCTTCTTCTGTTGCTGCCATCACCTGGTGCAGCTCAACGTTCTCACCGCGTGCGTAGCGCTGCACCATGTCGGCGGCGCTGTCCTGCGACTGCTGTACTCCACCAAGTGCCTTGTCGAGCGTATCGGCGAACGAGGAGCCAGGAACTTCCTGCTGGCTGCCCGGACGACGCATCCCTTCGCCGGCGATGTTCAGCCCGATGCGACCAGACTGCGGAGTTCCTCCGCCGCGAATGGGGAGAGGCATGTTCAACCGCGAATGTCGAGACGACCGCCGCGAACAGCGGGTGCGGGCGCCTGCGCCTGCGACTCGTTGATCTTGCGGCCGTACGTGAGTGGACCCATCGCACCGACCTTGGCGAAATACGAACGCTCCGTTTCGGAGAGCACCGACCACAGTTCCGGATCGGTACCGGCGGGCGGTTCGGCGGGCAGCGCATTCGCTGCTGGCGCCGGAACCTGCGCGCGGTTTGCCTGCTGCGTCTTCGTCGGTGCGACATCCAGCGGCTGACGCGAGCGGATGCTCGTGTCGCGCGCGCCAGTCGTCGACGTGGGACGCTGGGGCAGTGACGTGATATTGGGGCCGAGTCGGTCGATGCTCATGTTGATACTTCTCAGATCTCGAGTGCGCGATGCAGCATCGTCTTCGCTGCTTGAAACACGGTCGCGTTGGCGTCGTACACGCGGCGTGCGTCCATCATTTCCATCATTTCATCGGTAATGCGGACGTTCGGCATGTGCACGTAGCCGTTCGCGTCTGCATCGGGATGTGCCGGGTCGTAGATCATGGGACCAGGCGTGTTGTCTTCTGAGATTCCGGCGACGCGCACACCCATCGGGCGCTCGTCATCGTTCGGGTCAACGGCGGCGGGGACGGCGACGCCGGCCACGGCTGCGTTGGCGATGTTCGGATCGATTGCCGACATCGGCGTCACGCTCATGGATTCGAGCGCAACCGTCTTGCGACGATACGGTCCGCCTTCAGGCGTGCGCGTCGTCTCGGCATTCGCTATGTTCTGTGCTGCGACTTCAAGACGTGCGCGCTGAGCGCTCAGTCCTGTTGCCGCGATGCGCAACGCACGGAACATGGGATGCGGAGTCACGCTGCTTTGCAGTGCAGGTGGTGACTGCGGATCCTGCCGCATGATGTTGGTGGTTCCCTGCGTGATCTTCGTCATGGTCACTTCATCGCCAGGCGCAGCTGCGCGTACGCTTTCTCGAGCAGCTTTGCGGTGGCCTCGTAGTGGATCTGCTCATCGGCGAGATTCACCATTTCCTGCTCGAGGTCGATCGGTCCTTCTTCTGCGTTGGTCGTATTTGCTGTGTTCAGCGAGAACCCGTCCTTGGAATCGATCGAAGCACGTGACACGCGATCGGCGATGTCTCGTGTGCGCTGGGCGCTGACGTCCAACAGCTCCTTGAGCTGAGTGGCATCAGTCGCGCGACCAAGGATTCCAGTGAGCATTGTGAACCGCAGGGGAGGGGGAGCGGTAACAACGAAAGGAGGGAACTGCGGCAGCGGTTAAGGCAGGGCCTGCGCCAAACGAGTCCGGTGCGGGGCGCGAGGTGCGAGGCGCGCACAACTAGCTACGCCACAACGAGTTACATCGAACACCGAGGCGCGATCATTGCCTACGCCAACGTCTGTCGCCCTCGGCAGAAAGTGTCATGAGGCAAGTCTTGCCGGGTGAATCCGTTCAAGCGGCAACAATTTTCTGTAGACCTTTGCTCTCCACGCGCCGATCATACCGAGATGCCCCTTTACACGAATCGCGAACGCACCGCTGACGCGTACGGCAATGCCGCACGCGACTTGGCGCCCGCATTCGAAGGGTCGCGCGAGTCATGTTTTTTCGTCTACTTCGATCTGCAGATCGGCTTCCTCAACGCCTCTGCACGAAGGGACATCGAAGCCAACGGCGGCGATCCGGCTACTTATATAGGAGCGCGGCTCTGGGACATTCTCGGCTACGAAGAGGATTTTCCGGCACGGATTGCAGTCGAATGGGCCATTCGCCACGACAAGCCGGTGAGCCTGAGTATTCGCGCCGCGGCAACGGATTACGTGTGGGTCGAGAACGACGTGATTCCGCTTTCCACGGGCATCCTGATCTGGTATCGGGAAACCGGCCCCATCGCGCCACCAAGGATCTCGGCGGGCGAAGCCGACCCCAATGTTCTGCGTGGTTCGCACAAGACTGACGCCGTCCAACGGCTGGCGGGCGGCATCGCCCACGACATCAACAACCTCGTAACCGCCATCAAGGGCTCGGCGGCTGAGCTCCAGGAGAAAGACCTGTCGGCGCTTCGGGTCGTGGAATATGCACGAGAGATCGAACAGGCAGCCGACAAGGCAGCGTCAGTGACGGCACAGTTGCTGGCATTCAGCCGTCGCCAGATGCTCAGGCCGCAGGTTTTCGACCTCGGAGCACATCTGCGGACGCTCGAGCAGACGCTCAAGTTCGCGCTCGATGGCATCGGCAAGCTGCACATGGAGATCGATCCACAGCTCGGCAACGTGCATGCGGATGTCGCGCAGATTGAGCGGGCTTTGCTCAATCTCGTGGTGAACTCCCGGGATGCCGTTCGCGGGCGCCCGGCCGGCGTGGTCACCATTCGCGCCCGAAACGTGGAGCTCATTGATGAGTTCTCCGTGTGGGGCGTGTCCGGCGCGCCGGGCCCGTACGTTCGTGTCGACGTCGAGGACAACGGACCTGGTATCGAGGAGAGCATGCGCGAGCATCTCTTCGAGCCATTCTTCACCACCAAGCACCCCGGCGGCGGACTCGGGCTCGCCACGACGCTTGGCATTGTGAAGCAGAGCAACGGCTACATCTGGATGCAGCCCGCCGACAAGGGCGGTACGCTGTTCAGCGTCTATCTCCCGCGTGCTGTGGCGGCGACAATCGCCGTGCGCACGGTTGAGAAGACCGAGACGTACTCCGGCGGCAACGAGCGAATCCTTCTCGTGGAAGACGAGGATGCAATTCGCCGAGTGGCGAAGCGTTCACTCGAGCTGGCGGGCTACCATATCACGGAGGCGTCGGATGGTGCGTCGGCGCTCAAGCTCGCCGAGCAGGACGACTTTGATTTATTGCTGACGGACGTGATGATGCCGAAGATGCTCGGCACCACGCTGGTGGAGCACCTGAAGTATTCGCGGCCGAAGCTGCCGGTGTTGTTGATGTCGGGACATTCGGATGATCTGGTGAAGCAAGGGCTCATCGATGCTTCGACGCCCTTCTTAGCCAAGCCGTTTACACCGCCACAACTTGCCGAGAAAGTACGAGAGATACTCGCGAGACACAGAGCCAAGGCACGAGTGAAGTAGATACCTGATACGTACTACTTGGTACTTCAGTACGAAAATCAGACTTCAGTACCTGAAGTACTTAGATGAGAAGTATTGAGACCACTGCGCTGCTATGTGGACGAGCCATAACGCCAAAACGGCTACGATCGCTTTGACATAGGCGATCGTAGCCATTCGAGCTTCGTGATTCGTCCACGCCGCCGTGGTACTCAGTACGGTTTTTACTGGGTACTTCAGGTACTACAACTCTGATTTTCGTACTCGAGTACTGAAGTAAAGAAGTATTAAAGCGTCTACGACGCAGCAGGAGTGTTGAGCTTGTTGCGCAGTGTTCGCACGGAAATTCCAAGCATTTCGGCAGCGCGAGTTCGGTTTCCGCCCGACATGTCGAGCGCACGCGCGATGAGCTTGTCTTCCGCCTCGCCCACGTCGAGTGACGTCAGCACTACCGCGCCGAGCGGCGCGCGCTGGAATGTGCTCTCGTCTTCGGTCGTGGACGTGACCATGGAGATCGACGGGAACATTCGCGTCGGCGTTGGTCCGCTCCACCGCTGCGTCAGTCCGAAGCGCTGGCCGTCGAACGCGTGCGGTGTCATCACCGATTCCGGTGAGAGAATCACCGCGCGTTCTACAGAGTGCTGGAGCTCACGTACATTGCCGGGCCACTCGTAGCCCTGCAGCATGGCCATGGTCTCCGGCGCAAAACCCACGAACGGCTTTCCCGTTTCCTCCGCCACGCGCAGGGCAAAGCGAGAGGCCAGGAGCGGAATGTCGTCCGTGCGGTCGCGAAGGGGCGGAATGGAAATCGGAATGACACCGAGCCGGAAGTAGAGATCCTGCCGGAACATTCCCTGCGCCGAGTATTCGACGAGGTCGCGATTGGTGGTGGCAATGATGCGGACGTCGACCTTGATGGCCTGTGAGCCGCCGACGCGCTCGAACTCCTGTTCCTGAAGCACGCGCAGCAACTTGGCCTGCAGGTCGAGGCGCATTTCGCTGATTTCGTCGAGCAGCAGCGTGCCGCCGTGTGCGCGCTCAAAGGCGCCTTCCACGCGTTTGATGGCGCCGGTAAACGCGCCCTTTTCGTGGCCGAACAGCGCGCTCTCGATGAGACCTTCCGGAAGCGCCGCGCAATTCAGCTTGATGAACGGCTTGTCGCGGCGATCGCTTTGGTCGTGAATCGCGCGGGCAAAGAGTTCCTTACCGGTACCTGACTCGCCCTGAAGCAGCACCGAGGCGCGCGTTGGCGCGGCCATCGATACGGTCTGCATGAGGCGGCGGATGACC
>JBBQHJ010000140.1:0-11238 GCA_038323865.1 Gemmatimonadales bacterium
ACGAGCGCGAAAACGGAGGGCAGTTGCACGGCCATCTGCAATGCAGCGCCCGCGACGGATGCCCACGCGAGTGCGACGGCGAGGTCCACTTGGCCGTACCGCGGTCCGTAGAACAGCAGGGCCGCGATCATTACCAGGTTCCAGAACACCGGGGCGGCGTAAGACAGGAAGAATTTTCTATGGCTGTTCAGGATGCCAAGGCACCACGCGCTCATCACGAAAATGCCCGCGCCCGGAAAGAAGATTCGTGTCAGCCGCACGGTGAGATCGAACTTCTCGCCAGTAAAGCCGCCAACGATCACTTTCGTCACGAGGGGCGCAGCCCACACGCCAAGCAGAACGATCACGGCGGAGACCATCGCCAGAATGGCGGCGACCGCTCCCGCAATTCGATCGGCGTCCTTCCTTTCGCCATTCTCCAGCGCGTGGGCGTAGACAGGGATGAACGACGCTGACAGGGCGCCTTCACCAAACAGGTTCTGGAGGATGTTCGTCAGCCGGAATGCACCGTTGAATACGTCGGCCGCTGCGGCGGCACCGAGGTAGCGCGCAATGAGGGTCTGTCGAAGCAGCCCGAGAATGCGGGAGAGCAAGATGCCAGCTCCCACGAGCGCGGAACCTCGCGCCGAACTGCCTTTCGCGGCAGGCGCTTCGGGCGGTTTGCTCACGTGGCGATCACCGGCCAGCGATCAACGCATCTGCATGGGTCGCCGCCGCGTCGCGCATTTCGTTCAACAACCCGCATCCGTTGCGGCTGAGGATCGGAATGATGTTGAGCGCGCGTTCCTGCCGCTTGTGCAATGGGTACAAGTTGGCGCGCAATGTGGCCACATCCCTGAGCAGTGCGTGTTCGCGTCGCTTCACCGCGGCAACAAGGCGGCGCTCGAGGCGGTCCACACGGTGGTTGAGGGCGCCCTTGGCCCCCGTCAACGCACCGTCCATGCCCAGGGCTCGCGCTTCCTCAGCGAGGGCCGTCCCCGCCCCCTCGACGGAAGCCCGAAGCGCCGCGAGGGCTTCCGTCATACCGTTGCTCATCGCCTGCCGAGCCAATCGCGATTCCAATGCATCTGGGCGAGCGAGCGCGTCGGGCTGCACATCAAGACGATTCAGCAGCGCCTGCACACGTGGCTCAATCAGTGTACACGACCAGCGTGGCACCACGAGCGGAGGCTCGACGCCGAGTGCATCGGCGACAGCGCCGACCTGGGCGAAATACGCGATCTCACCCGGCCCACCGACATACGAGATCGTCGGGAGAATCGCCGCCTCCACGATCGGGCGCAGTAGGACATTCGGCGTTAGCAGCGCGTCGCTCGACGCGACCATCGCAGCCGCTTCGACGGTCGCTATCCGGCGCTTGATACCGTGCTCGCGCGCGAACACAAGCGACAATCCCTTAACGTCGACGACTTGTGGCTCGAGGCCTCGGCGCTCGATTTCTCCTCGGCGTGCAATCAGTGCCTCTTCAACGCCTGCTGATTTTTCAAGCGCGCGCCGCAGCATCGGTTCACTCGCTGCGCGTACGGCGTCGTGCGACGCATCGATGACCGCGACACCGAGTGGTGAAAGCATCTGCGCGAGAAGCGCGACATACGCACCACCGACAGTTGCGGTCTCCTCGCCGTAACACTGTTCTCCTGCGTCGAGTGCGCGAGTGTCGGCCGCACTGCCACTCGCCGCGCGAAGCCGAGCGCGCTGTGCGGAAAGATCACCGAGCGGCGCAAAGGCCATCGGTGTTCCCTCCACCGGCTCATTCGCTGAGCGCAACACTTCCGCACCACCATCCACCGCCACGATGGTGAATGCCGCTTCGGCGAAATCTGCATCGTCCGTAGCAGCCCAGAACATCGGTGCGCAAGCAATGCCCAACTCGCGCTCCACTGCATCGGCGAGCGCGAGTGCGCTCATCGCTTTGCTCCACGTGTAAATCGGCCCGCCGAATAGGCCCGGTTGCTGGCCGGTGGTGATCACGACACCACCCTCTCGACGCACCCGTTCGAGGCGATCTCGCGCCGGTCCGCTGGCGATTATGGCAGCATCAAGCGTGGACCACATGTCCGCCCACGACGCACTCGATGCACGCTTCGCGGCAAGCGCCTTCCACCGCTCGGTGGAGTTCGGACGCGTAGCACACCATTCAGGCGGCGCCTCACCGCGCTGCAGCATCAGGGAGAGCGGTGAGCCGCCGAGTGGTTCGGTAATGATGCGTACGTCCGTCATGCGGTCGGAGCGGAGTTCGGGGTAGGTGAGCCCGTGAACGACATCACACCAATCGTACATAGCGGGCATCGGTTCGCCTACCGGCCCGGTGACAATTACTTGTGATACGGCTCTCCGCGGAGGATGGTGCCGGCACGGTAGAGCTGTTCAACAAGGATGAGACGTGCCATCTCGTGCGGCACGGTCCACGGCGCAAGCTGGATGGTGCGCGTCGCACGGTTGCGCACGGCTTGCGGTAGGCCGAATGCTCCACCGATGAGGAAGGCCGCGTCGCGTGCAGTGTCGCGGAGCTTGCCCATCGCATCCGCAAACTGCTGCGAAGTCATCGTGTCGCCGCGCTCGTCACAGACAAAGAGCGCGGCACTGGCCGGAATCTTCTCGAGGAGACGCTCCCCCTCCCGGTCCTTCACCTGCTCGGCCGAAACGCCTCGGCCGCTTGCCTCGCGGACTTCGACGATGTCGAGGCTGAAGTAGTGTCGAAGTCGCGTCTCGTAATCGAGAATCGCCGCCGCGAGATGCCGGTCGCGCGGCTTCCCAACGGCGGCGATGACGAACTTCACGAACGATCAGGCGTAAATGCCACGCAGGCGATGCACGGTGGCAACTCGGCTGATGGACACCATGTAGGCTGCCGTGCGCATGTTCACCTTGTGCTGAAGCGAAAGCTTGAGCACCTCGCCAAAGCTGCGCGTCATGATGTCGGTGAGACGCTCGTTCACCGTGTCTTCAGACCAGAAGTAGCCGCCGCGATCCTGTACCCATTCAAAGTACGAAACAGTCACGCCACCGGCATTCGCGAGAATGTCAGGGATCACGAAGATCTCCTTCTCGTCGAGAATGGAATCGGCGCCGGCAGTGGTCGGGCCGTTCGCGCCCTCGCAGATGATGCGCGCACGAATCTTCGAGGCGTTCTTGCTCGTGATGACATTCTCGAGTGCTGCCGGCAGCAGCACGTCGACATCGGAGGTGAGCAGTTCTTCCTGCGTCATCGAATCGCCACCCTTGAAGCCTTCAAGCGTGCGGTGCTGGTTCACGTACTTGATAGCGGCTTCGACGTCGATGCCATCCTTGTTCCAATAGCCACCAGTGCGGTCACTGATCGCCCTGATCTTGCAGCCTTCGCGAGCGAGCAACTGTGCGGCAATGGAGCCCACGTTTCCAAAGCCCTGCACTGCCAGCGACGTGCCCGACATCTTCATGCCGAGGTGCTTGAGTGCTTCGCGTGTGACGATCATGCAGCCGCGACCGGTCGCCTCACGACGGCCGAGCGAACCGCCCATTTCGACAGGCTTGCCCGTCACAACGGCGGTGACGGTGTGCTGATGGTGCATGGAGTAGGTGTCCATGATCCACGCCATCACGCGCTCGTTCGTGTTCACATCTGGCGCAGGCACGTCGGAATCCGGTCCGAGCGTGTTGATGATGCCCATGGTGTAGCGGCGCGTCAGCCGCTCAAGTTCGCCGGCGCTCATCTTGAGCGGATCGCAGATCACGCCGCCTTTTGCACCGCCGAAGGGCAAATTCACGACGGCACATTTCCAGGTCATCCATGCCGCGAGCGCCTTCACTTCGTCGAGACTCACGTTCATATCGAAGCGGATGCCGCCCTTTGCAGGTCCGCGCGATGTGTTGTACAGCACCCGATAGCCAGTAAAGACCTCCACTTCGCCGTTGTCCATCTGGACCGGCATGGAGACGATGACCTGCTTCTCGGGATGGCGCAGGACCTTGTACAGTCCCGGCTCGAGGTCAAGGAGCTGTGCCGCCCGGTCGAAGCGACTCATCATCGCTTCGAACGGGTTTTCCTCGTGCATGAAGGTGTCCTTGTCCGGCTTGACGATGCTATCAGTCGGCAGTCGAAGATCGGTGGCCATGTCGTGAGTTACTCATTCGGTTGATGAGTGGGCTGGCGTGCAGCCAGCACCGCCTCGAGCCAGTGATCGAGCAGTTGTGCACCGCTCTCGATCACGATTTCTTGCGAAACATACCATAAGGGCATCGCGATGGGAGTCCACAGCGATGAGAGCTTGACGGCGTCCTTGAGCGTACAGACCGCGACGTCCGCGCGCCCTGCTTCGCGCTTCAAGCGTGCGACGTCCGCCGGGCTGAAGGCGTGATGATCCGCAAAAGCGACCTCGTGCACGTTGGCCCCCGTCGCCGCAAGCTGCGAGAAAAACGCTCGCGGGTCCCCCACCGCGGCAATTGCCAGCACCCTCAGGCCTCGCAGCGATTCCAATGTGCGCTCCGTGTCGTCCGACATCGACCTCAGCACCCCGAGATCGAAGCGGCATCGCGCAATCATTGCCGGGTCAAGGTCCTGTCCCAGTTCATCCGCAACCGCACGAGCAATCTCGTCGGACGAACTCTTGCGAGTGACAATCACCACATTCCCTCGACGCAATGCAGAACTGGATTCGCGTAGCGGTCCCGCCGGCAGGACACGCGAATCCGAACGCCACTGCTCAGCGGCGACCAGTATCCAGTCCGCAATTCGGGAGATCTGCCGGTATTGAAATGCGTCATCGAGAATGGCGCAGTCAGCGCCGCCGTCGCGTGCGTTCATTACCGCCTGGGCGCGATCAGCACCGACGATGACTGGTACATCAACATTCAGCATTCGGTGAACGAGTGGCTCGTCGTCACCATACCCCCGCATGATGATCGCGGGGTGCGCGCCCTTCGCCCTCAAGGCAGCAGCTGCCCACGCGGCCATGGGCGTCTTGCCCGTACCACCCACGGAAAGATTTCCGATCGACAGGCACGGTAGCGCCGCATCGGTACGCCGTCTCGCGCGATTCCATCCGTGCGCACGCGCCCCGGCTGCATAGGCCCATGACAACGGCGTCAGCGCGAATCGCGCGATCGACGCCGCTGCGCCTCGGCCATACCAAATCGACTCGGCGATACTCATGCGCTCATCCGCCCGGCACCGCGTCGAGCACCGCCTGGAGCGCGGGCGCTTGTTCCGCCGCAGCGCGCGGAGAATCAGCAACCACCGGCGTAATGACGCCGTAGTGAACTTCCACGCGAGCGAACGGTTTGGGAATCACGAACTGATCCCAGCTCTTGAGTCGCCATGCACGCGATGGCTTCGCACGTATTGGCACGATGAGCGCCCCGCTCCGCTGCGCTGCGACCGCCGTGCCAGGCGCAAATACGTGTCGCGGGCCGCGGGGACCGTCGGGCGTCACGGCGCCGTCGTAGCCGTCGCCGATCGCACGAATGAGCCCAATCAAAGCGCGACCGCCACCGCGTGTCGTCGAACCGCGCACGGTGTGATATCCAAGCGCATGTGCGATCCTCGCGATGATCTCGCCGTCCTTGTGCTCACTGATCACGATGGCAATATGCTGACCGCGATGATGCCAGAGCAGCGGCAATAGTTCACCATGCCACAACGCAAAGATTACCCGGTGATCGCGCCGCGCAGCACGAAGCGCTTCCACGTTGTACTCCGGCATGCGCCATGTCCCCGCGAGCGCGCGAAGCACGAACACTCCACCGCGCACGATCCACCGCATTTGTCGTTCGCTCATGGCCATAGGCTTACGCCGCTCGCTGAGCGAGTTCGAGCGCCATATCGGCCACGCGCCGCGCTGCCCCAACTTCGCCGAGCATCGCGCGCACTTCTGCGAGGTCGCGAAGGATGCGTTCACGTTCTGGAGAGCCGGTACGCAGCAACGGCGCAATCGCGTCGGCCATCGCCATCGGCTCTACTTCACCTTGCACAAACTCTCGAGCGACCTCTCGGCCGGCCAGCACATTCACGAGTCCGATGTTCGGAATCTTCACGACACGCTTCGCCAGCGCGTACGTCACTGCGTCGGTGCGATACGCCACGATAAGAGGACACAACGCAACGGCCGCTTCGAGCGTGGTTGTTCCGCTTTTGCATATGGCCGCATCCGATGCGCGCAATATGGTAAATGACGCCGACGACACGAGCGGAAACGGGCACTCACTCGGACGGATGGAGACGTGTGGTGCCTTGCTGACGATCACCTGCAGGCCGGGAATGCGACGCTGCAATTCACGCGCGGCGGCGACAAACGGTTCGAGGTGATGCCGCATTTCCTGGCGACGGCTTCCGGGAAACAATGCGAGCAGCGGGCGCTCGACATCGGCGCCGATGAGTCGCCGTGCGTCATCACGATCGGGGAGCTCGCGTGCGCGATCAAGCAGCGGGTGCCCGACGAACGTGGCATCGATACCGTGTTCACGAAGGAGCGCCGCCTCAAACGGCAGGATCACCGCAGCACGTGTGACTGTCCGTGAGAGCGCGGCAAGCCGCCCGGCGCGTGATGCCCACACCTGCGGCGTGATGTAGTAGAGCACCGGCACCTTCGCAGCCGTGGCAATTTCGGCAATCGTCATGTTGAAGCCCGCGGAATCCACGAGCACCACCAGCGCCACGGTACCGCTCTGAATGCGTTCAGCGAGCTGTCGTCGAAGCGCGAGGTACCGTGGAAGTCGCTTGAGCGGCTCCACAAACCCCATCACCGACAGATTCGACACGTGTTCGATGAGTTCCACCCCGGCAGCACGCATCCGATCACCACCAACACCGATCAAGCGGAATGGTGCGTTGCTCGCCTTCAGCTCGCGCGCAACGCCCGAGGCGTGCAGTTCGCCGGAGACTTCGCCGGCAACGAACAGAATGTCACGCACGCTTTCCGGATGAGCGCGCGATGTCGTCGACGATCTGGAGTGCAACAGCGAGCGCATCGCGCCCCTCTTCGCCGCTCACTGCCACGGGCGCTTCACCACGCACCGCGGCAAGAAAGCTTTCGAACTCAAGTCGCAGCGGCTCGCCCTCTTCCGCCTCGAGGGGAATGCTCTCGACGAACTGTTCCAACGCAAGCGGTGCCATGGCGAGCGCTGCGAGGTCCAGTCCTTTGCGCATGCGCAACAGTGAACCGCTTCCCGCACCGAGGTCGAGCGACAGATACGCGCCTGGCTGGAATATGCGAATGGTCCGCGTGCGATCGCGCGAAATGCGACTGACGTTGAGATTTGCCACCGCGCCGTTGTCGAACGTCAAACGAGCGTTCGCAATGTCAACGGAATTCGTCAGCACACCGGAGCCAAGTGCTTGCACGTTGGCAACGTTTCCCTTCACGAGGGAGTGCACGAGGTCGATGTCGTGGATCATGAGATCGAGCACCACGGCGACATCAGATCCGCGTGGATTGAACGTGGCCAGTCGGTCCATCTGGATGAAACGTGGATTCTCGACGAACGGCAGTGCCGCGCGAATTGCGCGGTTGAAGCGCTCAACATGGCCCGTCTGAACGACGACGCCTTTCTCCTTCGCGAGTGCAAGAATTCCGTCGGCCTGTTCGAGCGTCGCCGCCAATGGCTTCTCAATCAACACATGGGCGCCGCGAGAAATCACCTCTGTCGCCACCGCGTAGTGTGCCGGCGTCGGCACCACGAGCGTCACGGCATCAGCCTCCTTCAACAGCGAATCGAGCGACGCGTGCGCGCGCACACCAAGATCGGTCGCGATCTGCGTCGCGCGCGCTTCATTCGCCTCGTAGAAACCAACGAAGTCCGGTCCCTGCATGTCGCGCAGAATCCGGACGTGGTGCTGGCCAAGACCGCCGGCACCAATGACGCCAACGCGGACCCGCGCGCTCAGGCGACCACCCCTCGGCCGCTCTCCTCGAGGAATTGCAAGAGGTCCTGCACTTCCGGGAACGGCTTCAGGTCTGTGGCCGCGCGCTCTTTCGCCTGCGACAGGTTGAGCTCAGAACGGAAGAACAGGCGATAGGCACGCTTCAACTCGCGCACGACTTCCTCGGGGAAGTCGTTCCGCTGGAGGCCGACGCTGTTCAATCCGTACAGTTTGATCGGATTGCCCACGGCCTTGATGTACGGCGGCACATCCTGCGAAATGCGCGAGCAGCCTCCGATGAATGAATATTTTCCGATCTTGACGAACTGGTGCGCGGCGCTCTGGCCGGCGATGATCGCCTTTTCGCCGACCGTCACATGACCCGCCAGCTGCACGCTGTTCACGAGGATCACGCCGTCGCCCACATGACAGTCGTGCGCGAGATGCACGTATGACATGATGAAGCAGTTCTTCCCGATGGTCGTCCTGTACGACTGCGTCGTGCCGCGGTTGATCGTCGAGTACTCCCGGATGGTCGTGTTGTCGCCGACCTCCACTGTGGTGTACTCATCCTTGAACTTCAGGTCCTGCGGATCGCCGCCAAGCACACTACCAATTCCGATCTTCACGCCGGTGCCGAGAATCACGTTCCGTTCGAGTGAAACTCTCGGCGAGATGACGCAGCCGTCGCCGATGGTGCAACTCTCGCCGACAATCGCCCACGGGCCAATCTCCACATTCGCGCCAATCTTCGCGCTGTCGTGGACAATGGCCGTCGGATGAATGCGTGCCGTCATTTGTCGCGCACCATCGCACTCATCTCGGCTTCGCACACCACCTCTCCATCGACCTTCGCCACGCCCTGCATCCGGCACATCGGGCCGCGCACCTGGAGCAACTCGAGCTCAAAGCGCAGCTGATCGCCGGGCTTCACCGGCTTCCGCCACTTCACGTTGTTGAGCGATGTGAAGTACACGACCTTGTTCCCTGGATCGGGTACTGCACCCATGAGAAGCATGCCGCCAACTTGCGCCATGGCCTCCACAATCAATACCCCCGGCATGATGGGATGCCCCGGGAAATGTCCCTCGAAGAACGGCTCATTGATCGTGACGTTCTTGATGCCCACAATCCTCTTCTGCGGCTCCATCTCGAGCACGCGATCCACGAGCAGGAAGGGATAGCGGTGCGGAAGCACCTGCATGATCTCTTCGATACCAAGCACCTGAGTCTCCTGCACTAGGGAATCCCACAACGCACGCACGAATAGCACCGTGCCGCGATGACTGGGCTTGTGCGCTGTGATCCGTGCCTTGAGGCGCGAGCCTATCAGCGCCAGATCGCCAACACAATCCATCAACTTATGTCGAACGAATTCGTCGGGCGAGCGAAGCTCGGACCCCACGACCCCGTTCTGGTCGAGCACAATGCAATTCGACGTCGATACACCGTTGCCGAGGCCGAGCGCGCGAATCTTCTCCTCGTCTTCAGCGAACCCGAATGTCCGGGCAAAGGAAAGCTCTCTCCGAAAAGTCTCCGGCGAAAGTCTGCATGCATACTGCTGCGTCCCGATCACCGGATGCGCGAACTCGATGGTGACATCCACCTCGAAATGCTCCGATGGCGTTGCCACGTAAACTGAATCGCCATCCTCGAACCGCACCTCCCTGCTGACGCGCGCGTAGTGCAGGCAGCCGGGATGCTCCACGATCCCCGCACTCTCCAGCGCCGAGAAGAATGGACCCGCGCTGCCGTCCAGAATGGGTGGCTCCGGGCCGTCGAGTACAATCAGAATATCGTCAATCCCAAGCGCGCTGACCGCGGCAAGCACGTGTTCTACCGTCTCCACGCCGTTCGGTCGCTCACCGAGCCCCGTGCGTAGCGGCAATGCAATCGCATTTTCGACGCGCGCGAGAATCGGTGTTGCACCAGCAATGTCACTCCGCAGAAACCGAATCCCCGTCCCACTCAGCGCCGGCTGGAACTCGAGCGTGCACGACACACCCAGATGAACGCCGACGCCCTCGAGCTTCACTCGCTCACGGATGGTCCGGCGCATCAGCCCTCGCCTTTGTCGCGCGCGATCAGCCTCTCGAGCGAACGAATCAACGATGGCAGCTTGAAGAGCGCCGCCTGCGCACGCAATGCCTCACGGTGGGGCCGCGCCGGATATCCCGACCACGTTTCTCCCGCGGGGATATCGCCAAATACGCCGGCCTGCGCTGCCAATCGCGCTTCCTTGCCAATGGTGTGATGCCCCGAAATGCCAACCTGGCCTGCGAGAATACACCCGTCCTCAACTCGTACCGAACCCGCAATGCCGACCTGCGCCATGATCAGGCAGAGCCGGCCAACCCGAACGTTGTGTGCGATTTGCACCAGGTTGTCGATACGCGTGCCAACTCCGATCACGGTGTCGTCAATGCTCCCACGATCGATGGTGGTATTGGCGCCAATCTCCACATCCGACTCGATGATGCATCGACCCACATGCGGGATCTTCTCGTGCGATCCGTTTCGGAACACATAGCCGAATCCATCGGAGCCAAGCTTAGTGCCCGAGTGAACTCGCACTCTGTCTTTCACGATCGTGCCTGAATTCAACGTCACGTGCTCGAACATTTCGCAGTCAACACCAATAGCAACGCCGTCGCCTACGACCACGTGTGCGTGCAGCGTCGTGCGATCACCAATCGACGCTCCATCACCGATGACCACGTATGGCCCGATCGCAACCGCGTCGCCCAGCGTGACGTTTGTTCCGATCACTGCGGTTGAATGGACGCCCGGTGCGCGTGACGGTGCTGGATACAGCGCGCTGAGCAACGAGAGCATCGCGTCGTGCGGATTCGCGACGACCACACGCGCCATGGTGCGGCCAGCGGTGTCCGCCAGCTCCGGCGTGACGAGCAGGACGCCGGGGTTGGACGCAGCCAGCAGCGGCGCGTACTTGGCACTGGTCAGAAACGACAGATGGTGGGACTCGGCGCGGTCGAGCGGCGCGATCGCTGTGACCGTGGCAGCGGGATCGCCGATGAGCGTCCCGCTCACCAATCCCGCAATGGATTCGGCGGTGAGAGCCTGTCGACCCCCACCGCCGCTATCGATTTCCCGTCTCGGGACGTCCGCCACGATTACTTCGCGGGCGGAGTCGTTGTCGGGCGCGTCACGCCGGACGGCGCGGCCGCCGGCAAACCCGGCTTCGGGGCCGTTGTCGCTGTGGCGCCCTTCTCACGAAGCTTGGCCAATACGCGTTCTGTCACATCAAGGTTCTTGTCGACGGCAACAATCGGCGTGCCCTGATCTGCATTGAAGATGAACGAATAACCACCGTCAACGCGGACGTCTTCGATTGCTGCCTTGATGCGATCCAGGATCGGCTGCACGAGTTCGTTCTGGCG
>JBBQHJ010000141.1:0-11151 GCA_038323865.1 Gemmatimonadales bacterium
ACGGCACCCGCCGCTCCGCCGCCGACGCTCGCGGCGTAAGGCTCAGGAGCCCATCAGGAGCAGGCGGGCCGTGGAGTGATGCGCCTGTCCAAGCCCGTCGCGCGCCAGTCGAATCACTGCACGTAACGACGACATGCGATGCTTCGCGACGGGTACCGTCAGGCCGCCCGTAAGCGTCACTTCGCCGCACCCATGCGGCAACGGCTGTAGCGAGATCACATGGCGCGAACTGACGCACGTTGTCCGATGCACCCGAATCATTCCCTGATCTGCGAGCGCTGCGCCTGCGCTGCGCGCCGACATTCTCACGTTCACCGCACCAAAGGCACCCATCACGCGCGCGCCCGCCCCGCGCGGAAACACCGCGTAGATGTCGCCGTTGTCGACCGCGGCGCCTAAGAGTGAAGCGTGTTGCGGGGGCACGAGCGGGTGAACGCGTTGCGCCTGCTGCGGCTGTTCACTATCCGCTCGGCGCTCGAGCTCGGCCAGCCGCCGCTTCGCGCGCACCAGAGCGAGCGAGAGTCGCACGCGCGAACACGGCTTGACCACGAAATCGGTGAGTCCGGCATCGAACGCGCGAACAGCATCTGCGGGTAGCGCGCTCACTCCAACCAGTACCGCACCTGGGCGCAACAACCGTCGGCGCACATGATCGAGCATCGTCGCGTCGCGCATGTCGATGAAGATGATCACCGAAGAGCGCGTGATCACATCGTCGAAGGCAACGGAACTGTGCACTATGTAAAGGCCGCCCTCGGCTTCCAACGCCTGATGGATAAGCTGCCGGTCCGTAGGATCCGGGTCGGCCACGTAGCAGGGAATAGCGGTCGCGTTCACTGCGGCCGTCAGCGGTTTCTTGTGCGGGTACATGTGCACAAGTCAGTACATCAATGCGTGCACCACGAGCACTAGGGGACGAGACGCATCGAGAGAGTCACGACACGACCCAGACGACCGTACGCCGAACATCCCGGCGTGAGTACACTCGTCACGACGCTCCCGTGTAAACCGTGGTGTAACGTGGACAACACGAGTGCTCCGCGCTATGACACGGCCAAGCGGCGCAACCGCCCGCTAAAGCCACTCTCTTGACGGTCGTGGTCATCCTTTGACAAACGACTGCCGATCCTGCTTCTCCGCGGTGAATGACGACGTGTGCCGGATCGCCCGCGAAGGCCGTGATTACCGCAGCAACCTTCGCATCGCCGAGGATCAGGAGGTCAGCACGTCGAACGCAAACCCCGAAGGAGGCTGCGGCCGCCGATGCGGGTACGACGACGATCAACGCGAGCGGAGCAAGCACAAGGCGAACCGGGCTCGGCACGACCCTTCACGCACCGCGACAGTCGACGAGGCACGCCGCCTTAGAGTCACCACGCAGCGTTCAACGGTCCCACGCAGCCGCATGGCGCTGCGTTCAACCCTTTTCGAGGGTGCGATGTCGAACCCCCACGTCTTCCGGTTCTCACTGGCCGATATCCACTCCACTCAATGCCGCAGCCTTCCACCTTCGCCCTTCTGGCCATCGCGACGCTCGCGTGTGCAGTGCAGGCGCAGACTCCCGCCACGACTCCGCCGTCTGATGGTCCACGCACAACACGGGTAATGCAGGCCGCGCGCGCCCCGTCGTCACTGCGTATCGACGGCCGGCTCGATGAGGCCGCATGGTCCGCCGCCGCACCGGAGACGCAGTTCACCCAGAGCTATCCCAACGCGGGGGCGGCGCCTACCGAGCGCACCGAGGTCCGTGTCCTCTTTGATGACGACGCGCTGTACGTCGGCGTCCACGCCTTTGATTCGCACCCCGATTCCATTGCGGCGCAGCTCGCGCGGCGTGACGCGGTGGGCATCTACTCCGACTGGATTCACCTCGTCATCGATTCCTATCATGACCGGCGCACTGCGTTCCGCTTCTCTGTGAATCCGCGTGCCGTGCAGAAGGACGTGCTGCATTCAGACGATCGCAGCGAAGACTCGAACTGGGACGCCGTCTGGGAAGTCGCCACGACGATGGATTCCACCGGCTGGTGGGCGGAGTACCGCATCCCTTTCTCGCAGTTGCGCTTTGGCGCGGTCGACAAGGGCGTCGGGCGCGTGTGGGGCATTCAGGTGCAGCGCGACGTAGCGCGCAAGGGTGAACGCGACTCGTGGTCACCGTGGAAGCTGACGGACCCGGGATACGTGTCCTTCATGGGCGACTTGACCGGTATCGTCGACATTCCCTCGCCGCGCCACCTCGAAGTGATGCCGTATGTCAGCACGCGCCTGGCGCGTGCACCCGGCGATGCTGCCAATCCCTTCTACCATTCGAACGACGTCCGGCCGTCGGTGGGCGCGGATCTCAAGTACGGGCTGCCCGGCGGCCTCACCCTGACCGCGACCGCAAACCCGGACTTCGGCCAGGTCGAAGTCGACCCCGCCGTCGTCAACCTGTCCGCGTTCGAATCCTTTTTCCCGGAGAAACGCCCCTTCTTCGTGGAAGGCGCCAGCATCTTCGATCTCGGGCGCGTGCGCGGAGGGCCCAGCTACGGCGGCGGACAAATCTTCTACTCGCGGCGGATCGGCCGCTCGCCGCAACGATTCGCGAGTGGCGCGTTCACCGATGCGCCCGACGCAACCACGATTCTGGGCGCGGGCAAGCTCACGGGCAAGAACGGGCCGTGGACGATTGGAATTCTCGATGCCGTCACGGCCAAGGAGAGGGCGAACATCTCCGATGCCGCGGGCGCGCGAACCTCAGCTCCGGTGGAACCCGCCACGAATTATTTCGTGAGCCGAGTGCGCCGTGACTTCAATGGTGGCAAGACGGTCGTCAGCGGCGGCGGCACCTCGGTGCTGCGCGACGTCAACGATCCGATGTTCAAGGACTTTCTCCGCTCGAGCGCGTCGGTGGGTGCGCTGGATTTCGAGCATCAATGGGACAACCGCACCTGGACGCTCACCGGCGCCGCCGCGGCGTCCACCATCGCCGGAACATCCACGGTCATCGCGAATACACAGCGTTCGAGCGCACGCTACTACCAGCGCCCGGACGCCACGTACCTTGGCGTCGACGCGACGCGCACGTCGCTCGATGGGAGTTCGCTTGAGCTCGGGCTCAACAAGGCCGGGGACTGGTCGCTCGCCGCGACGGCCAAACAGGTCAGTCCGGGTTTTGAGGTGAACGACCTGGGCTTCATGGGCCGAGTGGACTATCGGAATCTCGGCGTCGGCGGCGCGTACTCGAACAACACGCCCGGCAGCACCTTCCGCAACTGGAGTGTTTACGCGGGAACCAACCACGCGTGGAATTTCGGCGGCGACAAGATCTGGACAAGCATGTTCGCCAACGGCTCTGGCACCTTCAAGAACCTGTGGTACATGGGGGCCGGTCTCGAATACGATCCCGGCGCGCTGGACGATCGCCTGACGCGCGGCGGCCCCGTGGGCAGGCAGCCTACGTCGTACGGCGCCTTCGTATATGGCGGGACGGATTCCCGCCGGAAGATCGCGTACAACTGGAGCCTCAGCTGGTTCCCCGACGAGGCCGGCGGTTACAGCAAGAACATCTTTCCCCAGATCGACATGCGGCCAAGCACCACGGTGACGGTGAGCGTGTCGCCCGGCCTGTCGTGGGGGAGGACCACCGCCCAGTACGTGCAGTCCGTGGCCGATGACGCCGCGACTGCCACATTTGGTCGTCGCTATCTTTTCGCCAACCTCGACCAGACCACGCTCTCCGCGACCACGCGCGTCTCGTGGACGCTCTCGTCGACACTGTCGTTCCAGCTGTATGCGCAGCCGTTCGCCTCGGTCGGAAGCTACGATCAGTTCAAGGAGCTCACGCAGCCCAGAACCCGTGTCTACTCTATATATGGAGGCTCCGCCGGCACCACCATCAAGCCGGTCATCAATTCCAGGGGTGAGCGGACGGGCTACACAATCGACCCCGACGGCAGTGGCCCCGCGTCCTCGTTCACCCTCGGCAATCCGGATTTCCGGACGCAATCGCTCCGCGGAAACGCCGTCGTACGGTGGGAGTATCGCCCCGGCTCCGCAGTGTTCTTCGTGTGGCAGCAGCAGCGCAGTGGTTACGCGCCCTACGAGGGTGATTTTCAGACGAGCCGCGAATTGCGTCAGATCTTCACACAGCCAACGAACGTGTTCCTGGTGAAGGCGACGTACTGGTTTGCCCGGTAGCAAATAATCTCGGCCATGCGTGCTTCCCCTTGACGCGCTGAGAAGAATAGGTAACCTATTGGTTACCTATTTCTTTCTCGCCTCATTGGTCGATGCATCGTTCCCCTGCCGCCGATGTCTTCAGTGCCGTCGCCGACCCTACCCGGCGGGCAATCCTTGATCGCCTGCGCCGGGGAAGTGCACCGGTCAGCGAGCTCGCGTCGGGATTCCGGGTCAGCCGCCCGGCAATCTCGAAGCACCTTCGGGTTCTGCGGAGCGCGGGCCTCGTTCGCGAAACGAAAGAGGGTCGTCAGCGCATCTATCGGCTGGAGCCCGAGCGGCTTCAGGACGTTGCGCACTGGTTGGAGGAGTACCGCATCTACTGGCAACGCAACATCACGCAACTCAAACATCACCTCGAAAAAAGACCGGAGCACCGCAAATCATGACAACAGCCGTCCATGAGTATTCAGGCAGCGGCGTGAATGCCACCGCCGACGTCGACAAGGGTCTGGTGAGAGTCGTCGCCGACATCGCCGCGACACCCGAAGCAGTTTTTCATGCGCTCACTAATCCGACTGAGCTCGCCGCGTGGTGGGGAGCGGAAGGCATCTACCGCACAGAGCGCTGGTCAGTCGATCTACGGCCCGGCGGAAAATGGGTGAGTTACATGATGATGAAGGAGGGCGATGCGCCAATGACCGATCGTGACGAGCCGCAGCAGCAGGTGGGCGGCGAGTACATCACGGTCGATCCCCCGCGACTGCTCGAGTACACATGGGCGCCGAGCTGGGATGGATTCGCCGTAACGAAAGTTCGATGCGAGATCGAACCGACTGACTCTGGGTCGCGACTGACGTTGATTCACAGTGGATTCGGCGACAACGCGAAGAACACCAGCGGTCACGCCGAAGGATGGGTCCGCGTGCTTGGGTGGTTCATCAGTTATCTGGGCGATGCCAAGTAGCTGCACTGACGATGACAGACATTGATCCGCTTTCCTCGCCTCCTATCGGGGCGAGGTACTCGTGAAGGCCGGCGGCGAGGCGGTTGTCGAGACAAGTCCGAACTGGCCGTCGAATCCCATGTGGAAGCCCGCGAAGCTCGATTGCGGTGGCCTCCCTGACATAGCGTTTATTCGTCGACTCCACGCGCCGCTCGTCGATAGCGCATGTCCGCTCGCGGGCACGCGCACTAGGCTGCAAAGGTCACGACGATTCCCTTTGCCATGGAGCATACGATGATTGCCTCACGCACGCTGCTCTCGAGCGTTGCCATGCTATTCGGCTTGGTTGTGCCGGAACGGGTGAGCGCGCAGGATATGAAGCCGCTCGACATCACGGGCGAGGCCAACTACTACGCCTTCTGGCCCGGTACCTGGTACAGGCTCGTCGATGGGAAGGCGGATATGACGGCAACGTCGTTCACAATCACCAAGTCGGTGAATGATGCCGTGCTGCGCGAAGAGTGGCGCATGGTGGTCGATTCGACTGTCGTGCACGCGATTGCACTTCGCGCATGGGACAAGATCAGCAATCGGTGGGGGTACACCTGGGTGAGCGACAACGGGCTCTATCAGGTCTGGGATGGACGAAAGGTCGGCAACGATTGGTTCATCGAGCGCCCCTTCGAGATTGCGGGCCAGAAGTTTCTGTCACGTCAATCGTGGGTGCCCGCGGGCCCTGACCGCGTCGTGCGTACGGGCGAGCGCTCGTTCGACAATGGCATGACCTGGCAGCCTCGATTTCGCGAGGACTACGTACGCGTGAACCAGTCGCCAGCTGCCGCGGACTCTTCGACCGCCGCCATCACGGCCGTGGTGCAGCGCTATCTCGATGCGCAGCGCACTGGCAATGGCGACCTGATTCGCGCCGTGTTTCACCCAGCAGCACGCGTTGACTTTCTCCAGGCTGACACACTCGGTAGCATTTCAAGAGAAGCATTCGCCCAACGCTTCAGTGGCAGGACGGGCTCGGATGGTCCGAGCGTTTTTCGCCTCCTCTCGATCGATCTCTCCGGCAATGCCGCAGTGGCGAAGGTGGAGCTGAATGGCGCGCGCGGCCGCGTCGTCGATTTCCTCACGCTCATGAAGCTGCGCGACGGATGGAGCGTCGTGGCCAAGGCAACCGATTTCACACCAGCCGCCCCGTGACAGCTGTGCCTCGCGATGTCATGACCGAACCTTGAACGTGTCCGGCAGGCGAGCGACGAGAGGTCCGCTCTCGACGTACTGGCTTGTCCAGCTCGCGTGTTGGCTCGCCTATGCCGCCATCAGTGTGTTGGCACTGCTGCCGTCGCTGCCGCTGGAGCGCGTCCCGGGCCTTCTCGTCATCAAGGGCACGCGCGCGCTGCTTGGCTTGCCCATCAGTCATCTGCTACGGCTCGTCTATCTGCGAGTGACCGCGCGTGGCGGTGGTCCAGCGCCACGCCTTGTTGCCGCGATCATCGGCAGCGTGATATTCGGGCCGATATGGTATGTGATGTCGTTCCTGCTCGCCGGCCTCCTGCTCGGCGCGGGGCAGCCTTTCGTGTGGGCGAGTGTGCCGCATGGCTCACTCGATCTGTCGATCGCGCTGCTCGGCTGGTCTGCTGCCTATTTCGGATGGTGCTACTGGCGCGATGCGGAAGCCGCGTCGCAACGTGCGGCGACGGCGCAGGCACAGAGTACCCGCGCCCAGCTGGATGCGCTGCGTTTTCAGCTCAACCCACACTTCCTCTTCAACGCGCTGACGTCAATCAGAGCGTGCATGCTCGAGGACCAGGCTCGCGCGCGGGAGATGGTGACGAGTCTTGCCGGCGTGCTCCGGTACGCGCTGACACCGGCAACGTCAGGCGACATGCCGCTGCGCGAGGAGCTCGACGTCGTTCGCCAGTATCTCGACATCGAGCTCGCCCGTTTCGGCGACCAGCTTATCGTTGGCATCGATGTTTCTGCCGAAGCCGAGGAGCAACTCATCCCCGGTTTCCTGTTGCATCCGCTCGTCGAGAACGCGCTGCTTCACGGGCGACGCACGACGCGTGGCGCTCTCGAGGTAAGCATCCAGGGGACAGTGCGCGACGCTGTCCTGCGCCTTGTCATCGTCAACACCGGATCGCTGCGGCCTGCCGCGCTGCACGACGATCTCCAAAGCGGGGCCGCTGGCATTGGGCTGCGCAATGTCACCGAGCGACTCGCGCACCGCTATCCCGGCTCTCACGTGCTGCGCGTATCGGAGGGCGATGGTCGTGTGCGAGTTGAACTCGAGCTGCAGCTTCCGGTGCTTGCCGCACCACGCGATGAGTCC
Source organism: Gemmatimonadales bacterium (assembly GCA_038323865.1). GTDB lineage: Bacteria > Gemmatimonadota > Gemmatimonadetes > Gemmatimonadales > Gemmatimonadaceae > AG11. The sequence continues at coordinate 7,443 of JBBQHJ010000141.1, forward strand.
GCGGCCGTTGGCTAAGCGCCCCATCGCGCCCTGGCGCACCATCGTGGTGGAAGACGAGCGGCTTCCGCGTTTCGAGCTCGTCACCATGCTGCGGGAGCATGGTGGTGCAGAGATCGTTGGTGAAGCGAGCTCCCTCCACGAGGCGAGAGAACTGGTCGCACACACCCTCCCGCAGCTCGTTTTGCTCGACATTCAACTAGGCGCCGAGAGCGGATTTTCGTTGCTCGAGTCGTTGCCTGCTGGCTGCCGGGTCATCTTCGTCACCGCATTTGACCGCTATGCTGTGCGCGCGTTCGAGGTGAACGCGGTGGACTATCTGCTCAAACCGGTCGATGGCCGCCGGCTCGCCTTGGCGCTCGCGCGCGTCGCTGCACCAGCGCCCGCGCGGCCGGTCGCACGCGTTCCCTACGACGGACATCTGTTCATCGGGAGCGGTCGCGCGGCGGGATTCGTTGCGGTGCGTGACGTGCGCTGTCTCATCGCCGAGAAGGATTATACGAGAGTGGTCGTGGCGGGTGCGCGCGAATCGCTTGTGCTGCGAACGCTTGCGGACTGGGAGCTGATGCTCCCCGCGGACCGCTTCGAGCGCATTCACCGTTCAGCGATCGTCAACCTCGAGCACGTCGTGCGCATGGAGGCGTTGCCGAGCGGCGCGTATGAGGTGACCGTGCGCGATCTGCGCAAACCGCTGACCATGAGCCGCCGGCACGCCGCTCGCGTGCGCGCGAGCTGGACCGGAGCGCGGCGCGGGGAAACGCCTTCCTAGCGCGCACACGATGCCGCCGACCAGACACCGCTGACGAACGGACCATCCCATTGGCATTGCGTTCGCCAGTAGCGCACGCAAGACTGACCGCGTGATCCAGTCCATGCATCGAACGCGGATGGCAGGTCTCCTACTGCTGGTGGCGTGCACCACGCCGCGCCCGGTCGCGGCGCAATCCACCGTGCCCGCGCGCGATTCGCTACCGGGTCGCACCTTGATGCGCGTCACCTCGGCGCGCGATACGGGGCAGAGCTTCGCCATGTACCTGCCATCGCACTATTCGCGGCGGGAAGCGTGGCCCGCGCTCTTCGTCATGGATCCGCGCGGCCGCGCGATGTTCGCGCTGCAATTGTTCGCCGCCGCCGCCGAACGGCATGGATTCGTGGTGCTGAGCTCATACAACACGTTGAGTGACGGTGCCATCGAACCAAACATTGGCGCGATCAACGCGATGCTCGCACAGGTGGAAGACTCGCTCTCCATCGATCTCACGCGGCTTTATGTGGCGGGGTTCTCGGGGACGGCGCGGCTTGGTGGTGCTTTCGCAGAGCAGGCGCCGAAGAACTTCGCCGGCCTGTTATCGGCTGGCGCGGCGCCCGACTTTTCCGACTCCGCGTCCATGGTGCTTCTGCGCACGCCAGGGTTCGCGCTCGCGCTGACCGCGGGCTCCGCGGATTTCAACTGGGCCGAGGTACGCGACATGGCGCTTCGGCTGGAGCGGGAGCAAGTGCCGGCGCAGGTGGAGTACTTTGCCGGCCCGCATGCGTGGCCACCGCCGGCGGTCATCGATCGCGCCCTCGTCTGGTTCAAGTTGCGCGGCATGCTCGACGGCCGGTGGCTCACCGACTCCGGCTGGGTGTCAACTCGCATCGGTGACGCGATTCGGCGCGCCGACAGTCTGGAAAAGAGTGGACAGTGGATGCTAGCGGCCGACGCGTTCAGTGAGATTTCGCGAATCATCGCTCGGCGTTCTGAGGCGGCGGGTGTCTCGCAGCGCGTGCGCGAGCTCGACGAGCGGCCGGCTGTGGCCGCGATACGGCGGCGCCTTCAGGAGCTTGCGAGGCAGGAGCTTCTACGGGTGGCACGCACCGACGGCGTCCTTAGCGAATTTCGTAAGAGCGATCACCCGGACAATGCGGAGGTGCTGGGACAACGTCTGGACATCGCGTCACTGAAGCAATTGTCCGTCGAGGGGGACTCTCTGCAACGGCCGTGGGCCTCACGGCTGATCGCGCACGACGCCGTGTTCCTCGGTTTCTACGAGCCCCGCCACTTCCTTGAAATTCGTCAACCAGCCCGTGCGGTTACGCTGCTTCAGGCATACGCGATGATTGCACCGTGGAGCCCGCAGCATTGTGCGATGCTCCTGGAGGCGGCGAAACAAATGCCCGTGGAAGAGCGGGCCCGCGCGGCGCGATGCACGCCCTGACGCCGCTCTCGGCGTCCGGCCTGCGCGGCTCGGATGTTGGGTCGCGCAAAGCATCGCTGATCGCCGTCCGTCGGCGCGGGCTCCGGACGACCATGCTGTTGCTGCTGCTGTGCGCCGCCACGGCCTCGTGCAGCATGCACTCGTCACCGGCGACGTCGATCGACCAACAGCAGCCGACGCCCGCCGTACGAATCCAGCTCGACGAACTCCGAGCGCGCTATTCCACAGCATACGATCAGGGTGACGCCGAAGCCATCGGCACGTTGTACGCGGACAGCGCCATCCGGATGCCGTACGACGCCGTGGCACAACGGGGCCGGCAAGCCATCGTCGCCGCGGCCCGCGAATCGTTCAGCCGCCGGCGCTTTGCGCCGGTCCTGACGCTGGCTCCCGACGATCTCATTCTGCGCGGCGACGTCGCCGTTGAGCGCGGCGCCTATCATGAGCTGCAACGGTTCAACTCTGGCGGTGCCGCCCGCGAAGACGGCAAGTACATCTTCGTCGCCGTCAGCCGCGCGGGCGCCTGGGTATACCTCTGGTCGACGTTCAACCGCGACTCGGCGGCGCATCGGTTCTAGCAGCCCAGCCTTGCGCGCAGGGTCGAGGAACAGCAGGTGAATGGTCGGGGCCACATCACGTACTCTCAAACGTACCGGAGGTTTGGACAGCATGCACGAGTGCGCTGATGACATGACATCATGCGTTGGAGCGTCACTACCGCGTCGTTTGTCCCGCGTCGTGGGGATGCTGCTCGGCCTTTGTGCAGCAATGCCTTCACGTCCGGCTTTCGCGCAAGCGGCAGTGCGTGTCGCGCCGGCGATCTCACTGGTTGGGGCCGCGTTCGACGAAGCTCGCGGGCTCCTCGTGATCGTGGGCGACGCCAAAGGTGCGGTCGCGCAGACCTGGGAGTGGAACGGCACGGCATGGAGCAAGGCAAATGTCACAGCACCGAGCGGACGTGACGAGCCGTTGCTCGCGTATGATCGCGCTCGCAAACAGGTCGTACTGTTCGGCGGCTATCGCGGCACCAAATTTCTGAACGACACGTGGGTGCGCGGCGGCGCGGGCTGGCGCCGAGTCGCGACGAAGGGACCGCCGCCACGGGGGGCGCCAGCGATGGCGTACGATTCACGACGTGGTCGCATCATGCTGTTCGGCGGCAACGACGGGCTGATGGGATCGCCGCTCCACAACGACCTGTGGGAATGGGACGGACGCCGATGGAGTCGCATCGTCAGCGATGGCGCAGCCGGAAGTCCGCCGGCGCGCGCGCTGCATGCCCTCGCATATGACGAAGCTCGCGGCCGGCTCGTTCTTGCGGGCGGATTTGCAATGAAGAACGGCAAGCCCAGTCCGTTCGATGACACCTGGGAATGGGACGGCACTGCATGGCACCAGATCGACGTGGCCACACCAGGGGCGCGCGATCATTTGGCGATGGTGTTCGCTCCCGATCGCCGCGCGATTGTTATGCATGGCGGAGCGAACCCCGACGTCGGTATGGTCGGCGACAC
>JBBQHJ010000142.1:0-11069 GCA_038323865.1 Gemmatimonadales bacterium
GCTGCCGGGTGTCAATTTTCAGAGCTCGGATCCGTGGGGCCAGTACGAATGGTCCAACCGCATCACGATGCGCGGTTTTCAGACGCAGCAGGTTGGACAGACATTCGACGGATTGCCGCTCGGCGACATGAGCTACGGCAACTTCAACGGACTCGGCATCGGGCGCGCGGTGGATCCCATCAATCTCGCAGGGGCCGGCGTGGCGCAAGGCAACGGCGCGATCTCCACGGCAAGCGCCAACAATCTGGGTGGTGTGATCGAGTATTCGTCCGACGCGCCGCGCGGGATGCGCTCGTTCCAACTCCAGCAGACGGTTGGCGCGGCGAATACGTATCGCACCAGCGGGCGCTATGACACGGGACTGTGGAGCTCCGGCGAGAACGGCGTCAACTCGTACCTGAGCTTCACGCGGCAGGACAACGATAAATGGAAGGGCGGCGGGGTGCCGGCGTCGCCCGAGAACACGGGCATCTTCGGCCGTCATGGACTGCTCCGCAGCGGACAGACCTGGCAGGAGCAGGTGAACGCGAAGTCCGTCGCATTCATGGGAGCGAACCGGTTCACCGGTTTCTACTCCTTCTCGAACCGGAGCGAAGCGGACTACGTAGACTTTTCGCTTGCGCGCTGGAACGCCAGCGGCCGAGACTGGGATCAGTTTTCCGACTGGAACAAGGCGAAGCAGTTCGCGACAACGTCGGGGCAGGAAGATGAGGCGTACTGGCAGTCGTCGCTCGGTGCGCGACGCGACAATCTCGCTTATCTGCGCGCGGACCTCGCCATCACGGACGACGCACGCTTCGTGGTGCAGCCGTACTTCCACAACAACAAGGGCAATGGCGACTGGACCGCACCGAGCTACGGTGCAAGCTGGAGCCCGGATCCGCTGTACTTCCGCCAGACGCAATACAAGGACACGCGCTCCGGTGCGATCATGCATGCGAACTGGAATGTGTCGGGCAACGCGCTGGAAATTGGGGGCTGGTACGAGAACAACTCAACTGCGATTCGGCGGCCGGCGTGGCGCCTCACGGATTGGCAGAAAGGGCCCGACGTGAACTTCAATAACGTGATCCGCCTGAACTTCGATCGCACGGGCGACATCACCACATCGATGCTCTACCTCCAGAACACGAACACGCTGTTCGACGACATGCTGAAGCTGACATATGGCGCCAAGTACCTGAACGTGGACGCGGCTTTCCACAGCAACGGCAATACGCTGAACGCGCCGGCATACGGTGACGCGAACCGCCCTGACTTCAATGTGACGGCGAAGGGCTCGTTCCTGCCGCAGGTGGGCGCGGTGCTGCGCGTGAACGGCACGGAACAGTTGTTCGCGAACTACTCCGAGAACATGAACCAGTATCCGCTGAGCCCACAAACCGGAATCTACAATCTCGCGCCGGAAGGCTTCGCGTACTTCAAGTCGAACGTGAATCCGGAACGCGCGTCATCGGTGGACTTCGGCGTTCGCACGAAGCGCGAAGGAGTCGAGGCATCGCTCTCGACGTACTTCGTGAACTATCGCAATCGTCTCGTGGGCGTCGCGAACTGCCAGCTCACGGCATTCTGCGCCTCGGTGTTTGCCAACGTCGGCACGGTCACGTCGAGGGGAGTCGAAGGGCTGCTGGTGTGGGACCTCATGCCGCACCTCACGTGGAACAGCACGGCCGCGTACAACATGTCCACCATCAATGAGGACTACACGAACGGCGTCAAGGTGATTCCCGCGAAGGGGAAGGACGCTGTGGACGCGCCGCGCCTGCTGCTGAACAGCGGGTTGCGGTACAGCGAGTCGGACTGGTCGATCATGGGATCGGTGCGGCACGTGGACACGCGCTACTTCAGCATCCTCAACGATGTGTCCGTGCCAGCCTACACGACGGTGGATGCCGGAGCGAGCTACAAGCTACCCATTGCAGCCGCGCGGGAGACGTCGATTCAGGTGAACGTGGTGAATCTTCTGGATCAGTCGTACATCGGACCGATCGGCACCGGCGGATTCACAACGTCTGGCGATAATCAGACATTACAGGCGGGCGCCCGCCGCCTGTTCTTCGTCTCGCTCGACCTTCGGTTCTAACGGCGGCAAAGCTGCTTGCCGGGTGGGAGGCCTGTCGTGCTCCCACCCGTGCGTTCCCTCGTTCCCTCGTTCCCTCGTTCCCTCGTTCGCGTAGCTGCGCTGCGTGGTGGTGCCCTGTCCGTCACCTGCGTTCGAGCGGCTAACGCTGTTTTACCGCCATCCCCGCACGCCCAGTCGCCTCGGCGCGGATGATCAGTCCGTCTCTTGTCACGAACAGCCGTTTCACCGCGACTGAATCCACTGTGCCGGTAAGTGTGACCTCATCGCCAAGTTTTCGATTGAGGCCTTCGAGGAGCAGCTTGCGTCCACGATCGAGCGCTGCCCCAACGGGAATGTGCGCCCTCGCGCGGAGTTCCTTCCGCAGATCGTCGGACTTGAGCCACGAATACGTGCTGAGGATCTTGCTGCCCGTGCGGAGATCGAAGTCGAGATCGGGCACTGACAACTCGCCACGCACGTTGTCGAGCAACGGAGTGCCTGTGAGCTCGACGAGTCCGCGGGCCTCCCCGGCAAAGGAGATGGTGAGCCTGAGTTTCTCGTTGGCCATCGGAATGAACGCGGCACGTACAACACGGAACTCGTGTCCAGCCGGGGCGAAGCTTTGCGCGGAGAGAACCTGGCTCAGCTGACGCGAGGCGGTGCCGTAGTCGATCACGCCGTCCATTGCGATGTGGAATCCTTCCGCGCTCGTATCGTTGCCAAGGGGAGGAAGGCTCGGCACCATCACCACCGGCTCGGTCGTCCCTGTCACGATGAGTGGAGTTGCGGCAAGGTTCACGGGCACCGTCAGGAGCTTGCTCTTACCATGAACGGCACCGAGGCTAAGGCGCTCGGGGCCGAGCAGCAGCCACACACCGTTGGTGAGCTTGATGGGCGTCGCGAGCATGCGCCACCATTCCGCGACCTTCTTGCTCAGGTCAACGGTGGCAACCTTGCGGTCGATGTTCTTGAGCTGGCCGGTGATGCCACCTCGCGCGGCCTCGACGACGCTCGCTGTCACGTCCTTGTGAAAGATGCTGACGTCGCAGTGGTCGCGTTGCTCCTTCGACGCAGGCTCCACGCTGACCATGGACGCCTTCGACACGAGGTGCCAGTCTTGATCGATCGAGAGCGGAGTCGCGAGCTCGACGATGATACGCGGGCGTTCCTTGTCGTTCCCGCAGCCTGCGCTGATGGTAGGCCCGAAGCGCGGCTTGAAATAACCACGCGCGGAGTACGAGAGCGTGGTCCGCAGGTGAAGCAACCTTCCACTCGCGAACGCGGTGAAATTTTCGCGCTTCGCCTCGAAGGCGTAGTGACGGTTGGGGTCGTCACCGGCCTGCTTCACAGAATCCATCGAGCCGAAGGTACGCGGCACCACTTCGTCCACCTTCTTGAGGATGGCGGTGATGTCGTATTCGATGGGAACGGCGAATCGCGACGGCGCGGGCGGCGCGGGCGCGGCAACGGGGGGCGCACCCGCGGGCTTGGGCGGCGCGTCGGGCTTGCACGAGACGGCCGCGAGAAGCAGTGCTCCAAGCAATGCTCCAAGCAATGGGCGAACTGAGGCCTGCATGCTGTCAATCTATGGCCAGCGACTTCGATGTGCGCTACTGCGCGTCCTCTACCTGGTCGAGGTAGGCGCCGTAACCCTCGGCCTCCATGTCATTGCGATGGACGAAACGCAGCGACGCGGAGTTGATGCAGTAGCGCAGCCCGCCACGGTCGCGCGGGCCATCGTTGAAGACATGTCCCAGGTGACTGTCGCCGTGCGTCGAGCGCACCTCGGTGCGCGCCATGCCGTGCGACGAGTCGCTGAGCTCGCTAACGTTCGCCGGCTCGATCGGCTTGGTGAAGCTGGGCCAGCCGCAACCCGACTCGAACTTGTCAGACGAGGCGAACAGCGGCTCGCCCGAGACGATGTCGACGTAGATGCCGGGCTTGAAGTTGTCGAGGTGCTCGCCGGTTCCCGCCCGCTCGGTCGCGTTCTCCTGCGTGACGCGATGTTGTTCAGCATTGAGACGGGCAACCGCCTCTGGGGTTTTTCTATATGTGGTGGGCATTTGCTTCTCCGCTGTATCCAAGAGGTTACTTGAGCGTGAACGTTACTACGTAATCGCCTTTACCCCACTCGTCGCCACCACCGACACTGATGGCGACGTACTCCTTACCACCACTCTGGTAGACCATCGGTGTCGCACGCGCGCCGCCGGGCAGTGGCCCGCGCCAAAGCTCCTTACCGGTCTCGACATCGAACGCGCGAATCAAGCGGTCCATCGCCGCGCCAATGAAGGCGATGCCACCAGCGGTGATGATTGGCCCGCCCAGGTTCGGCAGGCCGAGTGGCTCCGTTGAGATCTTCGCCAGCTCCGGCTTGAACGACGCGGGATCACCGAGCGGAACTTCCCACGCCTTGGTTCCGCTCTTGAGATCGATCGCCACGAGCGCGCCCCAGGGCGGCGGCGTACACGGCAGACCATCCTTGATGGTGAGCATGTTGCGGCGCATGACATACGGCGTGCCGTGCATGCGCGTGTACTGATCACCGAGCCGAGATGAGTTGGCGTGCATCACGGCGGTGTCGAGCTGGTCGAGGCGAATGAGCTGCACCCGCGCGACGAGATGATTGGTCGGCACAATCACGAGTTGCCGCACGGGATCGAATGCGACGCCACCCCAATGCGCACCGCCCACATTGGACGGCATCACGATGGTTCCCTCCAAACTCGGCGGCGTAAACGCGCCTTCATTCCGCAGCCCCTTCATGAGGTCTTCGCATTGGGCGCGCATCTCCGGCGTCGCCGCCCAGAGAGCCTTTACGTCGAACCATTGAGGACTCAGCGCGGGGAGCACGAGATTGAACGGCTGCGTCGGGCTCGCCTGTTCTCCGTAGATGGTGCTCGCGGGAACGTGACGCTCCTCGACCGGAAACACGGGATGCCCGGTGTCGCGATCGAGAATGAATAGTTGTCCACTCTTGGTTGCTTGCATAACGACGTCGACGCGCTTGCCGTCGTGCGTAATGGTCGCGAGCAGTGGCGGGGACGCGTTGTCATAGTCCCACAAGTCGTGATGCACGGTCTGGAAATGCCACACCACCTTGCCGGTGCTCGCGCGCAATGCGACAACGGAATTCGCGTAGCGATTGTCGCCGAGTCGTTCGCCGCCGTAGTAGTCGGGACTCGCGCTTCCGGTGGGGACGAACACGAGATCACGCGCGCTGTCGGCAGCAATGACGGACCACGCGTTCGCAGCACCGGTGCTGTGCGCCATCGCGCCACGCCACGTGTTCCATGCGGGATCGGCGGTGTCGCGCGGCACGGGATCCCACGCCCACTTCTGCTTCCCTGTGCGCGCATCGTACGCGCGAACTTCACCGCTCGCCGCGTTCGTACGGTTGTTGTCCGCGACAGCGGAACCGGTGACGATGATGCCATTCACCACCGCCGGCGGCGACGTGAGTTCATATTCGCCAGTGTAGAATGGCGAGTTACGGAGCCCGTCTCTTAGTCGAACGGTGCCTGCAGTGCCGAAGCCCGTGCACACGGTGCCGGTCTTGGCGTCGAGCGCAATGATGCGTCCGTCGATGGTCGGAAGAAGAATGCGTCTCCGACAATGCGTATTCGCCGGAGCGCTCTTGTCGAGCCACGTGGACACGCCGCGATTCGCGAAGTCGCCCCAGTCTTCGTCGCGATCGATATGCGCGTCGAACGTCCAGCGCTGCTTGCCGGTAGCAGGATCGAGCGCGAATGCCTTACCGCCCGGCGTTGATACATATAGAAGGCCGTCCACCATCAGCGGTGTGGCCTCGAACTTCATTGTTTGTCGAGTGTGCGCGGTGTCGCCGGTGCGGAATGTCCAGGCAACCTGGAGTTGCGACACGTTCTCGCGCGTAATCTGCGTAAGCGGCGAGTAGCGACTGCCCATCGCATCTCGGCCATAGGCCGACCATTCGCCAGCGGATTGGGCCGCCAGCGGCGCTGCGCCGGAGAACAGCGCGATGAGAAGATTTCGCGCCGCCATGCGGCGATTTGGTGACGGAGAAGTCATCCGGACAAGTTAAGCTCGTCGTGTGTCCGTCTCATTAATATTGCTGATCTGTTTCGCTAAAGAGGGCCCCGCTCACGCGAGGCCATCTTTTCACATACCGACGTCTATGTCCAGTTGGCGTTCGGAGCCAGCTGCTCTCCCGTTTCCAGCAGCGACTTGAGATCGCTGAGAATCCAGACCCAACCAGCACCTGCGCCCGGCCCTTGCTGATCACCAGCGACCATCGCTGCATGACCTGGCTTGCCGGCGAGATCGTGAATGACACTGAGCCGGCTCACACCGCCGCGCCCTTCTTCGATCTCATACGTGAGACGTGTAAATCCTTCGGCGGCCATTGAAGGATCGATTGCCATTCGCCATGTCACTACTAATTTGCGCGGCGGATCGGACTCGATGACCTCACCGTCAACGATGACGCCGCCCATGCCCATCGCGATCATGCCTTCGTTCGCGTGGCCGCGATATGCGCCTCCCTTGTGTAACTCGTACTCATCGCGCAGGCCGTAGCCGAAGCGCTGGGTCCATTCCGGCTTGGTGATGGCGTCCCAGATTTTCTGCGGGGTGGCCTTGATGAAGACGCGATACACCTGCGTCGTGGTGCCAATGTCTGGTGCCGTGGTGCTTGTCATGCCGAGTCTTCCTCCAATTCACGCTTGAGGTCAATGAGCGCCGAGACTCGACGCTCGGTGAACTTGTCGATCCATCGGTCGTGGATGAGCCGGATTGGAACGGGATTGAGATAGTGCAGCTTCTCTCGCCCATTGCGCCGGGTTACCACGAGCCCCGCGTCCTCGAGAACGCGGAGGTGTTTCATCACGCCGAAGCGGGTCATCTCCAACTCGGATTCCAGCTCTGTCAGCGTCCGGCCGTCACGCTTGAAGAGCCGGTCGAGCAGAAGCCGCCGCGTCGGGTCGGCGAGCGCCTTGAACACGCGATCGTCGTGTTTCACGGAGGGAGTATAGGTGACCAAATGGTCACATGTCAAGCAGCGCATCCTTGCCTCGTCCTGACGGAGCCGAGCAGATTATGGGAATGGCCGCACAGCAATTCGCCGCACGGCGCTGGACGGAAGCGGAGTTCTACACTGCACGCGACGCCGCACCCGCGGGGGAGCGATGGGAACTCGTGGACGGGGAAGTGCTCGTGACGCCCAGTGCGCACTGGCGACATCAGGAGTTGGGCGGCGCACTGTTCGCGATTCTCCGTGCGTACGTGCGAGAGCAGAGCATCGGCACCGTGTTCAGTGCACCATTCGACGTGAAGCTCGAGCCCGGACTCGTCACGCAGCCAGACCTGCTCGTTGTGCCGACATCGGATCTCGTCGACGAGCGATACTACATTACGCGCTTGCTCCTCGCCGCCGAAATCCCCTCGCCATCATCTGCTCGCTTTGATCGTGTCATCAAGCGGCCACGCTACCAGCGCAACCGCGTTCCGGAATACTGGGTGGTTGATCGAGAGTCGCGCACGATTGAACGCTGGCAGCCGGATGATGAACGTCCCGCAATCCTTTCCGAGACATTGATCTGGTATCCGGACGGAGCGCGCAAGCCGCTTGAACTCGATATCTCGGGGCTGTTCACGGAAGCAGAGTCGCGATAAGTCGCCAACGGGCCCTCTTGATTTGATGCCGCTCGCTACCGCGTACCTGCTCCCGCGGCGCCGGGTCTATGCTACAAGGCGTTCTGGGACTCCGGCCAGAGTGGCCCGGTAAACGCTACCAGGGCAACCAATACGAGGCTTTCAGGGCAAACACGTTATCCGATGGGCCGGAGAGCAAACCTGTGAGGTCAGGACCGAGCCGCTGATCGCCGAACGACGTCGTTCCACCAGACTGATGCTGCAGCACGGCAAACAGGGTTGAACCGGGCCTGAATTCCCAGCGCATCACTACATTCGTGCGGAGCGACCGAACCGTGAAGTCCGGAGCCGCGGTGGTGAATGAAGGCGCCGGGCCAGACCCGTCGGCATCCACCGTGACCACACCGGATGGCTGGGCGGAGATCGTCCCCAGCCCGGCACCGTAGATCCCGTATCGCCGCACACCGGCTTGCGAGAGTGACTTGTATTCATCGAATGGACTCGCGGCGATCAGCCCCTGCACATACGTCTGCAACGTGAGCCGCGGTGCAACCACCCAGTTCATGCGCGCCTCGAGACCGAGCGTCCGCTGGTTGAGCCGCGCAAACAGTGTGCGTGTTCCGAACGTGCCGGTCGCCGTGGGATCGGCGTACGTCGCCACGTACTGCGTGGGATTTTTCGCAATACCAAACGTCGGGTTCATGATCAGCTGGACACTCGGCCGCGCCTGAACGACCATTCCGCTGCCGACATTCAGGGTGCGACGATCGTCCTCTCCCCAATTCAGGCTGCTCTCGGAAAAGTACGTCACGCGCCCACGGCTCGGTGAATCGAAGCGGTAATACCACGTGTGCACCGGCGCCGAGCGCGCGAGTGGGCCGCCACGCGCAAGACGGTCGTCCATGGCCGCCGCGCTGTAGTTGTATTCGATGCCGATCTGCCAGCGGTTCAGCAGCTCGCCGAATAGATAGAGATTGTACTTGTTCAGCACGAGCTGGCCGTCGTAGTTCCACTGCTGCATCGTGAACGGCCACACGATGAAATGCCGGAAGACATTGCCCGGTTCGAAGCTCTGATAGTGGAGATCCAGCGCCAATGCGCGACGGCTGGCATCCGATAGAAGCCCCGCGTCATTCGTCTCGTAACCCGGTGACACATCCTGCAGGGCGACGCTGCCAATCCAGTTGCCGGTGAGTTTTGTAAACGAGAATGCCGCGTCGGTGCCGCTCGACGATGTGCGTGCACCGTCGAAACGGTCGTGTTGCGCATCCGGACGTTGCAGATAGCGGGCGGGCGAACGCTGAACGCGCGAGATCGCCGCGGTGCTCCCCGCGATCTCGCTGCGACTGAGATTTGCGTCGATGCCCCATGACCGGTTCGCCCAGCTGTGCGCGAGCTCCAGACCGCCGACGTATGCACTACTCGCCAGTGCATCACCAAGCTGCGGCGTATCGAGACGGCGGTTGACCGACGTGAACAGCGCGCCGAGTGTCGTCTCCCCCTGGCGAAGATCGCGCGACACGCGTCCCACGAGATAGTTGGTGAGCGGCTCGACTTCAAATTGGCCGGGCACGGTGCGCGACGTCAGCGTACGCGCCGATTCCGCACCAGTCACAGCTTCGAGCACGCCGGTTGTCCAGCCGGACGATGTTCGCCCGATCAACTTCGTGGCGCCGAGGATATCGGCCTGTGCGGGCGCGCGCGCGAAGGCGACGCTCGTATCTCCAAAGGCACTCAGGTGTGGTGCGCGGCCGATACGTCGCGAGTAGAACACCGTGGGCGCGGACGCATTGTAGTAGGAGCGCAAACCACCGTACGCAAATCGATCGGCGGACTCGACGAAGAACGGACGCTTCTCGGGAAAGCGTGTTTCGGTAGTGGTGAGATTCACGACAGCAGGATCGACCTCGACCTGCCCGAAGTCGGGATTGATGGTCGCGTTGAGACTGAAGTCGCTGGTGAGTGCAGCGCGAATGTCTGCGCCGATTCGCCAGGCGTATTCTCCGTTCGCGTTGCGCAGAGAGCCTGCATCAGCATCGTGCAGGTACGACGCCGACGTCGACACATACGGCAGCAACTCAACAGTGTGCGGCGACGGAAGCCCCGACAGCCCCGTGAGATCACCGTAGTATGCGGGACTCATCGTGCCGTTGGACATCTCGCGTTTGGGCACGAGTGCGACGTACGAGCGCTCGAGACGACGAAGCAGAAGTCGCTCGAGCTGAATGCCCCAGACGTCGCCCTGCTGGTTGAAGCGCAGTTGCGAGAGCGGAAGCTTGAGCTCCGCAGTCCACCCCAGTGAATCGATGGTCGTCCGCGCGTCCCACACCGGATCCCATGAGGCATCACGAGATCCGGTCGCAAGAACGGTCGCGTCATACAGAATGCCATCGGGCGACACCTGAAACCGCACGCCGTGCAAGCGATCGTGCAACGGATCGAGCTCGATGGCAAATGCATCGGTCGCCGTTTCATCGTCACGCCGCGTGCGCCGATGCTGGAGCGTGGCGATCTGCGTGTCATACATGCGCGCGCCCACATAGAGGGCATCGCTGCCGAGCAGCACGCGCACTTCCATTCGTTCCGTGGCGGGCATGCCTTCGTCCGGATCGAGCTGGCGGAAGTGACGAAGGATGGGAGCGCTGGCCCACGCCGGCTCATCGAGCCGGCCGTCGACATGAATTGCATCCGAGGTACGCGTCGCCTGGATCGAGACGCGCGTTTGTGCGATTCCAGTCCGCGCGGCGAAACAGACGCCAACGCAGGCCAACGCTGCGCGACGGAACATCGCTTACATCCCCGTCTTGGCGGTGGGCGGCAGCAGTTGATTGAGCCGCAGATACGTCGAGGTCACCGCATAGTGATCCGACCAGTCGCCCGAGAGAATCAACACAGCCGAGGCCTTCGTGATCTGCGATCCATAGAAATTCACCATCCCGCTGAGATTGGCGTCGGTCAGGCCGGCGAGCGACGAACGACAGAACGCAAACGACGACTTGAGCTGTGCCTCGATGTCTGCTTTGGGGGAGGCGGCGGTCGCCTTCGCGCCGGCCGGCGCAGCCTGTCCGCTGATCAGCGAGCACATGGTGTTGTTGAAATCGCCCATGTGCGCCATGTGTGCGCCAAAGGTCATGTTCTTGTCCGTCGGCTTGTAGGTGTACTTGTCGGCCGGCATCGTCTCCGCGGAGCCGAGGAAGTTCTTTTCCGCGCGTTGCATCGTGCTGCGCAATGCATCGGACACCGGGCTCGTGTCCGCCACGCGTGGGGCGGTGGCCGGCGTGAACAGCGCGGCCAGAACGAGGGCGCGTATGGTCGTGAGCGTGAGCATGGCAATGGGGCGAGAATGTGTGTTTTGTGTGTGACCGCTGATCGCAGT
>JBBQHJ010000143.1:0-11025 GCA_038323865.1 Gemmatimonadales bacterium
GCTCAGTTGTCCTTTCTCGACGAGGTCGAACACCGTGACGAGAATGGCGACCTTGATGAGACTCGCTGTGGAGAAGGTCTCATCGCCGCGGCGTTCGAGACGTTCGCCGGTGTCGAGATTTCTTACGGTATATCCGACGACGCCGCGATGATGATCGGCGAGCGAGTCGAGCGTCTTTCGGAGTTTGGTGGTGTCGGCTCTCGTGAAGCTGGTCGGCGCCGGGGCTTGGCTTCGGACGCAGGCGGGCACGGCAGCGAGCATTGCGACCAATACAAGTCTCAACTGCGTTGCACAGACACGGCGGCCAACGACGGACACTGCGGAAGTAGAATCGAATGAAACCCGCTGTTCGTTTACGAAGGATCCGCGGTGTCCCGTGGTTTCCGGTGTGTCTGTGCATTCAGTTGCGAACACTGTACGCCTCACCGAGTCTCATGTGGCTCAGCATCCGGCAAATCATCGGCGCGAATCGATTCGAGCAAATCGCGCTCGCGTGACGACGGATCATAGATCGCCACCACCTTGATGACCTCGCCGGAATAGGCGTCGAACGTCTTCACCTTGCCCTTGGAGATCTTGATTTCGTGCCCATCCTCGAAGCGCAACGTCACCGACGGGTGATCGAGGTTGACGTACGCCTTGCGAAGCTTGGAAGGAATTGGCGGCATGGAGGCGGTCTAAGAATCAGGTGACGACGAGTCGTGCGTCAGTGTATCGCTTCCACGACTCCTGCGCGAGGATCTCGTCGATGTGTGACACGACCGATTCGACTTCATCGTCGCTCGTATAGAAGTGTGGCGCCACGCGGATGCCCGCGCCGGGCCGATAGTCCACAATCACATCGCGCGACAGCAGCGCTTGTGCCACTTCGCGCGCATGTGGCACGTCGAACGCAATGGTGCCGCCGCGCCGATTGGCGTCGCGCGGCGCCGTGACTTCAAAGCCTCGCGCGTCGGCGAGTGTCATCAAGTGATTCGTTTGACGCATGCTCTTGGCGCGAATGGCGTCCATGCCTGCGGCGAGAACGATGTCAGGACCGGCCGTCGCCGCGAATAGCGCGGGAATTGCTGGCGTTCCCGTGAGCCACTTCCAGGCGCCGGCGGCGTACGTCATCTCGCCTTCGAACGCGAATGGATGCTCGTGCGCCTGCCAGCCCGTGAGCGACGGCGCACGCTCACTGCTGACCGCTGGGTTGACCCAGAGAAAAGAGCCACCTGGGCCACCGCACAACCACTTCAGCACTCCGCCCGTGAGAAAATCCGCGCCGATCGCGTAGACGTCCACAGGAACAACGCCGACCGAGTGATACGCGTCGAGCGAGACGCGCGCGCCAACGTTGTGTGCATGCGTGCAGATGCGCGTCGCATCCACGATGTACGCCGACTTGAAGAGCACGTGCGAGATCGAGACAAGCGCAGTGCGCTCATTGATGGCCGCAATCAATTCATCTTCATCGATGCCGACACCGTCCCTCGACGGTATGACCTTGATCGTCGCACCAAGCTGCGTCGCGAGTTGATCATAGACGTAGCGCACTGACGGAAAATCCAACTCCGACATCACGATGGTGTCCCGACCCTGCGTGTAGTCGAACGATGACAGGATCTGCGCCTGCGCGATGCTGACGTTGGGTACCATCGCGACTTCGCCGTCATGTGCACCGATCAGCGGCGCAATCACGTCACCGACGCGAACCGGCATGCTCCACCATCCCTCCGCCCACGCGCGCACCCCGCGCGTCGCCCACTGCTCGGCGTACTCCGCCAGCTTTGCCGGCACGGCACGCGGCATGGCGCCCAATGAGTTCGACACCATGTACGTGCTGGTGCCGAGAATCGGGAACTCGTCACGAAATCGAAGGAGTGGGTCTGGTGTCATTCCGAGCGTGGTCGGGGAATCTGCACGGCTGTCATTCCGAGCGAAGTCGAGGAATCTGCACGGGTGTCATTCCGAGCGAAGTCGAGGAATCTGCACCTAACCGCAGTTTCGCCACACCCCTCTCCCGTCGCCCCGCGCAGCCCGTAGCTTCAACCGATGCCTCCATTCGGCTCTCCCGGCCGGCGCGTCGCAATCGTTGCCGGCTTTCGAACACCATTCGCGAAGTCGGGCACCACGCTCAAGTCGCTTTCCGCGATCGAGCTCGGAAAACGATGCGTGGCCGAGCTGATCCAGCGTAGCGAAGTCGAGGCCAAACTCGTCGAGTCGATCGTCTACGGCACCGTTGTGCCATCGGTGATCGCCCCCAACATCGCGCGCGAAGTGTCGCTGCTGCCGCTGCTCCCCAAGGGCGTGCAGTCCTACACGGTGAGCCGCGCATGCACCTCGGCGAATCAAGCCATTACCGATGCCGCAGATCAGATCGTCCTCGGCCACGCCGACGTCATCATTGCCGGCGGAGCGGAGTCGCTCTCCAACGTGCCCATCCTGCACTCCCGCGGTATGAGTGACGCACTTGTTGCCGCCTCGCGCGCCAAGTCGTTCGCCGGTCGCGTGCGCGCGCTGGCCAAGGTTCGTCCGCGCGATCTCGTTCCCATCACGCCAGCCATCGCCGAGCCCACAACGGGCGAATCGATGGGTGAGTCGGCCGAGAAAATGGCGAAGATCAATGGCATCACGCGCGAGGAGCAGGATCAGTTCGCGCTGCGCTCGCATCGGCTCGCCGCCGCCGGCACGCAGGACGGACGACTCACCGCCGAAATCGCGCCGGTCTACGTGCCGCCGAAATTCGACGCGATGACAACCGACAATGGAGTTCGGCCCGAGAGCACCATCGACGCATTGGCCGCACTCAAACCCGTCTTCGATCGCAAGTATGGCACAGTCACCGCCGGAAATGCATCGCCCTTGACTGACGGCGCCAGCGCCGTACTCCTCATGAGCG
Organism: Gemmatimonadales bacterium; assembly: GCA_038323865.1. Taxonomy (GTDB): domain Bacteria; phylum Gemmatimonadota; class Gemmatimonadetes; order Gemmatimonadales; family Gemmatimonadaceae; genus AG11. Next base: position 2,882 of record JBBQHJ010000143.1, read on the forward strand.
AGGAGCGCGCGAAGATACTCGGCTACGAACCCATCGCGTACATCCGCAGCTACAGCTACGCGGCGTTGGATCCGGGTGAACAACTTCTCATGGGACCCGTGCTCGCTGCGCCCGTCGCATTGCAACGCGCCGGCCTAGCGCTCGACGACATGGACCTCATCGAGATGCACGAAGCCTTCGCGGCGCAGGTGCTCTGCAACTTGAAGGGATTCGTCAGCCAGGAGTGGGCGGAGCGCGCGGGCTTTTCCAAACCGGTTGGTGAAGTCGACCGCGCCAAGCTCAATGTCATGGGTGGATCCATCTCCATCGGACATCCGTTCGGCGCAACGGGAGGACGCATTCTCATGACACTCTGCAACGAACTCGCGCGGCGCGGAGGTCAGTTTGGTTTAATGACTGTGTGCGCTGCGGGCGGCATGGGTCACGCCATGGTTGTGGAGCGCGCCTGATGTCGGCCCTCACCGTACAAATGGAGAGCGGCATCGCCGTCGTCACCATCGATCTGCCGGGCGAGCCGGTGAACAAGGTCACCGGCGGCCTTCGCGCTGAGTTTGCGGAACTGTTTTCTCGCTTTGCAAACGACGCATCGCTCGAGGGCGTTGTGCTGGCAACTGGCAAGCCCGACACGTGGCTCGCCGGCGCCGACATCGACGAGTTCCTCACACTCCGCTCGGCAACGGACGCGGAAGCGCTGAGTCGTACGGGTCAGGCACTCCTCGCGCGACTCGAATCGCTCACCGTTCCCGTCGTCGCCGCCATTCACGGCGCATGTCTCGGCGGTGGACTGGAGACGGCACTCGCGTGTCGCTATCGCATTGCGAGCGAGCATCCGAAGACCGTGCTCGCACTTCCCGAAGTTCAGCTCGGACTTCTCCCGGGTGCGGGCGGCACGCAGCGGCTTCCGCGGTTGATCGGCCTGCAGCGCGCGCTCGACATGATCCTCACGAGCCGCAACATCAAGGCGAAGAAAGCCTATCAGATGGGTCTCGTCGACGAGCTTGTCCATCCAGCCATTCTTCTCGACGTCGCCATCGATCGCGCCAGGAAGCTTGCGTCGGGGCAGCTCGATCCAGATCACGAGCCGAAGGGACGCGGCGCAGCCGGCGTGTTACTCGAGGACAACCCCATCGGTCGCTCCATCGTCTTCCGCAAGGCGCGCGAAGGCGTGATGGAAAAGACGCATGGCCACTATCCAGCGCCGCTCGCCGCGATCGCCGCCATTCAGGCGGGCTATGACAAGGGACTCGAAGCAGGTTACCGACAAGAGGCACATGCGTTCGCGGACCTCGCAGTATCGGACGTCTCGCGCGAGCTCGTCTTCCTGTTCTTTGCCACGACGGCGCTCAAGAAGGATCCAGGCGTCAACGAGCCCCCGCCCCAGCCGGAGTCAGTCGAGACACTGGGAGTGATTGGAGCAGGCTTCATGGGAGCCGGCATCGCATCGGTCGCGGTGCAGCAGGGCACACCGGTACGATTGAAGGACACCGAGACCGATCGCGTTGCACACGGACTCGCCGCCGTCAGCGACGTACTTCGCGAGCGCCTCAAGAAGAAGCAGATCACCCGTCAGCAGTACGACGATCAGCTACTACTCGCCGGCGGAACCACCGAATACACAGGATTCGGCAACGCGACGCTCGTGATCGAAGCGGTGTTCGAAGACCTGAAGCTGAAGCATCGCATCGTGCGCGAAGTGGAACCGCTGATCATGCCAGATGCCGTGCTCGCGTCGAATACCAGCACGATTCCCATTGCACGCATTGCAGAAGTTGCGGCACGGCCGAATCGCGTGCTCGGCATGCACTTCTTCTCACCCGTACCCAAGATGCCGCTGCTGGAAGTGATCGTCACGCCGGCGACGGACAGCGACGCAACGGTCACCGTAGTTGCCTACGGAAAGAAACTTGGCAAGACAGTCATCGTCGTGAACGACGCGCCCGGCTTCTACACCACGCGTACGCTCTCGGCGTACATGAACGAGGCGGGCAAGCTGCTCGACGAAGGCGCGAAGATCGAGACGATCGACAAAGCCCTGCTCGAATTTGGCTTTCCTGTTGGGCCGATCACGCTCCTCGACGAAGTGGGCATCGACGTCGGCGGAAAGGTGGGCCAGACACTCTTCGATGCCTTCGGGGCGCGGATGTCCCCAAGCGAGGCAATGCGCCGAGTGGTGGAGTCGGGCCGCACAGGGAGGAAGGGCAGGTCGGGGTTCTATCTATATGACGGAGAGGGAAAGAAGGGTCCCGCCGATTCGACCATCTACGAGCTGATTCCTCACGGCACCGCGAGGCGTGATGTAGAACCAGCCGAGATTACCCAGCGGTGCGTGCTGGCGATGGTGAATGAGGCCGCGCGGTGCCTGGAGGAGGGAGTACTGCGTTCGGCACGGGACGGGGATGTTGGAGCAGTCTTCGGGATCGGCTTCCCGCCATTCAGGGGTGGTCCGTTCCGGTACGTGGACGCGGTGGGGGCGAAAACGGTGGTAGACCAGCTGGAGCAGCTGAATGGGCGTTTCCCGGGCCGATTTGCCCCTGCCGAGGTACTGGTCGACCACGCCCGGGGCCGGCGCAGATTCTATCCTGTCGCCGGGAATCCTTTGGGGTAGATTGATGAGGACCGCTGTCTGCTACGCGCGACCGCGGTCCGCAACAGCGTTTCTGTTGGGTTTGGCGGTCAGCGGTCTGCGGAAAGCGGTCAGCTGCCCTAAACAGTGACTGAAGGTGGCAATGCTGGGTCTAGTAAGCATGGAGAGCTCAGACGCGGAGCTCGTACAGCGGGTGTTGCAGGGCGATGTGAATGCGTACGGCTCTCTGGTCTCGAGATATCGTGACCGTTACGCCCGATACGCCGTACACATGCTCGGCAATCGGGAGGATGCGGAGGAGGCGCTGCAGGATGCCTTCACACGTGCCTACCGGTCGTTGTCGCGGTGTGAAGAACCCGAGCGCTTCGGCGCGTGGCTTTTCCGCATCCTCGTCAACCGTTGCCGCACGAGCGGGGCACGGCGTGTGCGTCGAAGTCAGACGTTCGTGCATGATGAAGGCGCGTTGCTGAATGCTTCTCAAGAGCATCCGGCTGAACAGACGGCATGGCGAGAAGAGATCGAGCGGGCGCTTGGCGAACTGAGCGCCGATCAACGCGAGGCCTTTCTCCTGAAGTATGTAGAAGAATTGGGGTACGAGGAGATGTCTGAGATTACCGGTGTCGGTGTCTCGGCGCTCAAGATGCGCGTGATGCGCGCATGTGATCGGTTAAGGATTTTGCTGAAAGAGGTTCACAGTGGCTGATTGGGGTCGGACGACGATGGAAAACATCGTCGAGGAGCTTCAGCGGCCCGTACGGCTCGATGATTCGTTTGAGCGGCGCTTGATGGTTCGGGTGCGCCGTCTCCATGCCGAACGGCGCAAGCGTCGCGGGTGGTTGGGAGCTGCGATGTCCATCGCGCAGCGCCCAGCGTGGGCCACAGCATTAGCTGCGGGCCTCGTTGCCGTTGTCACATTCGGAGTGATCCGCGTTCGCCAAGGCGAGCATGTCGTCGCCGCGAATGGGCTCGAGCCGGTCAACTTCGTTCTCGTGGCTCCGGCCGCAAAGAGCGTCAAAGTCGTTGGGGACTTCAACAATTGGGGTCTGAACGACTCCGCCCTCGTCGCAACGAATAATCAGGGTGTGTGGAGCGTCACGGCGCCCGTGAAGGCCGGCGTGCACCGTTATGCATTCGTCGTCAACGACAAGCAATGGGTCGCGGATCCACGCGCTCCTCGCTCCGCCGGCGACGACTTCGGCATGCCAAGCAGTGCACTGGTGGTGGAGGACAGCACCAAATGAAGAGCACTCGTGGTTTGATCCTGTTGGTGGCGCTTGGTAGTGCCGCATCCGCGAGCGCTCAGGATCCGCGCATTTCCAAGCCGCATCTCGATGCGGCATCCAGCGTGATCGTCAACGCGCTCGTGGATTCGGCAAAGGCACGTGGACTTCCGTATACCGCGCTCGAAGATCGCGTGAATGAGGGAATCGCCAAGGGCGCCGACGGCCCGCACATTGTCGCCGTGGTTCGCAATCTGTACACGGAAATGGTCATCGTCCGTACCTGGCTCGGTGCCATGGCATCAGCCGATGAGCTCAAGGCCGCCGCATCCGCCATGCAGGCCGGTGTACCGCCCGTAGAACTCGGTAAGATGAAGCAGAAGAGCCTTCTGCGGTCTCTCGTCACGCCGTTCACTGTTGCCGCAGATCTCATCTCGCGCGGCGTGCCAGTCGGCACGGCGGTGAATGCCGTGAAGTCCCTCGTCGGCGCAGGCGCCAAGGACAAGGACATCAACGATTTCCAGCGGAACGTCAAGGAAGACATCCAGCAGGGTGCTCCTCCCGCCGCGGCCGCCGAAGCGCGCGCCAAGACCAGCGGCAAGCCTGAGGAAAAGGGCAAGCCCGATTCGATCGACCAGAACTGATTCTTGCTCTGAAGTTTTGAAAGCCGACCGGGGATTGCCCGGTCGGCTTTTTTGTTCGAGATGTTGAGCGCCCACTTGATAACGCGGATTTGGCGGACGTGCTGCGGATGGAGCTGCTAGAAGTCAGGGTTGCTCTCAGGTAGCTGTACGTGATTCGCTTTGCGACATCACTCAGTTTTCGCCATAAGCCGACTCGAGGAAGCCAAACCGAGCTCTGAGTAGACCTTCATAGAAAGCACCGATGATGGGTTTTGTGAGCTCCGCGTGGAGCAACGGCCGGTTCGGTGTCATACAGCTCAATCAGCTTCAAGTCCGCCCCATCCTCGTCATCAAGTGGGCGCACGGGGAATCGAATCCACGCAACTACCCCCCAAAGTTCCTGCCAACTACACTTTGGGGTCATACTTTCCGAACGCCGACGCCTAGATTCACCTGAATGCTGCGCAACACACTTCTCTACCTGTCCAATCAACCGCGCGTCTTCAAGTTCGTGCGCAACAACCGGCTAGCCAAGCAGTTCGCTCGCCGCTTTGTCCCCGGTGAAACGGTAGAGGAAGGCCTCGCGGCCGTCCGCGAGCTCAACGCCAAAGGCATCACCGCCTCCCTCGATCTCCTCGGCGAGAGCGTCTATACCGAGAGCGAAGCCCGCGCGGCGCGTGACGCATATCTCACGCTGCTCGATCGCATTCACGAGTCCAAGCTCGACGCGAACGTCTCCGTCAAGCTTACAGCCATGGGACTCGATATCGATCAGGAGCTGTGCATCGTGATCATGCAGGACATCCTCGCGCGAGCCCAGAAGTACGACACCTTCGTACGCCTGGACATGGAAGCGAGCTCCTACACCGACACCACACTCAAACTGTTCGAAGAGCGACTCTACCCCACGTACAAGGCCAACGTCGGCGTCGTGCTCCAGAGTTATCTCTATCGCACCCTTGGCGACGTCGAGCACATGAATACGCTCCGCGCGCGTGTGCGCATCTGCAAGGGCGCCTACAAGGAACCACCCGCCGTTGCCTATCCCGACAAGAAGGACGTCGACGCGAATTACGTGAAATGCATGCAGGAGTTGCTCAGCAAGGGCAACTATCCAGGTATCGCGACGCACGATCCCGCGATGATCACGGCAACGAAGAAGTGGGCGAGGGAGCAGGGCATCGCAAGCGACCGCTTCGAGTTCCAGATGCTCTACGGCATTCGGCGCGACCTCCAGGAATCACTTGTGAAGGAAGGCTATCGCGTTCGCTGCTACGTCCCCTTCGGCGGACAGTGGTATCCCTATCTCATGCGCCGCCTGGCAGAACGGCCGGCCAATGTCGCGTTCATCACGGGCAACGTGATTCGCGAGGCGTTGCACGGTCGCAGGTAGCGTAGTCGCCGTGGCCGGCCAGCACATACCCGCAGATCATTCGCGCGGCGACGCGAACACCATCGGCGGCTACGCCGCCGTGCACGGTCGGCCCGCGGCGTTCGAGGGAAGCGATGGTCTCTCGTACAGCGTCGAGATTGTCGCCGCGCCAACCGGCCGCAATGAATCGCCCTGCGGCGCATATCTCCTCTTCGTGAAGTGGTCGCGCATCGGCGCAATGACTCCCGAGGGTCACATCGAGTCTGATTTTCTCGCCGAGTCCGACGACGAAGCCGATGCACGAGCGATTGTCGGCGCAATGACGCTCAGTGAAGTGCGCGCGCAGTTGGAGTCCTTGCTCGCGCCTCGAACCTCGTCGTCTCGCCCCTGGTACGACGTCATGCGCGACGATCCCACAGAGAATGCATGACTGAAGACGGCCGTATGACCGGGTTGGTGCTGAGCGGCACCGGTGGGGTTTGGCGCGTGCACCTGAGCGACGGCACGATCGTGGAAGCGTCGCTGCGCGGCCGCGTGAAAAAATCCAATGCCGGACGTCGCGCCGACGGATCGCTCAGGCGAGACACGATCGCGTCCGCAGCAGAAACGCTCAAGCTCGCCGTCGGAGACCGCGTCGTACTCGAGAAAGAACAGGATGCCGAAGCGTTCGCCATTGGCGAAATCCTTCCGCGACGCTCGCGACTTGCGCGTCGAGTACCGGGCGGCGGGCAGGGCGAACGAATCGTCGCTGCCAATGTCGATCAGGTATTGATCGTCTTTGCCGCCGCGAATCCGGAGCCGCATCCGCGCATGCTCGACCGATTCCTCGTCATCGCCGAGGCCAATCAACTCGCGGCGCGTATCGTGATCAACAAGATAGAACTGGTCGGAGGTGTCGACGTCGCCCGCCCGCGGTGGATTGACTACGAACGAGCGGGGTACCCGGTGCACTACACGAGCGTGAAGAAGCGCGAGGGGTTGGACGAATTGCGCGACTCTCTCGCCGGCGTCGTAACGGTGCTTACCGGCCCATCGGGTGTCGGCAAGTCGTCGCTCCTCAATGCAATGTTTCCGGGACTCGAGCTGCGTGTGGGTGAGATCAGCGAGTCGGTGAACAAGGGCCGGCACACGACGGTGGGTGGCTACGTGCATCCATTGCCCGGAGCCGACGGATATGTCGTCGACACGCCGGGGCTGCGTGAGGTGGGAATGTGGCTGCTCTCGCCGAGTGAGCTCGACGCATGCTTTCCCGAGATCCGCACGCGTAGCGACGCGTGCCGCTTTGCGGATTGCACCCACCAGCATGAGCCGGAATGCGCCGTGCGCGATGCCGTGAGCCGCGGTGACATAAGCACAGCGCGCTATGAGAGCTACTTGAAGCTGCGCACCGAGTTGCAGGACACCAAGGTGGTGTGGTAGTCGGACCTTTCGCGTGTGCATGGTGTCATTCCGAGCGATGCCGTGTCATTCCGAGCGATGCCGTGTCATTCCGAGCGATGCCGTGTCATTCCGAGCGATGCCGTGTCATTCCGAGCGAAGTCGAGGAATCTGCACGTGATCTTCCGCAAAATCTTTCTCATCGCGCTCGCGTCACCACTTGCAGCGCAGTCGCCCGCCTTCTCCCATGCGAAAAAAGAATTCGACGCCCATAACTGGGACGCCGCGACATCAGAATTCGCCGCCCTCGCGAAGGCCACACCGAGCGGCATCACGCCCGTGATGTACCTCGGCAAAATCGCTCTCTCGCGGAACGACATCGACGAGAGCGTGAAGCAATTCGAACGCTGCGCACAGATCGATGAAAGGAACGCCGAGTGCCACGCATGGCTCGGCAACGCCTTGGGAAGTGCCGCACAACACGCGTCGAAGTTCCGCCTTCCATTTCTTGCCAAGCGCGTGAAAACCGAATTCGAGCGAGCCGTACAACTCGATCCGAAAAACGGAGAAGGGCGGTGTGGCCTGCTCCAGTACTACATGCAGGCACCGGGTTTTCTCGGCGGCAGCATGGAACGCGCGCGGTCGCGGCGGCGCCGGACAGCACCGTCGCGTACAGCGGTCAGCTCGGTTTCTATATCCGCGAGAAACGCTGGAGCGATGCCTTCGCGGTGCTCGATCACTACGCCAAGGCCATGCCTTCCGAGCATGCTGTGCTACTCGCCACGGGAACACTCACCGTAGTGAGCGGCGAACAGCTGTCGCGCGGCGAAGAAGCACTCAAACGTTGGATTGCGAGTCCGCCTGTCGATGCACGACCGGGCGCGCATTCGTTCGCACACTACCGGCTCGGTCAGCTCTACGAAAAAACCGGACGCAGGGAGCTCGCAAAGGCAGAGCTCCAGAAGGCC
>JBBQHJ010000144.1:0-11012 GCA_038323865.1 Gemmatimonadales bacterium
GATCTGCTCAATGCGTATCACGTTCCGATACTCTCCTTGAGCGGCTACGAGGCAGATGACGTCATCGGAACGCTTGCGCGTCAAGGCGTGAATGAAGGCGTCGACGTCGTCATCGTGTCGGGCGACAAGGACTTTCAACAACTCGTCAAATCGGGCGTCTGGCTGCTGAATCCGGGCAGGGGTGGTCCCGCCGGCGTCGAAGAACAGTGGGTCTCTGTCGAGAATGGCAACCAGCGGCTCGGTGTTCCGCCGAAGCACGTGACAGACTATCTGGCACTTGTTGGCGATTCTTCGGACAACGTACCTGGTGTGCACGGTATCGGTGACAAGACCGCCAGGGAGCTGGTGCTCCAATTCGGCGATCTGGAAAACATTCTCCGTGAAGCGCCGTCGCTGGCAAAAAAGCGCCCGCGCGAGGCGCTTGCTGCACACGCCGAACTAGCGCGGCTGTCCAAGCAATTGGTGACGATCCGCGAGGATCTACCAATCGCCCTGAAGCTCAACGAGCTCAAGGTCAGTGCAGCGGACAACACGCGTCTTCGCCAACTCTTTGTTGATCTCGAGTTCCACACCCTCGCCCGCGTACTTCCGGATACACCAACGATTATTCCCGATCCGGGCGGCTCTCCCGTGTCTGACGCGGAAGGTCTTTCGCTCGGAGAAATAACGCGGCCAGTAGCGCACTACGAGACGATCAACACCATGGCCGGTGTCGAACGCGTGATAAGCCTTGCGAGATCAGCGTCCTACATTGCCATGGATATCGAGAGCGTCGACGATGTGGACAGTCCGCAGAAGGGCGATGCGCTCAGATCAACAATTGTGGGTCTCGCGATTGCTGTGGACGCGGGGCGAGCGTTCTATCTGCCGATGCGCCACCGTCTGTCGCAGCCTGTGCAGGTCGATCTTGGCTTCGGCGATGAAACGTTGCCCACACCTGTCCCCGCGAAAGCCAAGCGTGCAACAAAGACACAGGAACCAACGAGCATCGCGGCACGAGCACTTGCCTCAGGCTCGTCGACGGTAACGAATCTTCCGCTACTGACGAACGCATTGATGGTTCCACTCCGTGATCTGCTCGAGGATCCGAGTGTCCGAAAGGTGGGCCATGATGTGAAGCGCGATGTACTCCTGCTGCGCCGAGAAGGAATTGCGTTGCGCGGCGTTGTATCGGATACGATGATCGCAAGCTACGTACTCGACCCAGGCAGGCGTTCGCACGGCCTCGATCTTCTCGCACTTGAGTTTCTCGATCGCACGCTTACAAGCATCGATGACCTGTGCGGCAAAGGAAAGCAAGCGCTCCCGTTCGATGTCGTACCGATCCAATGCGCTCAAGAGTACTCATGTGAGGAAGTAGACGTCACGTGGCAACTCGAGGATCGATTCAGGCCACAGCTGGATGTACAGCAGATGCTGCCGCTCTACAATGATGTCGAAATTCCGCTGATTAACGTTCTGGCGGAGGTGGAGTGGGCAGGCGTTGAGATCGATCGAAAGTGGTTTGCGTCGCTCAAAGAACGTTTTGAGCGAGAGCGACTGCGCGTGGAACGTGAGATCTACGAAGTCGCCGGCGGGGAGTTCAACATCAATTCGAACAGCCAGCTTCGTGAGATTCTGTTCGACAGACTCGGACTTCCTTCGACGAAGCGTACCGCAACCGGACCTTCAACCGATGCGAGCGTTCTGCAGGAATTGGCAGAAGCGGGGCACCGCCTTCCGGTGCTCCTGATGGAATTTCGTGAGCTCAGCAAGCTTGAGAGCACCTACATCGACGCGCTCCCCGCTCTGGTAAATCCGCGAACCGGACGCCTGCACACTTCGTACAATCAAACCGTCGCAGCGACGGGTCGACTCTCATCGAGCGATCCAAATCTTCAGAACATTCCAATTCGGCGTGAGCTCGGTCGTGATATTCGGAGGGGATTCATCCCCCAGAAGGGGTGGAAACTGCTCGCTGCCGACTACTCACAAATTGAGTTGCGTCTGCTCGCGCACCTCTCCAACGATGAAGCCTTTGTCACCGCCTTTCGATCAGGTGGCGACATTCACCGGCAAACGGCAGCACTTATCTTCGACGTTCCGCTCGATGACGTGACATCGGAAATGCGCTCGCGGGCAAAGACGATCAATTTTGCCACGATCTATGGGCAGGGTGCGCATGCATTGTCGCGGCAACTCAAGATCAGCAATGGCGAAGCAAAGGAATTCATCGAGCGGTACTTCCAACGGTTCAGCAAAGTGCGCGCATATCTCGATTCAATGGTCGAATACGCACGCGTGCATGGATACGTAGAAACGATCTTCAAGCGCAGACGGTACATCCCGGAGCTACGCGACAGGAGTTTCAACATTCGTGCATTCGGCGAACGAACGGCGGCGAATTCACCGATTCAGGGATCCGCGGCAGATCTCATTAAGATCGCGATGATTCACATCCACGATCGGTTACGCGCAGAACAATCCGGCACTCGAATGCTTCTGCAGGTACATGATGAACTCGTGTTTGAAGTGCCGGCAGGCGAAATGGATAGCACGCGGAAGCTGGTCAAAGAGGAGATGGAAAACGCTGCAGCGCTGTCCGTTCCTCTCTTGGTGGACATGGGAGAAGGAGACACGTGGATGGAGACAAAGGAGTAATTCTGACTCTTGCACTCTGCGCCGAATCGGGCAGATCGAATGTCGGTTTGAGGCAATTCGCAACGCGCGCAGCACAGTGTAAGTGCCTATGCAACAAGGAGTTATAGCGGCGTGCAAGCTGAGGCACCGGCCTTGCCCAGTGCGTGCTCAGCAATTTGACCGAACTCGGCACTTCAGCACTCTCCTCATGCACATACCACAATCCATTGCTCGTCGCCGTCGGCAAGCATTTACGCTGATCGAGTTGTTGATCGTCGTCGTGATCATCGGCATCCTTGCGGCGATTGCCATTCCGAAATTTCAGAACACGAAAGGCAAGGCAAACGCCGCAGCGCTTCGCAGCGATTTGAGAAATCTTTCAGTCGCGGAAGAGGCCGTATTCTATGATTCCACGAAGTACTCCACCGATACGACAGCCTTAAGATTCCGACCGTCACCAGGCGTGACCATTTCCATTACAACAGCAACCGGCGGATGGTCCGCTACGGCGACGCACCCGCTGTCTTACCCGCTGCAATGCGTCATTTTCGCGGGCAATATCACACCACCCGTTCCGGCAACACAGGAAGGCGTGCCGGCGTGCCAGTAAGAGAAGCCAATACGGAGTACCGGGAATTCGGGCAACGACGAGATGGAATGATCCACGCGATGGAGGGCGGCCTTTGGCTACATCGCCACGTGTGGAAGGGCAGGCCGATGGCGCACCTCGTTTCAACCGACAAGACTCGCCTGCTGGAGTACGCTCGCCAAGCAGGCATCCCTGCGGAGCGGCTTCAGTTCAAGCCACTGAAAGATCCGCGTACGGGCATTCGCCGAGACGCATGGCATTGGGACCTTGGAGGTCCATTTCTACCGCCGCGCTAGCTCGCCTGTCGCTCGGGAACGCGCCTCAACAACACGAGTGATGCCGCAAACATCACCGCGACGGTCACGACGGCTGCGCGATATGCGAAGCCAGCTCCGCGGGTAGGCTCGAGCACATCCACGGTGATGCCCCAGATGAACGGCCCTGCAATGGCCGCCGCTCGCGATGACAGCAACATCAAGCTGAAGAATCGTCCGGCTTCCTCAGGCGGAATAAGAGAGAGAAGCAGCGGACGCTCCGCAGTGGGAACTCCACCGAAGATCAGGCCAATCAGTAGACCAACCCCCCAGAACGTCGCCTGGCTCGGCGCAGCGATCATGGCGACGAGCAACGCAATCCACGCAACCACCGTGAAGTACAGCGTGCGTCGAGCGCCGATGCGATCAACCAATCGGCCAGCGAAGTAACTGCCAAAGATTGCCGGGATGGTGAGCACGAGGAACAGCGTCGTCTCTGTGCCCTGTGCAAAGCCCATTGCCTTGACTGCATAGACAGCCATGAAAGACACGATCGTTCCAATCGCATCCTGATACAGAAACGAAGCGAGAATGAACGAGAAAACTCCAGGATACTGCCGGGCATCTTGTAGAGTTTTCAGGACATCACGAAAGGCGTTGCGCCACGGAACGCGTACGCCGTCGTTGCGCGGAAAATGATCGCGACAGAACAACGCGAGTGGCAGCGAGAAGAGCAGAAACAGCAGGCCGGTCGGCACGAAAGTGGAAACGCGTCCCGCGTGCGACGTATAGGGCACAACGTTGCGCACAGCGTTCACGAATGCCGGAGGCAGCGCTCCGAGCAGCGGTACGCCGCCGGTAAAAAACGGGAAGATGAGCAGCAGACCCACGATAGTGCCGACGTAACCAACCGCCGTACCGATCCCCGACAGGCGACCTCGCTCCTCGGCCGGTACGAGTTCCGGCATCATGGAGTTGTAAAAAGGCTGCGCCGCCTGATACGCGTAGTTTGCGACCACGAAGGCCAGCAAGACCCATGTAAAGGCTCCGATCGATGGATGCCACGGTCCGGCGGTGGCACCAATGACCTGCTCGCCCCTGAGAGGCAACGTGGTCTGCCCGAACACGCCGATCGCTGCGCAGGCGAAGCATGACGCGATCGTGAACCAGACGACCCACGATTTGCGCCTGCGTCTTGCATCGGAGACGGCACCGAGCAGCGGAACCGAAATCACTACGAGTACCGAGGAAATTCCATTTCCGAGTGCGTAGACGGTATTCGATGCATGCAAATCGACAATGAGCCAGACCGAGAAGTACAACGTCGCCACGTTCATCGAGAAGATGGTGTTGGCGAAGTCGTATAGGGCCCAGCTCGCACGCTCGATCCACGGCGCACGTACGACCGTCTGTTCGGATATTGCAACTCCCGAAGCGGATTTCAACTCCACACGGATACTCCTCTGATTGACGGACGTGTTTGGCGCACCAAATTACCGTCCATGCCGCAGATTCGCTGTCGATTCAAACGCCGTAGTGTCGCGACAATCATCTTGGCCGCTCTCGCGAGCGGGGCCTGCGAGCGAAGCGCTCCCGCCATGCGTGCAGACAGCGCGTCGACCAAAGCGTCAATTCCCGACAGTGCGAATACGCCTCAGGCCAGCGAGTCCACTTGGGCGGCTGACGCAGGGCCGGCGATCCTGATCGAGGGACCATCGCCCGGGGAGGCGATCGTCGTTGGACCCAAGGAAGGTGATGAACTCACGGCGGCCGTAGCATCCGTCGCCGCATCGACAGGCGTTATTCTCTTTGATCGTGGCGGGGCACAAAGCACGGCCCACCTGAACGTCACACCGGAAAAACTGGAGTCCGGGTGCACGCTCTGGTCACTTCGCGATCGTGCGGCAGACGCCTCCACAGGATGGGCAATTGGCTTCTTGGGGAATCGCGCCAAACCAGTGGCGCTCGATTCCGTCGAAGTTCTTTCCAGTCGTGACAGTATGACGCTCGTCGCAGAAGTCTCTCGGCTCGCGTCAGCGGTGACGGCACCCTCAGGTGCGATGTTTCAGGGGCTCCGCTTCACCGCGCACGACATTCGCCGTTTTGAAGTCGCGCCGGGTGTTCAAGCGCTTGTTGCCCACGTACTCCGACGCGTGAATCAGGAGGCTAGTCCTCAAGAAGAGCAGACACTCTTGATTGCCGAGCGAGACAGCGGCGTTACAACTGGGCCGTACCACCTCGTCTACGCGGAGCGCACTTCTGGCCTGGAAGACCAGGTGACAACGCCAGAAGTCATTGGCGCGGCGAACATCGGAAGTCGAGTCACCATCGTCGTCGCGCGAGATAACGAAGAAGGCATATCCTACTCGCTCCTCGAGCGCATTAATTCACACGAGTGGCGGGTACGCTGGACCAGCAAGCCAACGACCTGCAGTTGAATCGTGGCAGCCTGATTAAAGCGTTCGGCCAAGCGCTGCCGGGGACCGTGTGCGTCCGACTGCGCCAGCCAGCGCGGCGAGTGTGAGCAGATATGGCGCGGCGAGAAACAACTGATAGGGCACGTTCCAGCCCATGGACTGGAAGCCAAACTGAAGCGCGCTCGCGCCCCCGAAGAGCAACGCGGCGAGTGCGACTCCAATGGGGCGCCAGCGGCCAAGGACCACGATCGCAATCGCAATAAATCCACGCCCGGCGGACATGTTTTCCGCGAAGGTACCAGCCTGTGCCAGTACCAGCGACGCGCCGGCAAGACCGGCGAGTGCGCCGGAGACGAGGATGACGTAAGTGCGCAGTCGAGTGACAGGTGCGCCGGCGGCTTCGACGGCAGCGGATGATTCACCGAGAGCTCGGAGCGCGAGACCACCATGCGTTCCGTACATCCACCACGTGATGAGCGGAATGAGCGCGTACAGCACATACGAGATTGCCGGCTGCGCGAAGAATGCCTGCCCGACGATAGGGATTAACGAGAGCCCAGGAACCACGATGGGTCCGCTCGTTGGAAGGTGCAACGCGGCGCCTGAACTGCCGTATGCAACGCGATAGACTGCGCCCGTGACGCCAATGCTGAGCAGTGTCAGCGCGGTACCAGTGATGATCTGATCGGTGCGAAGCATTACGACAAAAAATGCAAACAGCGCCGACACGAGCATGCCGGCGATTACCGCACCGACATAGCCCATCGCAATGCCGCCGAACGAGGCGCCCACCAGCGCGCCAAAGCAGCCGGCGAGAATGGCACCCTCGAGTCCCATATTGATCATGCCCGCACGTTCCACGAGCAACTCGCCTGTTGCTGCGAGGGCGAGCGGTGTTGCGGTGCGAACGGCCGCGGCAGCAAAGGCGGTGATGCCATCGATCATCCAGACACCTTTGCGGACATGGCGGGGAAACGCCGAACGAAGAAACGCCGACCTTGCAGCGCCATGATCGCGAGAATCAATGTTGCTTCGACGACGGAGGCGACGGTAGATGGAACACCTGCATCTCGCTGCATGGCGCTCGCGCCGGCTTGAAGCGCCGCGAATCCGAATGCCGACAGAATTGCCCACCATGGATCGAGCGCGGCCAACAACGCCACAGCAATGGCGGTGTATCCGTAGCCAGGTGATATGTCTTCGTAAAGCGCGTACGTCACACCGAACACCTGAATGGCGCCTGCAAGCCCCGCCAACGCTCCGCTGCAGAGAAGCACGCGAAAGGCGAGCTGTCGTGTGTCGATTTCGCCGGCGCTTTCGGCAGCAGCCGGATTGTCTCCTGTCGCGGTAAGCCGAAAACCGATTGCGGTTCGACGAATGATCCAGCCCGCAATCAACAAGACTACCAGCGCGACAAGGATTCCGACGTGTAAACGTCCGCCGCCGGCAATGCGCGGCAATCGGGATAACTCATCAACAGCAACCGACTGCGGATAGGCATGCGTCGGCTCCTGCAGCGGTCCGCGCACGAGCCACGAAACGAGATGCACGGCGAGGAAGTTCAGCATGACGGTGCTGATCACTTCGAGTACGCCAAAACTCCGGCGGAGCACTGCCGCGACACCGGCCCACGCAGCACCCGCTAACGCTCCTGCGAGAAGGCCGGCGCCAGAAGTGAGCAGGCCGCCATGGGGAAACGCGAGCGCGGTGGTCATCGCTCCCGTTGCACCCAGAAGCAATTGACCTTCCGCGCCGATGTTCAGTGTGCCAGCTCTGAACGCAATGGCGACAGCGGCGCCTGTAAGCATAAGCGGAACAGCGCGGACCAGCGTTGCCGATGTCAGGGCATACCACGATCCAACCGAGCCAGTCCAGAGGGCAAGAAGGGCATCGCGGGCGTGAGGGCCGCTCGCCAGGATCGCGATGGCAACTAGAGCCAAGACCACGAGCAGCGCAGTTGCGACGGACGTGAAACGGGCCATGCGCGTGGAGGCGCCCTCGGTGACGAGATGATAAACTTGCCCGATGCACAACGGAGCCGAGATCGAACGCGTGAAGTTAGCTGACGCACCGGAGCGATGGAAAATGCTCGCGATCATTGCAGTCGCTGAGCTGCTCGGCATGTGCGTGTGGTTCGCCGCCAACGCCGTGTCGCCACAGCTGGCGTTGCAGTGGAACCTTACACCGTCCGAAGCAGGCTGGTTGAGCACCGCAGTGCAACTTGGATTTGTCATGGGAACCGGGCTGGCGGCGCTATTCAATATTGCCGACGTGCTTCCGTCGAGAGCCTACTTCGCACTGGCGGCCGTCGCGGCGTCGTTGACGAATGCGGGCCTGCTGCTGGTCGGCGGATTCGGTGGCGCTTTGGTTTGTCGTGCCCTCACCGGTGTGTTTCTGGCGGGCGTTTACCCACCGGCCATGAAGATGGCAGCGACCTGGTTTCAGAATCGTCGCGGCCTTGCCATTGGCACCGTGGTGGGTGCACTGACCATCGGGAAGGCAACGCCGTATCTGATTCACGCATTTCCGGGCGCCGGTATTCGCCCGGTGTTGCTGTGGTCGTCGGCCGCCGCATTTGTTGCTGCCGCGCTCATCGCAATCGCGTATCGAGACGGGCCTGCACCATTTCCGCGGCGTGTTTTCTCGCTACGCCTGGTGGGACAGGTCATGCGGCACGACGCCTATCGCTCTGTGCTTGGCGGCTATGCCGGCCATATGCTTGAACTCTATGCCTGCTGGATCTGGTTACCCTCCTTCATTTCGGCGAGTGTGATTGCGCACGGTGATGCCGGTGCCGCAGGTGCGTGGGCAAGTGCAATGTCGTTCGTCGTGATTGCTGCAGGCGCGATCGGATGTGTAGTGGGTGGTGAGCTTGCCGATCGCGTTGGTCCGGTCAGGTTGGTGGTCAGCGCGATGGCGCTCAGCGGAGCGTGTGCGCTTCTCACCCCGCTCGTGTTTGGAGGAAACAACACGATCCTTGTCCTTCTCCTGCTCGTGTGGAGCATTGCCGTCATCGCTGACAGCGCTCAGTTCTCGACGCTTGTTACTCGCGTTGTTGCGCCTGATTCCGTCGGAACGGCGCTGACGCTCCAGACGTCGATCGGCTTCCTCGTCACGACCATCACGATTCAACTCGTACCCGTGCTCGCGACGTGGCTCGGATGGCGCTATGCCTTTCCGGTGCTCGCGCTTGGACCCGCCATGGGTATTGGAGTCATTCGGCGACTGCGCGTTTAGGGGTCGACGCCGAGCATAGCGCGCCCGACGATGGCGCGATCGAACGGTACGCCATGAAGCTGGCCATTTCGGAGCACGACGATGCGGTCTGCGAGTGCAAGGAGTTCGTCGAGATCGCTCGAGTATATGACGACCGCGGCACCGCCTCTTGCTGCTTCACGCAGCCGAAGGTGAACGGAAGCGGCGGCGCGCACATCCAGGCCGCGCGTGGCATTGTCCGCGATAACCGCATAGCTCGATCCGGATGCCTCATGCTCGAGCTCACGGGCGAGAACGAGCTTTTGCTGATTGCCGCCGGAGAGCGCGCGCATGCGTGTTTCCGCGTTCGGCGCTCGTACATCGAATGCCTGTAGGAGCGACTCCGTTCGCTGGCGCATGGTTCGCCAGTCAATCCGTCCGTTGCGCCGGCCCGCGCCGCGGAGGGCGACATTCTCGGTGAGCGACCGATCGAGCAGTACAGCATCACGGTGCCGATCTTCAGGAACAAAGCCCACAATCGGTGGTGTGGTGATTCGGCCTGACGTGATCGCGAGACGTCCGGCAAGCGCCCGGAGTAGTTCGTGCTGGCCCGAGCCCTCTATGGCCGCGATACCAACGATTTCTCCACCGTAAACAGTGAGACTCACGTTGTCGAGAACTTGGCGCGCCTTTGCGTCGAGGAAGGTCACTCCCTGCGCGTCGATGATCTTGGCACCGCCGGAAAATGACACGGCGTGCACTGGCGCAACCGAGTCAAGGTGCTCGCCCAACATGGCTGTCGTGAGGCCGCTCAGCGTGACCTCGCTCGCACGCGCGGAGAGTGTCACCTGACCGGCTCGCATGACGGTAACGTCATCCGAAACGGCCAATGCTTCGTGGAGTTTGTGTGTGATGAGCACAACCGCATGGCCTTCGGCGACGAAGCCTCGAAGCCAGCGGAGGAGATCGTCAACCTCCAACGGCGTGAGAACGGCGGTGGGTTCGTCGAGGATCAGGAGCGACGGATTTCGTGCAATTGCCTTGGCGATTTCGACACGTTGTTGAGCGCCAACCGATAGCGAATCAACGCGCGCCTTCGCGTCAAAGTGAAATCCAGTTCGATTCGCGATGTCAGCAACGCGCATCGTCATCGTGACCGCACGAAGGCGACCGCGACCACCCAAGGCGAGATTCTCCTCGACGGTCATAGATGGAACAAGCGTGAAGTGCTGGTGCACCATTCCAACACCGGCGTCGATCGCTGAAGCAGGCGACGCAAGCGCGAGGGAGCGTCCGTTGATTCGAAGCTCGCCTGCATCGGGCTGCATCATTCCGTAGGCGATACGCATCAGCGTGGTCTTGCCTGCGCCATTCTCGCCAAGCACGGCGTGCACTGTGCTGCTCCGCACCACGAGCGAGGCGCCGCTGAGCGCCACCACACCGCCAAACCGTTTGGAGATACCAGTGAGCTCGAGAAGTGGAGCCCCTGTCATGCTGCTAGAGGCCCGTTGGCGTACCGACGAACGACCACGGAAGTCCGAACGCGCGCTCGATCTCCTGTCCGAGTGCGCGCACTCCGAGCGTCTCGGTGGCGTAGTGTCCAGCGTAGATGATGGCCATGCCCGTATCCTGCGCCTCGACGCCGGTGTGATGCGGCCCCTCCCCGACGATGAGAGTGTCGACGCCAAGCTCTCGTGCCTCCTGCAACGAGGCAGATGACGCGCCTGCGCCCGTGCAGATTGCCCAGCGCTTTGTGCGACGTCCCACGTCAGCGCCGATCGTGACCACATGCCCACCTTCGTTCCCTGTGAAGCGCTCAACGCGCGATACGAGCTCGGTGGTTGTGATGTCGTCATCGCCCGCGACGCCCACGGAGATGCTCTGAAATCGCGCGAATGGAAGGCTCGCCTTCAATCCCAGCGCTCTTGCAAGTAGCGC
>JBBQHJ010000145.1:0-10972 GCA_038323865.1 Gemmatimonadales bacterium
ATAAGCCGTTCAGCAAGGAAGCCGCGATGGCGAAGCTGTTCTGTTCCGAGCTCGCCATGCGCGCCACCACCAAGGCGGTGCAGGTGTTCGGTGGGTACGGCTACACCAAGGACTATCCAGTGGAGCGCATGATGCGCGACGCCAAGATCTGCGAGATCGGCGAGGGCACGTCCGAGATCCAGCGCCTGGTCATCAGCCGTCACATTCTCAAGGAACTCGTCGGCTAGTCGTCAAACCGAGGCGCACGCCGGGTCTGCAGAATTGTCATCCTGAGCGAAGCGAAGGATCTGCTTTTGTGCCTAACACATTGACGGACACCACTTTGGGACCGCTCATGTGTTGCGGTTTAGGCGCTTGAGCGTTAGCTATTTGACAGTGACATCTACTTCTTCTCTTCTGGTTTCCCCGTATCCCATGCCGCGCGGCGACTCGCGCGTACCTGGGATCGTATCACGCGCACGCGCGGCTGAGGCAGTCGTCAGCCGTGCAAGCGCGTTCGTCGCATCTGTTGCGCAGTCCCGGATCGCACCGGGAGATCGCACGCTGTTCCGATTCATGGCATCACTGCTGGCACTGCTCGTTGCTGCGGCGCGTTCTGCGCTGCGAATGAGCTCCGGCAACGAACGCCCGGACGCAGCGTGGTCGATCACGCATCGGATTGAGACGCCCCAACACGCTTCGATGCGCGCGCCCACTTGGGAGCGAACGCGCATCGCCCATCTTCTGACGCACCGCGCCACGTCTGCCGAGTCGCCGGCACGCATCGTTCGCGCGGACAACGATGAAACGAGAGATCCTGATCAATGCGACCCAGCGGGAGACCCGGGTCGCCATTCTCGAGGACGACGAGCTCGTTGAGCTCCTCGTCGACCGCGCCGACGCACGTCGGATGGTCGGCGACATTTACCTCGGCAAGGTCGATGCAGTGCTGCCTGGTCTCCAGGCCGCGTTTGTCGACATCGGCACCGACAAGAGCGCCTTCCTGCACTCGTCCGATCTCGTCTACCCCGATGCGGGCGACGACGACGACGACGACGACGGCGAAGGTTTCCACGAGCCTGGCCGCAACGAGAGCGACATCCCGCAAATTCAGGATGTTCTAAAACGCGGGCAGGAACTGCTCGTGCAGGTCAGCAAGGAGCCGATTTCCACCAAGGGACCGCGCGTCACTGCGCAGGTCTCAATGGCCGGTCGCTTCCTCGTCTACATGCCATTCGCCTCGCGCGTGGGCGTGAGCCGCAAGATCGGTGATCGCGAAGAGCGGAAGCGTCTGCGCGCATTGGTGGAAGGCATGCTGCCGGAGGATTCGGGCGGCGTCATCGTCCGCACTGTTGGCGAAGACGTCACGCCGGAAACCATTCAGCGCGAACTGCAGTCGCTGATCGGCGCATGGAAGCGCACCAAGAAAAAAACGCATTTCGTGCGCCCGCCGTCGCTCGTGCATCGCGAGACGTCGCTCACACGCGGACTCATTCGAGACATCTTCTCGGACAAAGTCGAGCGCGTCACGGTCGACTCCAAGCAGGTGTACAACGAGATCGTTGAGTACCTCAAGGAGATCGCACCGGAGTTGCTCGAGCGCATCGTGTTGTACGAAGACACCACGCCGCTGTTCGACAAGGCGGAGATCGAGCCGGAAATCCGTGACCTGTTCAAGCGTCGTTGCGATCTTCCGTCGGGCGGGTATCTCATCATCGAGCCCACGGAAGCGCTCATCTCCATCGATGTGAACTCGGGTCGCTTCGTCGGCAAGAAGGATCCGGAGAAGACGAGTCTCAAGACGAACATGGAAGCCGCGCGCGAAATCGCGCGTCAGCTTCGCTTGCGCGACGTTGGCGGCATCATCGTTTGCGATTTCATCGACATGGACACCAAGTCGAACCGCGACAAGGTACTCCAGGAACTACGTCAGCATCTGGGGCGTGATCGTGCGCGCACCAAGGCGTTCGCTGTATCGGATCTCGGTCTCATCGAGATGACGCGCCAGCGCGTGCGCCAGAGCCATCTCCAGAGCATGACCGAAGCGTGTCCCACCTGTCACGGCACGGGGCGCGTGTTCACGGCAGAGACGATCCTGCGTCGCATGGAACGCAGTGTGAAGCGCATCGGTGTGGAGGGCCGCAAGGATCCGCTCGTGGTAAAGTTGCACCCTGAAGTGGCGATGTACGTCATGGAGAACGAATCCGATCTCGCCAAGAAGCTCGAGAAGGCCGTCGGATTCCCGCTTGAGGTGCGTGATGATCCACTCCTCAAGCCGGACGAATTCAAGCTGGTTGTGAAGAGCGCCGGTCGCGACGTGACGCAGCAGTACGCGGTCGCTTAGCTGTCGTCCTGAGCGAAGCGATGGACCTGCTTGAGGTGTCCTCAGGGAACGACTAACAACCCGACCTTTCCGCCAAATTCGTCATCGACGACCGGCGTGTTGACGGCGGCGCGCCATGCGCCGCCGTCAACACGTACAAGCAGTCGGTGCACACCAGACGTGAGCTTCGCGCCGAGGTCGAACACCGATCCCGCGCGCACGAGTGGTCGCGCCTCCCAATCCGTGAAGTCACCCATCACCTCGAGCGTACGTGCGCCCGCAGCGCGCACGCGAAATGCGCGCGGGTCGGCGTCGTCGGTCAGGAGCACGTAGGGCATCACGCGCAACGCACGCGCACGCTCGGGGGTCGGCTGACGAAATCGCATTCCCACGCTGAACGACTCGGCGGCGTCGGCGCCGCGTACCCAGTCCGGCAGCTGCCGTGCAGCAGTGAATACGAACGCGAATTGGTCGCCCGCCCATACGGCGAGCGACGCGAGTGATGACGTTTCCCACAGCTTCGTTGCGTCTGGATCGCGTCGCAGCGAGGCCGATCCGTCGAACGACGTACGATCGCCCTCGACGTGCACTGCGATGCTGCCTTCCGAGTAATTCACCGGAACGGTTCCGAGAAACCCCGTACGAAAGCGACCGGCGAACAGCTCGGCGCGCGTAGCTTCGTGAAGCACAGTGGCACTTATCTGCAACTGCGACCACGACGCCCAAAGCCCGGCATCGGCACCGGATCCCAGGAGTGTCGCATTCGTACGTCCCGAACTGTGCGTGTCCGCATGAAGCCAGCCGCCCCATCCGAGTGACGTCCACGTTGCGCGGCCGCCGAGCAATGCCGTGCCCGCAGCGCCGTTGTGATTCGATCCCGCCACCGCCGAAAGTTCAGTGGCCACCTCGGCATTCCATCCCGGCGTGAGTCCGGTGCGAATGCCTGCCCGCACGCTTCCGTAGCCGCTCGCTGAACCGATTGAGGTAATCGCTCCCGCGTCATACGACCCGAACAGCTGCGACGTCATCGCCGAACCAGTGAGCCGCAGATATGGGCCGCCGGCACTCACGTTGTCGTCCGGAAAGTGCGCGCCAGCGAGTCCAACGTCGATGACGAGCGCGTGCTGTGCGCCAAGCGGCCTGCTCACCGCGATGATGAGCAGGCCGCTAAGGAAGGCACGCAGACGTTGGTGCATGCGTCAGGGTCGTCGTTGAGGTTTCTGCGTACTTGTCCCGGTGCTCGGCGGCCCGACACCGGTGGGCGCTGAAAGCTCCGCCTTGTCGCCGAACGAAAGACTGGCCTCGATTCCCCGCAGGCGGAACAGGGCTGCTTCCTCCGGGCGCAAACCCGATGCGACGTCGCCTTCGACGAGATTTCCGAGCGCAACGAGGTGCGCCGGCGATGCGCTGCGTTGTAGCAAGCCAACGATCATCGCGACTGCCTTCTTCTCTTCGACGCGGCTCCCCAGCAGCTGTGCCAGGGTACCGAGCGGCGCGGCAATGGACCGATTTGTGGCTGCACGCACCGCGCGGAGCGACGACAGATCAGCTCCCTCCGCAATGGCTACCGCTCCCGCTGTGAGCTCCTCCACCGTGGACATTGCGCCGAGCGCGACTCGTGCGCTGTCCAGTCGACGCGTCAGTGAATGAACGGCGTTGCGAATCAGGGTCGCCGAGGCCTGCTTCGAGCGACCCTCGCGGACCTTGGCCAACAGTGGTTCTGCCGGTAGCCCGCGTCCGAGCGCTGCGTTGATCTCGCGACTGAGTGCGGCTTGCGTGGCGCTATCCAGTTCGGTCATCACCGTTGCCGCGTACGCCACCTGCTGTGCGCGCGCGGTGCTCGTCGCCATCAACGTGAGCGCGACGACAAGTGCCGCGCGAAACACACGCGTCACCGAACGCCCTCAACAGGCGGACGTCCTACCAGCAACACGGACCCCGGTCGTCCAAAGTCGGCATCCTTTGCCGCCACAGCGCGCGGATCGCGACGCCACACCGAGTCGTCGACGACGAACGCATAGACATACCGGCCCGGGCGGATCAACAGCGTTGTACTCCAAAGCCCACTCGACGCATCCCGCACCATTGGTGACTTCGAGTTATCCCATCCGTTGAAATCGCCGACCACGCGTACGTTGGCAGCCGACGGAGCACTGAACACAAACTGCACCGGCTGCGCCGCCATCTCCAGCGCACCCGCATCACTGCTTGCCAGCTGCGTGGCTGCGCTGGGCGACACCGGTGCTGACGCAACTGGCGGTGCGGTCGCGGTCGCAGTGGGACGGAGGAACACCACACCGAGCAGGGCTGCGGCAACGAGTGCGGCACCGCCGCTCATCCAGCGCAAGCGCAAGCTCCACGCGCGCCGCCGCTCGGCGGACTCACGATCCCGCGCACGCTCCGCGGCAACCGCGATCAACACGCGCGCCTTCGCGGCACTGTCCACATCGGGCAAGCGCCGCAACTCCGCACACACGGCGTCGAGACCGAGCTCTCGATCATCCATCATGTCACCTCGGTGAGTCGTGCGCGCAGGTAGTCGCACGCGCGCTTGACACGCATCTTGAGTGCAGAAATGCCGGCGCCTGTTGCTGCCGACATGTCTTCGTAGCTGAGATCTTCGACGTGGCGCATGAGGAAGGCTTCGCGCTGGTCGTCGGGCAGGGCTCCCAGTGCGATGTCGATTTCCTCGCGCCAGGCGATCGAGTCGTGCTGCGTCGCGGGCACGCCGCGATCCGGGACATCGCCGTATTCCACGACTTCCGCGCGGCGCCGCTCGCGTGCACCCGCGCTGCGGCAGCGATTCGCGAGAATGCGAAACAGCCACGGTTCGAACGATTGCCGCTCCTCGTACCGTGGAAGCGCGCGATAGACGCGCACAAAGGTGTCCTGCACGGCTTCCTCGGCATCGGCACGGGTGGACAACATGTGCAAGGCAAATCGCAGGCAGCGCGCATAATACGCGTCCACGAGCGCGGCGAAGGCACGCACATCGCCGTCGCGTGCCGCCCGAACGAGCATGTTGCGCTCAGCTGTGAGCTCCGCGCCCGATTCGGTGACCGGTTCGGGCGTGGACTTCACCAGTCGCAGCGGGCGCGACGGCCTCATCGTTTCACAACCACGCTCTGCATGCCGGTGGCCGTTGCAACGCCATTCACAGTCACGAGGTGATACCAGATGAGCAGGTACTCAGAAGCCTCAGGCTTGTAGCCCACGACGTTCGTCCACGGAATCGTTAGCGTTGCGCCCGGGGAAATCCCGACGCATAGGGCGAGGCTCGTTCCGCCACACGGTACCCAGTCGATCAATGCGGATGTGCCCCGCTCGACCGCGAAGTAGTACACCGGCAACTCGGTCTGGTTGACGACCACGAGTCCGGCTGAGGTTGTCGAGACGGCAACATAGCCCGCTTGGATTCCGGAAGTGGTGGTCTCATATGAGATTTCCGTCGGCCCGCTCGAACTGCAGGCGAGGGCAAACGGCACGGCGGCGAGAGCAAGATGACGGAGGATGCGGGCGAGCATATTCTGGTTGCGGGTGGCTTCCAATGGCTCAACCTGCCCGGCTCCAATGGCGTCACAGATTCCCCGCCGCCCCTGTGCGCCTTCGGCAGGGCAGACGCGTTGACAGCTAACCCACAGTCGTTTAACTTCTTAGGCTCTACGTCACACGCTTACGAGCCTTATCATGTCTTACGCCATCATCCGCTCGGGCGGCAAGCAGTTCCGCGTCGAGCCGGGCAAGAAATATCGTATGCCTACCATCGTTGGTGAGGCGGGCGGGTCAATCGAGTTCAACGATGTCCTGCTTGGCTCCGATGGTCAGAACGTCCGCACGGGTGTGCCCACCCTGTCGGGCGCCAAAGTCACAGGCGAAATCATCAAGCACGGTCTTGGCGACAAGATCATCGTGTTCAAGATGAAGCGCCGCAAGAACTACGCAAAGAAGCAGGGCCACCGTCAGGGCTTCACCGAAGTCCGTATCAACGACATCTCTCTCGGCTGAGGCTTGCAATTCAATGGCTCATAAAAAAGGCGTAGGCTCGTCGCGCAACGGACGCGATAGCAACCCGAAATACCGCGGCGTGAAGAAGTTTGGTGGCGAGAAGGTCATCGCCGGCAACATCATCATCCGCCAGTGCGGTACCAAGTGGCATCCTGGCCGCAATGTTGGACTCGGCACTGACTTCACCATCTACGCCCTCGTCGATGGCGTCGTGAAGTTCGAGCACAAGTCCAAGACGCGTCAGAAGGTTTCCGTCTACCCAGTAGCGGCCGCGGAAACCGCTGCGTAACACACGGCAGCCCGCTTCCCACTTGACCACAACGGCACACCGATCAAATTCGGTGTGCCGTTTTGATGTTGCGGTCAGCGGATAGCGGTCGGCGGATTCTCGCGCAACCTTTCCTCATCGCTTACCGTACAGACAGTATGGCTCTCTGGAACCAACTCAAGCACGAGCTCGACCGTGCAGGGCAGGCCGCTCAAGGCGCTCTCGACGAAGGAAAGCTTCGCCTGGAATCGCATCGCGCCAAGCAGCGCTCGGAGGCTGCCGCCGCATCACTCGGCTATGCGATCTATCGCGCTCGCGTCTCAGGCAGTGACCTCGAGCCTGAGCGCTATAGCGTGCTCGCGGCGAACCTCGCGAGTGCCGAAGCAGATCTCGCGAGGCTCGAGCGTGAAATTGCTGAAAAGTCAGCGGCCAGAACGCAGCCGACTCCCTGAGTTTTAGGGCGCGCGATACGCAGGGGGCAGCGTCTTGTAACGCTGTTCGAGTTGATCCTGGCGCGACGGTTCTGTGATTTGTGCCCCGCGCACGTACACACGTTCCGGCTGCGACGCGAACTCGAACGGATCGCCACTCCACACCACCACGTCGGCCATCTTGCCGACTTGCAGCGATCCAACCCGATCGGCCACGCCGAACACCTCCGCCGGTGTGAGCGTAATCGCGCGCAACGCCGCACTCCATTCCATTCCGTACGCGACGGCATTGCCAGCTTCAAACCGGATGTTGCGCACGTTGAATGCTTCTTCGTCGCCACCGCCCGCGTTCCCAATGAGCGCGACGGCAACGCCCGCCTTCGCGAGTAAGCCGGCATTCTCCTGACGAGCGCCGAGTTGCGAGAACGACGCCGGAATGTTGCTCATCGCGCCGGTGAGCACGGGAACCTTTGCCGCGGCAAGCTTCTCGGCAACCTGCCACGCTTCCGCCCCACCGCCAATCATGATCTTGAGATTGAACTCCTTCGCCAGCTTGAGCGCGGACTCGATGTCGCTGGCGCGCTCAGCCTGAATGATGAGCGGCAACTTTCCGTCGAGCACCGGCAGCAATGCTTCAAGATCAAGCCTGCTTGCCGCGAGCGCGCGCGTTTGCGCACGATCGTACTCCGCACGTCGCACACGGTAGACGCGTGCATCGGTGAGAATCTCGCGGAGCCGCATCAGCGTCTCTGCGCGCGATACGCCATCTCCCTGCGGGTCAATCGACGCCACCATTGCGACCGGTGCCTTGAGCAGCATGTCAGCTGCGGTACCAGGCACGATATGCATGACGCCCGCTTGCCCGGCAATCAACCCTCCCTGCGGTACGATCACCGCAGTGGTCACGCCGGCGTCGCGTGCGGGCGCGAGCATCACCGACGCGGGATTGATTCCCTCCCAGGGCATGAATGCCGCGGCAATTCCATCCTTCCCGCGCGCTCGCCCATCGCGCGTCGTTCGAACGGCGCCGATTTCTTGAACGCCAAGAACCGTCGCGGCGTTCACGAGGCCGGGCGTGACGACTTTTCCCGTTCCGTCAATGCGCTGCGCGTCCGCTGGCACCGTGACGTTGGCGCCAACCGCAGAGATGCGGCCGTCCTTGAACACAATGGTTCCACGCTCGATCACCGGCCCGCTTACGGGATAGATCTTCGCGTTGGTGATCGCGATGGTCTGCGCATTCGCTGCATGCGCCGCGATGAGCATGACGCCAGAAACTAGACGGCGGATCATCGCGCACCCCCACGGTTCGCCGGCACAAAGCCCAACTCGAAATCCGTGCGCCATTGCGAGCTCGGATCCAGTCGATCAAAGAGCATTGAGCCGTCAATCCACACCTTCTCGGCGCGCGAGTAGACGCTGAATGGGTTACCCGACCAGAGTACCACGTCGGCGTTTTTTCCCGCCTGCAGCGAGCCCACCTTGCTATCGATACCGAGTGCCCAGGCCGGATTGATCGTCATCCAGCGAATTGCTTCGTCTTCACTCACCGGCACGCCGATACGATTGCCCTCGGCCATGGCTTTCGCCGCTTCCTGATTCAAGCGCTGCTCACCCGAGGCATCGTCAGAGTGCATGATCGTGCGTACGCCAGCGCGATTGAGCAGCGCCATGTTGCCTCGAATGGCATCGGCCGCTTCCAGCTTGAATGCGCCCCAGTCGGCCCACACGGACGCGCCAATTGAATCACGCGCGAGCAGGTCGGCGATCTTGTACGCCTCGACGCCGTGGTGAAACGACCGGATGCTATATCCGAACTCCTTTGCGATGTCGATCATCTGCGCCATTTCGTCGGCGCGATAGCAGTGATTGTGCACGAGGATATTTCCGCGGAGCACCTCGGCCAACGTTTCCAATCCGAGGTCGCGCGTTGGTGGATCGCCCTTCCGGTCGGCGTTCCACATGTCCCACTTCCGTCGATACGCCTCGGCCTGGATCCACGCGGCGCGATAGCCGGCGACATTGCCCATGCGCGTCGAAGGGCCACGCGAGGCGTACACACGCTTCGGATTCTCGCCGCATGCCATCTTGAGGCCGTACTTCGCCCCGGGAAATTTCATTCCCTGCACGGTGCGAGAGGGGACGACCTTCAGCACCACGCTCCGCCCGCCGATGAGATTCGCTGAACCGGGCAGCACCTGAATTGTGGTCACGCCGCCGGCAAGTGTGCGTGGAAGCTGCGGATCCTGCGGCCATACCGAGTGCTCCACCCACACGTGTGCCGTCACGGGACTGGTCGCTTCGTTGATGTCGTCGGTGAGCGCACCCGGATCACCTGGCGCGGCACCCCCTCCGACGTGGGAATGCGTGTCGATGATACCGGGCGTCACGTACTTGCCCGTTCCATCGATCACGATCGCATCGCTCGGCGCGGACACGGTAGCACCAATTTCGACGATCTTCCCATCGCGCAGGAGGATGCTGCCGTTTCGAATCGCCGGCCCCGCTGCTGTGAGCAGGGTGGCGTTCCGGATCAGCGTCGGTCGCGACGCGAACGGCTTGTATGTACTTGGGAAGGGATCGGCGTTTGGAACTGACGTCCCGCCCGGCGACGTGGGCGCCTGTGCGCCAGCGGCGAAAGGTTGGGCGAGCGCGGCGAATGCGAGCGCGAGGCCAAGATGACGCATCGTGCGTTGACTCCTCATGGTGGGATGAAACATCGGCGAAGCTAGATGAGGGTGAGGGCACGGGCCAGAGCGCTCACGTCATCCGCACAAATGCCGTCAACGTTGAGTGCCGCCAGCTCTCGGACGCGCGTCGGGTCGTTCACCGTCCACGGAATCACGCGGCCTCCGGTAGCGTGAACTGCGTTCACCATTTCAGGGGTCACGAGAGGCTCGTGCGGCCAGAAGTCACTCGCGCCGTACGCGGCGAGTAATGACGCGGCATCTTCGACAGAATCTTCCGACAGCAAGCCAAGGCGCCACGGTGATCCGAACTCGCGAAGGCGCCCAATTGCGCCGTGATTGAAACTGTGAATTGCGGCAGGTCCCGAGTAGCCGCCTAACGAGTCCAGAACCAATGCCTCGATCTCTTCTCCCTTGATTTCGACGAACAGCTCAGCTGTGCCATTCACGAGGTCCATTACCTCACAAAGGCTCGGAATCGAAAGGGCACGGAGTGCGGAGAGCTCTACGTCGCGGACTGGCCGACCGTCGGCGAGCGTGGCGTCGTGATGAACCACGATGACGCCGTCCGCCGAGGCGTGCACATCCAATTCGATCCCCTGAGCGCCCTCAGCAAGGGCCAGCCAGAAGCTCGCGAGCGTGTTTTCGGGAGCACGTCGCGGCATTCCACGATGCGCGATTCGTAACGGTCCCAGCCTTGGGTCACTCATGCGGTTTAGGAATGGTGGCCGCATATCTTACGCGGCGGCACATGGTCATGCGACAGCCCTTAACAGAGCTCGGCGGGAAGCGTCCAATTCACGGATGAATGACTGAACTCGTTCCCGCCACCGATGACCGAACCGACCTCGACCTGATCGCACAATGGAAGGGCGGGGACCAGCGTGCAGCGGCACAGCTGGTGGGACGGCATGCGGATGCCTTGGCGCGATTCGCGGCCAGCGTCGGAGCGAAGGGCGACGTTCAGGAGATAGTCCAGGATACGTTTGTCCGGGCATTCGCGTCCCTCGATTCGTTTCGAGGCGAGAGCACTCTTCGAACCTGGCTCTTCACAATTGCTCGGCGTCTCCTGCTCGACCGGCGACGCTCCGAGCGACGACGAGGAGAGCAAGTGGAGGTGAATGAGCAGGATGCGGTAACCGAGTACGATCCGCTGGATTCTCTGATCGCGGCTGAAACGCGAAGGCGAATGACGGCGGCACTGGAGAAGCTTTCTCCGACACAACGCGAAGTCTTCGTTCTCAGGGTCAGTGAAGGGTTGTCGTACAAGGAGATCGCG
>JBBQHJ010000146.1:0-10912 GCA_038323865.1 Gemmatimonadales bacterium
ACCAGCCTGAGCAACGTGCGAAGGAGGTTCTCGCTCTTGAAACACGCATCGCAGCCGCGAGCTGGACACTCGTCCAGCTACGCGACGCCGCCGCACAAGTCAATCCAATGACCGTGGCCGAGCTGCGATCGTTTGCGCCGGACTTTGCCTGGTCGGCATTTCTCTCGGGCGCAGGTCTCGCCTCGGTCAACGACGTGATCATCGACACGAAGAGCGCCTTTCCGGCGCTCGCGAAGATTTTCGCCGAGACACCGATCGAGGTCTGGCAGGCGCGCCAGGCAGTTGCGATCCTCGATCAGGACGCCCCGAAACTCTCGGACGATGCGGCAGCGCTGGCGTTCGAGTTTCGCGTCAAGAAGTTCCAGGGCACGGCCGCGACGCAGCCGCGGTTCTTCCGCGTCATGCTCGCCGCCGACGCCAGCATTCCAGAGATCGTCGGCACACTCTTCACGAAACGGTATTACCCGCCCGCTGTGCGCACCGCGGCCGACGAGATGGCTCGCCAGATTCGCCAAGCATTCGATACTCGCCTCGCGAACTCGCCGTACCTCAGCGATGCGTCGAAAAAGCGCGCGCGTGCGAAGCTCGCGGATATGAGACTCGACATCGGCGCCCCGGCGCAGACAAACGACTACCGCGGGCTCGTACTCAGCGACACGGACTTCTTCGGCAATCTCCTGCGTGCACGCGACTACGAGTGGAAGCGCCAGGTGGCGGCGCAGGCAAAACCACGCGATCAATCTGGTTGGCTGTTCCAGCCGTACAATGCCAACTACGCGTACGTATCCAATTGGAATGCGATGGAAGTAACGGCCGGCGCGTTCGAGCCGCCCTTCTTCGACATCACAGCCGACGCCGCCGTGAACTACGGCGCCATTGGAAGTCTCATCGGCGCTCAGATGGCAGCGGCGTTCGATCACAACGGACGCCGGTTTGGCCCAAAAGGCGCGCTGATGGATTTGTTCACACCTGACGAGTCACGGCGGATCGATATGCTACGCGATTCTCTTGCTGCGCGGCTGTCGACGCTGGAGCCGTTTCCCGGCCTGCGACTGCAAGGCCCACTGATTGTCGACGAAGACGTGAACGACATCATCGGCATTCAGGTTGCGCTCGATGCGTATCACAACTCATTGAAGGGCACGGTGGCGCCGGAGCGCGACGGCACCACCGGCGACCAGCGGTTTTTCCTGGGACGAGCACAGATGTGGCGTGCGGTCTTCGTCCCAAACTTCCTCCGCGGACTGGTCGCGACCGGGCACAACACGCCGCCCCCACTCCGGATTGCCGTGACCGCCCAGCAAACCGATACATGGTATGATGCGTTTGGTGTGACACCGGATCAGCGCATGTATATCGAACCGGGCAAACGACTGCACTTCCTGTTCTAGAATGCCGACCGCGTGGTAACCCAATTCTCCCGAGGCTGTCTCATGTCCACGAAAGGCTTTTCCCGGCATCGCCGTCGATGGTTGCGCGGAAGTGCCGTCATCTCGATGATCGTTGCGTCGCGCACCATGGATGCGCAGAGCACTGTCTCACCGAAGCAACGCGTCGCGGACTCGCTCCTCGCCGCGAGTGCGTGGCCCCGTGCGGCGGCGATGTATCAAGAGGTCGTTGCTGCGGAGCCAACGAATGGATCCGCGTGGACCAATCTCGGCGAAAGCTCGTTGCGGGATCGGAAGTTCAATGCGGCGGTCACGGCGTTCGCGAAAGCCGAGAGTCTCCGGTTTCGGCCGTTCATGAACATCGTGAATCAAGCGCGGACCTACGCCGAGCAGAAGGAGGACGCGCGGGCGTTGGAGTTGGTCAAGCGAGTGATCGATGGAGGAGCGGGTGCGGCGCTGCGTGGCTACATCACGGGATCGACCGAGTTCAATCGCCTTGGCTCGAACGCGCAATGGCAAGCGTTACTCGCGTCCACGCGTCCGTGTATGACCGCACCCTATCACGAGTTCGATTTCTGGATTGGACGGTGGGACGTGCAGGGACAAACTGGCGCGGTGGTCGGCCACAACGACGTCACGGTGGAGCAGGACGGTTGCCTGCTCGTCGAGCACTGGTCCACGACCCCGGGCGGCCAGACCGGATCGAGCTTCAACTACTACGATGTCCGCGATAAGAAATGGCACCAACTGTACATCGACAATTCCGGAAACGCCGGTGCATTCCCGGCGCTTACCGGGGAGTTCACGAACGGCAGGATGGTCATGTTGACGGCTGATGCGAACAACATTCTGTCGCGTTGGACGTGGTACGTGATGGAGCCGGGCAAGGTGAAGCAGATGGCGGAAGTGTCGCGCGATCACGGCGCGACGTGGCAGACCACGTGGAATTCAGTTTACGTGACACGCGACGCGTCGAAGCGCTAGCACACAATGATCACCAAATCGGTGTGGACGATCGGCGTCGTCGTCCTGACACTCGCGAATACAACGATTGCGGGTTGGCAGCGCGCTCCCAATGCGCAACCGTGGCGTCTCCGCTACATCGATCTCGATCTCCGAATCGATCCCGCGCAACGCACGGTGAGTGGAGTCGCGAGACTCGACGTCACGTCGACGACGAACGTTAGCGGTGACCTGGTGATCGAACTCGCGGACGCAATGAGCGTCGACAGCGCAGCCGTAACAAGCCTCGGTGCACGCGACACCGCTATCTCCGGCGTTCGCGAGCCGGGACATGTTCGCTTCGCGATCCGATCAGCCGCGGCAAACACGCGCCGTCGAGTGTCGGTGTGGTATCACGGACAACCCGTGCGCCGTGCGATTGGATTCTCCGAGCACGCAGGGAATCCTCGTGCCGCCTCCTATGGCCTTCCGGGATCCGCTCGCGAATGGTGGCCGACGCTCGACGAGCCGAGCCAGAAGGCCGACTCGGCGGATATTCGCATCACTGCGCCGTCGAAATCCGTTGTCGCGTCCAACGGCCGTTTCATCGGGCGGAGTCCTTCAACGGACGGCCTGACGACGACAACGCACTGGGCCGTTCGCCACCCCATCTACCCGGATGTCGTCTCATTTGCGCTTGCGGACTACGCTGTGTCTCGCGACGTCGCACAGCTCAATGGCGGGCGACGCGTACCACTAGAGCGCTACGTGTTCGTCGAGGATTCCGTCAAAGGCGCAGCGGATCTCGCGCCGCTGGCCTCAATCCTTCGGTTCTATGACGACGCACTCGGCCCCTATCCATTCGGTGACGAAAAATACGCCATCGCCGAGTTTGCGCGTCCGTCCTTTCGCGAAGGGCAGACGATTACGCATCTCGGCGCATCGTTCTTTACCGGCACTGGAACGGCCGAGCAGACCATCGCACACGAGGTTGCCCATCAATGGTTCGGGAACTCCTTGTCGGTTCGTCGCTGGGACGACATGTGGCTCAACGAGAGTCTGTCTGAATTCATGTCGTGGGAGTGGATTCGCCGAGCGCACGGCGATGCCGCCTATCAGGTGTTGTTGGACTCCGCGGTGGGCGTTGCGTCGCCGAAAGCCATCGTGCCGGCCGACGCCGCCGATCTCAATTCGCTGTTCGGGGTAGCGACGTTCGTGAAAGGCCCCGTGGTCATCTCCATGCTTCGTGAGGCCATTGGAGAAAAAGCCTTCACCTCGGCGCTGCGGCAGTACGTCGCGGATCACGCATACGGTTCGGTGGAGACCGCCGATTTTCAACGCGCGTGCGAACAGGCGTCGGGCAAGACGCTCGACTGGTTCTTTCAGCAGTGGGTCTACGGCAATCAGTTGCCGCGCATAAAGCTGGTGATCGACTCCGGCAGTCGCACGCACGCGGCGGTGACGATTCAGCAACTGCAACCGGGTCCGGCGTTTCGCATGCCGATCCATCTTCGGATCACGACCGCCGATCACCGTTCACTGACGCGCGATGTCTGGGTCTCGAAGCGGGAGGAACGCATCGACATCCCGGATGTCACCGGGGTGATCGACGTCGCAATCGATCATCGTCGGCAGCTTCTGCAACTCGCTCCCTAACGTCGATGGCAGAAACCAACGAAAGCCTTTACCCAGGTCTGTCCACCGTCGCGCGAGATCTCGATGACTTCGCGCGCCCGACCGCCCGTAAGGGATGAGAGAATCAGGCGGTGCAGCACCGTTCCCGAAGGGCCGATGCTCTCGCCAAAGCAACGGATCGCGCGGATGGAAGAGCGACAACCATGTGACACCGCCGGAAGCCGCCAGGACTCATGGCTCCGGGTGTCGGGAGGTCATTTCCCAACGACGGTCGCGCGCGACATAGTAAAAGAGTCCACGCGACTCCGCCCCATCCGGATCGTGCCAGAGTTCCGTGATCGCACACCCGTCTGCGACCTTCTCGAGAACATTGGTGCCGAGTGGTGCGCTATTCAATTGGAGACCACCCATTCGCCAATCAGAAAATCGAGCGACTTGAGTGCTGGATCCTCGGAGCACCGCGCTCCCGATGCCGGTGGTTGTGTCCCTTCACTCGCTGGAGAATTCGTCGCACTTACGGCGCACCACGATCATGTTGGCTTCGACCACACACCAGTCGATCACGACTCCTTGCGAGCGCTGAATCGCGTGACGCGTCCCATGGGCGCAGACTCGCCTGTTCGCGAACCAACGTCGGCCGAATGGCGCACGATTCACGCAATACTCGATAGTCTCCGACGCGCGCATCCGGCGCGCAGGGACTCGATTCGAAACGGTGCTGACGATGACGGCTCCGGAACAGCATCGATTCTCGAGATCGCCGAAGCCATGTCACGCGGTGACCGTCCTCGGCGTTCGATGCTCTTCGTGAGCCTCGTTGGCGAGGAAGCGGGGCTCCTCGGATCCGCCTGGTTCACCGATCATCCAACCATATCGCTCGATTCCGTGGTCGCCGAGATGGATCAGGACATGGTCGGTCCCACGTATGCGGCGCCGGGACATCCATTGCAATACTATTGTCGGGCCGACCACTACAACTACGCGCGCTACGGTATTCCGGCAGCCGCCGTTTCACGTGGCGAGCATCTGGACTACCATGAAGCGACGGACGAAGCGCAGTACATCAGTTACCCGGATCTTGCGCGCGTGTCGCAGATGATTCACGATGCCTCCATGACAATCGCCAACAGCGATCACCGACTCGTTGTCGACTTTCCAATGCCTGCTGATCCTCACGCACAATGTCGCCAGTAAGGGACATCTTCATTCTCGTGTCGGTCGATCAAAACCATCAATGAGACCACAGTGACTGACCGGTTCCGTGACACGATCGCCCCGACGTCGCAAAATCGCGTGCGCCGCGTGGCCGATCGGGGACGCTACGATCTGACGACGATCTGCGAAATCCTCGACGCTGGCTTGGTGGCGCACGTGAGTTTCATCGATGCAGGACGTCCGGTCGTCATGCCCATGGCGTACGGCCGGTCCGACAGCGCGCTGTTCCTTCACAGCGCGCGCAAGGGACGGTTCGCGACAGCACTTGCGGGCAATCACATCAGCGTGTGCGTCACCCTGGTAGATGGCCTCGTCGTCGCGCGGTCGATGTTCGAGTCCTCGATGAACTACCGATCCGCGATCATTCATGGAACCGCGAGCGAACTGACCAGCGAGGATGAGCGCCTGAGCGCTCTTCGCGCCATTGGTGAGCACAACATGCCCGGCCGATGGGACGAAGTACGTGCTCCCTTCGAAAAGGAACTGAAGGCGACGTCCATTTTCGCCGTGGACTTCACGTCGGCGTCCGCGAAGATCCGAACAGGTCCGCCGATCGACGACTATGACGAGCGGGATATGACTGTCTGGACCGGCATTGTGCCTGTCACTACCATCATCGGAGAGCCGGTCACGGACGCAACGGTCCCCGCTGGCGTTCCAGTGCCAACATCACTGAGCCGTATTCGCAAAGGGTGATTGGCCCGCGATAACGCAGCATCTCTGGAGCGATATCATGCTCACGAACACCATGCGACGACTGGCGACGGCTGGTGCCATCCTCGTGGCAGGTGGCGTCCTGACGGCCGCCGTGATCGTCGAATATCCTCGATACGACCGGGTGCTCTTCCTCGAGACGACATCCGAAACGTCGGCCAACGCGAGTTTCGGTGACCTGAACGGCGACGGCAACCTCGACATCGTTCTCGCCAAGGGCCGCCACTGGCCACTGGTGAACCGCGTGCTCATCGGCGACGGCAAGGGCGGAATTCGCGAGGCGTACGACATGGGTACCGCCTCCGACAAATCATACTCGGGTCGCCTCGTGGATCTGGATGGCGACGGTGATCTCGATGTCGTCATCAGCAACGACGCGCCAAGTCCGAAGCTCGTGTACCTGAATGACGGTACGGGACACTTCACCGTCGGGTCGTCGTACGGGCGTCCCGAGTGGCCAATGCGGAACGCCACCGTGGCCGACATGAATGGCGACGGCAAGCCCGACATCATCGCGGCCAACCGCTACGGCCAGACGACGGGCTTCAACTACATCTGCCTGAATCAGGGCAACGGAACGTTCGGTGCCGACTGCATCGGCTTCTCACAGGAGCCGGCCACGACGATCACAGCCGCCGACTTCAATCGCGATGGAATCCCCGATCTCCTGGTGCCGCACCGTAACGGTGGCCAAAGCCGACTGTACCTCGGCGCGAAGAACGGCGACCTCACGCACATGTCGAGCGTGGCATTCGGCCCATTGAACGCGCAGATCCGGATTGCCGAGGCGGCGGACTTCAATCACGACGGCAAGCTCGACGTGGTGGTGATCGACGAAGCGAACGGCATCGCCATCTACTTCGGTCACGGCGACGGAACCTTTGCCCCACCAGTTCAAATCGGCGACACGTCGATCGTTCCGTATGCGTTGACCATCGCTGACCTTGACTGCGACGGAACTCCGGACTTCATCGTCGGCAACGTCACGGCGCCGTCCACCGTGTATTTCAACAACGGAACGGGCAGGAAGTTCACTCCTGTCTCCGTCGGCGATTCGAAGGGGACGGCGTACGGCATAGCCGTGGGAGACTTTGACAAGGACGGCCGTCCTGACATCGCGGTCGCGCGGTCCGAGGCGCCGAACGTCCTCTATTTCTCCTCAGGCAAGGTTGGCAAATGCAAACTGGGCGTTGCGCACTGAGCGCTCAGACTACCTCACTCCCAGCGGAACACCTTTGACGACACGCCCAGGCCAACAAGGAAAATTACCAGTAGCATGACGACGTCCCCCGCGTGCGCCATCCATCCTTCGCCGCGCCAGATGCCGAGCAAAAGCGAAACGACATAGGTGAGCGGGAGTGCGCGCGCCACGGCACCGAGCAGCGGCGGATACGATGCTACCGGGACAAAGAGTCCAGATAACCCGATCATGGGATACAGCACGAGCGCACCGACCGGTTGTGCAAAGCGCGCCGTGGGAACGATGCTGGCAATGATGAAACCCAGCGACATGATGCTGCACGCGCTGATGAACAGTGCGCCTGCAAAGCTGAGCAACGACACCTGTGGTCCCAGCACGAAGTATCGCTTGCCGGCGAGCAGGAGCAGGATGATCGTGACGGCGGTGAGCAGCAGCTTTGCCAGCACATGTGCTGTGAGAATCGTTGCCGGCCTGAGTGGTGTGGCGCGCAGCCGCTTGAGGATGCCGCCCTCTCTATAGATGGCAATGATCGTCACCAACGACAGCACTGCGCTCACGGCGATGAGCAGCGACACGAGCACAGGCACAGTACCGGCGCTGAATGCACTGGTAGATGGCAGCGTGGCGGACGTCGCAATCGAGTTCCGCGAGATCATGCGACCGAACAGCACGAAGAGAATGACGGGAATGAACGGTCCAATCGCGCCGAGTGGCTCGCGGATGAAAATCTTGATCTCGAGCCAGGTGAGCTCCCAGAGTCCGCGCATGTCGAGTCGCCTCAGTCTCTGATGGAGTGGCCGGTGAGTTTGAGGAACACATCCTCGAGCGTCGGCAGGATCGTGCGGAAGTCCGTCACGCGAATGTGTTGTTCAGACAAGCACGCGATCACGTCACTGACAAATTCTTCTCCCGTGCCGAACAGTGTATACCGGGTTCCGTCGCGTTCGAGATTGATGAGACGTGGAACGCGAGCAAGCCCTTCCGATGCGGCTGGATCTTCTGTCACCAACACCACTCGGCGTTCCGGGCAGTGCCGGTTGACGAGTGCAGCCGGTGCACCGAGATCCACCACGCGCCCATGCTCGATGATCGCGACACGATCACACAACCGTTCGGCCT
Source organism: Gemmatimonadales bacterium (assembly GCA_038323865.1). Taxonomy (GTDB): domain Bacteria; phylum Gemmatimonadota; class Gemmatimonadetes; order Gemmatimonadales; family Gemmatimonadaceae; genus AG11. The sequence continues at coordinate 8,215 of JBBQHJ010000146.1, forward strand.
CTTCCATCAGGTGCGTGGTGAGAAAGACCGTGCGGCCCCGCGCGCGGATGTCGCGCACGAGATCCCAGATTGCGTGACGTGCCTGCGGGTCGAGTCCTGTCGTGAGTTCGTCGAGGAAGACGACTTCCGGCTCATTGATCAATGCGAGGGCGATGAAGAGTCGCTGCTTCTGCCCGCCCGAGAGATTCATGAACCACGCGTTGCGCTTCTCTGCGAGGCCGAGCTGATCGAGGAGTTGGTCGCCGTTCTGGAGTTGCTTGCCGTAGAGCGACGACCAGAGATGAACCGCTTCCCACACCTTGATTCGTTTCTGCAACTGCGCCTGCTGGAGCTGAACTCCGATGCGCTCCTGAAGCGCATACACATCACGCACCGGATCGAGGCCGAGGACACTGATCGTGCCGCCGTCCGGTGTGCGAATACCCTCGACGCATTCCATCGTAGTTGTCTTGCCCGCACCATTGGGCCCGACGAGTCCGAAGATCTCACCGGGTTCAACGTCGAGCGAGACGTCATCGACGGCGAGGTGATCGCCGTATTTCTTGCGGAGGTTGGTGATGCGGATCGCGGGCTGCGACATGGTTGCCTGTAGCATATGTTATCAAGGAACCGGACGGCACCACCCATACCGCATACGGTCAGGAGCGTATCACTTGCCTCATCTTCATTGGCGCGTCTCGAGCTCGCTCGTCATGTCGGTTGCCGTCGCACTTGCGATGGCCTCATCCCCTTTGGCGGGGCAGGGCGCTCCTCCTACACTCGGGCCAAAAGATGGCACGGGGCTGGCGACCCTCGATACCGGCCGGGTCAGCGTTGGTGCTACGGCGCCGGACTTCACTCTGGAAACCAAGGATGGTGCGACGGTCACCTTGTCGCAATTTCGGGGCAAGAAAACAGTCGTCCTCGTCTTCTATAGAGGCCACTGGTGACCATGGTGCACAGATCAGCTCGTGAAGCTGAAAGCGCTCCTCGACGACTCCGGCAAGCGAAATGTGGAACTGCTCGCGCTCGCGATAGACAATCGCGAGCTGCTGCAAAAGATGGCGGACAAGATCGCCACCGATGGTGTGAAGGCGGACTTCACGTTTCTGTCGGATCCGGGACACCGCGTGATTGATCGGTACGGGCTGCTCAACCCGAGCGGGCAGGGATGGCCACATCCCACCACGTACGTGATTGACCGTCAGGGCGTGGTGCGCTGGAAGTTCACGGAGGTGAATTACAAGATCCGGCCCACGAACGAGATGATTCTCGACGCGTTGGCCAAGGTGGATCGTCCTCGGCCGTGACCTCAGTTCGACGGTGGGTACTTCGCGCTGGACTGTCCATGGCCGCGGCGTCGGCGCTGTACGTCGCGTATCGCGTGGCGGCAGCGAACTTGCCGCCGCCCGTCCACTCCGGCGCGATGGCGCCGCCGTTCGTTGCCGTCACGCTCGACACACCGCCAAAACCGCGCACGATCGCCGACTATCACGGGTCGCCGGTGTTGCTGAACGTCTGGGCCACCTGGTGCGACCCGTGTCGCGAAGAAATGCCGAGCATGCAGCGTCTGTACGACGCGTATAAGGATCGCGGTTTGAGAGTCGTAGCCGTGAGCATTGACGACGAGGGGAACGAGTCGTTGATCCGCGAATTCGCCGCGGAACATCATTTGACCTTTGACATTCTCCACGACCTCAAGTCCGAAATCATGAACGGCTACCAGGTCCGCGGCGTGCCGCAGACGTTCCTCATCTCCGCCGACGGTGAGATTCGCTCGACACACTTCGTCACCGACTGGGCCAGCGACGCGAACCGCAAACTGGTCGAGCGCGTGCTTCTGGCCCCTAAGGGCGCTCCGTAATGGCATTCATCCGATACCGGCCGGACGCCGAGCTTGATTCGTCGGAACGCGTGGACGATCCGGACAACATCATCCAGATTCACGCGCTGCATCCCGCCGTCATGCGCGGGCACCTCGACCTGTATCGGGCGCTGATGCACGGGCCCGGTCCGCTGTCGCGGCGCGAACGGGAGGTGATCGCGCTTCGAGTCTCAGGCTTGAATCACTGCCCGTATTGAATTCACCATCACGGAGCGGGTCTCCGTCTCATTCTGACGTCCGATGGAATGGCGCCCGAAGAACAAGCGGCGCTGTGTATGCGGCTTCTCGATCCGAGCCCGATCGACGCGGGCCTGACGGAACGCGAGCGAGCGCTTGTGGCGTACGCAGACCTCGTCACGCGAGCGCCCGCCACGGTGACGCGCGCGGACATCGCGCGGCTGCGTGACGCCGGTTTCGACGACAGGGGTATACACGATGCCTGCGCGATCGTCGGCTACTTCGCATTCGTCAATCGAATCGCCGACGGACTCGGCGTCGAGTTGGAAGGATGATCCGTGTCTGCATACCCGAGTACGCCCTTCACGAGACCGTTCCGCGTTTCAAGTCATCAGCGATCGCCGCGAACTGATCCAGCGCGGCCTCGAGATCAGCCATGATGTCGGCTGCGATGACGTCCGGTGACGGCAAGTTCGCCGACTCCTCCAGCGCGTCGTCCTTGAGCCAGAAGATGTCCAGATTGAGCTTGTCGCGCTTGCTCAGCTCTTCGTACGTGAACGACTTGAACCGTTCGCTCTCCTTGCGCGCGTTGCGGTTCTTCCGGTTGTACACCTTCTCGAAGTCGAGGAGATCACTGCGTTTGAGCGTGTTCTCCTT
>JBBQHJ010000147.1:0-10901 GCA_038323865.1 Gemmatimonadales bacterium
CGTTATTCACCCAGCTGTTCCTCCACATCGGCCAGCTTGAGTGCATCGATGATCGCCTCGATGTTGCCGTTCATCACGCCCTGCAAATCGTGCGTGGTGTAGCCGATGCGATGATCGGTGATGCGGCTCTGCGGATAGTTGTACGTGCGAATTTTCGCCGAACGATCACCCGTGCCAACCTGCGACTTCCGCATCTTCGAGCGCGCCGCTTCCATTTCTGAGACGCGCAGATCGAGCAAGCGAGCGCGCAGCACTTCCATGGCCTTGAGCTTGTTCTGGAGCTGCGACTTCTGATCCTGCTGCGACACCACGAGTCCGCTCTTCATGTGTGTAATGCGTACGGCACTGTCCGTCGTGTTCACGCTCTGGCCGCCCGGGCCAGATGAGCGAAACACGTCGATGCGGATGTCCTTGTCCTCGATCTTGACGTCGACTTCTTCCGCTTCGGGCAACACCGCGACCGTTGCCGCGGAGGTATGAATGCGTCCTTGCGTTTCGGTGGCGGGCACGCGCTGCACGCGATGCACGCCGCTCTCCCAGCGCATGGCCCCGAATACTCCGGCGCCGGACACCTTGAACACCGCTTCCTTGACTCCGCCGAGTGTGCCTTCGGAGTACGAGATCTGTTCGCGCTTCCAACCGTGCGTTTCGATGTACCGGGTATACATGCGAAAGAGATCGGCGGCGAAGAGTGCTGCTTCGTCGCCGCCCGTGCCGGCGCGGATTTCGACGATGGCGTTGCGATCGTCGAGCGGATCGTGTGGCAGGAGGGCGGGCTTGAGCCGCACCTCGAGATCGGCGATGGAGGCTTCGAGGCGCGTGACTTCGTGCGCGGCCTCAGCGGCCATTTCTGCGTCGTCAATAGAAACGAGCTCGCGGGCTTCAGCGAGCTCGTTCACCGCTTTCGTGAGCTGACCTGCCAGCTCGACGACCGGTTGGAGGCGGCGGTGCTCCCGTCCCAGTTCGGCGACCTTGGTAGCGTCGCCGAACGTGTCGGGATTGGAGAGCAGCCGTTCGACCTCCTCCGCGCGGGCGACGGCGTCGCCCACCATTTCGCGGAGGCCCAGAGATCAGCTCTCCTTCGAGGCTTCTGCTACGGGCTTGGCCTGGTACTTCTGGCGGAACCGCTCGACGCGACCAGCGGTGTCCAGCAAGCGCTGCTTGCCGGTGTAGAACGGGTGGCACTCGGCGCACACGTCCGTATGGATCTCCGCGACGGTTGAACGCGTCTCGAAGGTGCTGCCACATGCACAAACCACCTTGGCGGTGGCGTATTCTGGATGGATATCGGTCTTCATTGGAGCCCTGCCTGGCCTGAAAGATCAGAATAGAAATCAGCTTGTGAATATACCCGGAAGCAGGCCTAAAAGACAAGCCGACAAGGGTTTGCTCGTTTGACAGTCCCATGAGCTTTACGTACGTTAGCCCCGATATGATCGCTAACACCGCCGACTTCCTCGCTACTGTCCCGCTGTTTCACGGCCTCGACCGCGACGAGCTTGCCCGGTTTGGTGAGCTTGTGCGGGAGAAGTCATACCCAAAGGGCAGTGTCATCCTCTTCCAGGATGATCCGGGTGACTCGCTTTTCATCCTCCGAAGTGGCCGCGTCAAAGTGGTCCTTATAGGAGAAGACGGACGCGAGGTCATCCTCGGCGTTCTCGATGCTGGAGCGCACTTCGGCGAGCTCGCGTTGATCGACGATCAGCCGCGCTCTGCCCACGTCATTGCCATGGAAGACTCGCAGCTGCTCGTTCTGCGGCGCGAGGATTTCCGTCGTCGTGTGGATGCGAATCCGAGCGTCGGATGGGCGCTGCTGCAGGAACTCTCCACGCGCTTGCGACGCGCAGACGAAAAGATCGGTGGGCTCGTGCTACTCGACGTGCCCGGCCGCATTGCGCGACTGCTCCTCGATCTAGCGGCGGAAAGTGACGGCGTGACCATCGACAAGGTTCTGACGCATCAGACGATCGCGCAGATGATCGGCGCGAGCCGCGAGACGGTGTCGCGCTCGATGAAGGACTTTCAGGAGTCCGGCCTTATCCGCGTGGAACGACGCCGAATTGCGATTGCGGACAAGGACGCCCTGGAAAAGCGGGCTCAGGTACGGGTGTGACTCGAATCACGGCAGCCCAGTGACCAGCTCCATCGCGGTATCGGAAAGAATTGTTGCATACTGTCCCTCGAACGACGGAGCTACGCGGGAATGCCGTTGACGCTTCGCTTCTGGGGAACGCGCGGTTCCATCCCCAGCCCGGGTCCCACCACGGTTCGGTACGGAGGCAATACGCCCTGCATCGAGCTGCGGACAGACGACGGCTGGTTGGTGATCCTCGACGCGGGAACTGGAATCCGGGAACTCGGTCGCTCACTGATGGAAAGCGCGAACGGTGCGCCGATCAAGGGAGACATCTTCCTGACTCACGCGCACTGGGACCACATCCAGGGGATCCCGTTTTTCGCGCCGCTGTTTCGGAAGGGGAATCACTTCACCATCTGGGGCTCGAAGTCGCTCTCGATGAGTATTGACCGGGTAGTGCGGGACCAGATGTCGCCGGTGGTGTTTCCGGTGACCTTCGAGGAGTTGCAGGCCCGGGTTGATTTTGAGGAGTTGGCCGAGGAGCGCCGGGAGTGCCGGGGCTACGAGGTTGAAGCGATAGAAGTGCGGCACCCTGGGGGGGCATTGGGGTACCGGTTCACAGATGGTAACGATTGGCAGCGTGGACTCGTCTATGTCTCAGACAACGAACTGAATCCCCGCGCCATGTATGAAGACAAGCAGGGTTGGCGGGAGCGGTTCGTGGAGTTCGCTCGCGGTGCAGCCATCCTGGTGCACGACACGATGTACACAGCACAGGAATATGAATCATTCATTGGTTGGGGACATTCCACGCACGAAGACTCCGTGGAGCTCGCGCTGGAGGCTGGTGTGGAGAAGCTGGTGCTCTTCCACCACCGCCCCGAGCGTACGGACGACGATGTGGACCGGTGTGTGGAGAAGTGCCGTGCGATGGTGAAGGAGAGAGGTGCCAAGCTCGAGGTGGTTGCCGCAGCAGAAGGCATGAGCTTGGAAATTGGTGGATAGGGTTCGTTAAATCAGTTAGTGTCTCGGAGGAGACCATGACCCGCATGACCCGTTTCGTCCCGTTGGCCGCAGCCGTGCTCGGCCTTGTTGCTCCCCGTGCCGCCGTGCAAGCGCAGAAGGAGGGGAAGCCGACACTGGCAATCCTCGTCTTCCAGAACGGCGCGTTCGGTAAGGACGCCCGTGACTACGACGGGCTCACTAAGTCGGTCCCTGCGATTCTCGTTACTGAGATGGCGGCGAATCCGAACATCCGCGTGATTGAGCGCGATCAGGTACAGGCGCTTGTGGACGAGCAGAAGCTCGTGACCAATGGCAACGTCGATAAAGCGACTGCCATCAAGGTCGGCAAGCTGCTCGGTGCGCAGCACATGATCTTCGGCAGCTTCATGGTTGATCCGAAGTCGAACTTCCGCATCGACGCACGTGCAGTAAACGTCGAGACGGGTGAGATCGAGTACACCGAGCGCGTGGATGACAAGGCCGACAACATCATGACGGCAATCACGAGCCTCGCTGGAAAGATGAACACTGGCCTACACCTGCCTGCGCACCGCGTTGGCGATGCGACGCCCGTGATGCCGAGCAAGACCGGCGCTCAGCAGGCCGGCACCGAGAAGACGTCGTATGCCCCGGTCACCACTGGCCCGCAGCCGAAGCTTCCGATGCGCGTGGCCGTGATGTACGGCAAGGCGCTCGACCTCAAGGACAAGAAGGATCCGAAGGCCGTTGAGCTGTTCGGCGCGGTGCTGAAGGAATACCCGATGTACGAGCCGGCGAAGCGCGAACTCGCTTCGATCAAGTAAGCTCGATTGTTCGAACGCACGTCGCCGCCGGCCTCAGGGTCGGCGGCGATTTGTCGTTCAGGGACGTGATCCTGTGAGATCGACGAAAGTGCGCAACTTCGATTCTACCGAGGCGCCCCGCACATTGTGACCTGCTAGCGGATCGGCATTCCGCGGAAGGATGCGATGGCTGCACGTGCAGACCGGCCATTCAATAGAGTGCGCCGGTCGCGAACGTGACGCGGCGTGTTGCAGATCAGCGGCCAAGCGCGGCTCCTTCTCGAGGAGATTCGCAAGATTACCAGCGCTGTCTAACGAGCGTCGATCGCGCGATGGTGCGGGTCCACGACGCGCGCACTGCATCGGCGCGCCTGCGATTGGAGACTCCGACACCGGAAGGTGTCCAGGCGATCATCCCTGCGCTTCACGTCGGACTCGGTGTCCCGTGACGCACTTCGCCACGTGATTTCGCGAACGGGTGCGCGGAGCGGTGTGACGCACGGTGCGGTGCGCAGGTATAACAGCCAAACACACGTGAGGATCGATGCTATCGAGTCACCGACAGGCTGGCTTCCGCGTCGCCGCGACCGCATTCCTGATGTTGTCCGTGGCCACCGCTGGTTGTAGCAAGTCCGACTCCGCGATGGCACCGACGCCGGGAACAGTCGCACCGTGGCTCCAGCAACATCCAGCGCTCGCCGCAGCCGTCGTGTGGGATGAGGGTGACGGTTCAGGGCCGCTGCCATACCCGTCATGGTCCTCCTCGAACAAGGCGGCGCTCGAGCAGGCGGTCGCGGTCGCGGCCGCGGAACCGCCACTCGCTGATCCGCCAACGAATCAGGTCGCCACTCTCAGTGGCGACGATGCTCCCGCAGTGACCGTGCTGTCACCGGGAGACGCCCGTGCGCTGTATTTCGCGTCGGTCGGCCGGTCGCTGATGCTCGAGATGACGAATGGCCTCCCCTGGTCCATCGCGAACTATTCGCCGACGGATCTTGCCGTCCTGCTGGATTCGCGCGCGTTCTTTCTTTACAAGAAGAACGTATTCGGCACGTCGGTCAGCGGATACGCCGTCTACGACAATCCGTCCACCGACCCGTCGCTGAGCGACCCCACACTCGCGGTGAGCTATGTGCTGCCAGCGCCGCCCGCGGTGGCGGCGCGCTTCCTGGCAAGCAACGGCATCGTCGCAGGTGACCGACTGACGACGATCGTCCGCCTCCTTGAATGGGAGCGCAGCAACATGTCGCACTTCGGCGACGACTTTACCGCACGGAACGTTTTCCTGCACTGGCAGTATCGCGGTTCGGCGCCGGTCTCCCGTATCATCGCCGGCACGGCGAACAGCAGCGGCTACACGCCGCCGCTCTTCTCGCATTGGACGGTCGGTTGCCCCGGCACCAACCAGTTCATGATGGCAGTGTTGCGCGCCGTGAATATTCCCGTGCGTTACCTCGTGGTCGAGCAGCATGCGACGCCGTACTTTCCCACGGAGGGCAAGTATCTCGACCATGGCGACAATCCGTACTCGAGAGCCTGGGCCACCGCCACACCGACAATTCCTGCGTCCGCGCTGCTCATCGATGAGGCAACGTATCAGGCGCGGTTTTCTCCGGCGCTCACGCGGGCACAGCGGCTGTCTGGCATTGGCCGCACGCCGTGGGAATTGAGCATCACACAGCTCACGGACTGGACGCTCGTGAACCGGTGCGATGACTTGGCCGCGGGCCGTACGAGCCATGCCAGCAGCAAGGTCTATTCGGATGTGGCGAGGTTCTACACGCTCGTCGACCTCGAGAGCATGGATCTCTGGAACCGGCTCGATGCAAAGATCGCAAGCCGCGGAGGATGCGGGGCCATCAAGCGGGTGTGACGCGAAGCGGGCCATGCTGTCCCGCTACTTTCAGAACCTGGGCGTCACACCGTGCGGCCTAACACGACCGTTGCGTCAGGAGTGCTCGTGATCATGGGACGCACGAGCTCACGAGCAACTTGCGAGCGTCTACCTAATCAGTGGCGCCGCCCGTGCTCGATTAACGCTCGAGCCGATATCCTACTTTACGGACGGTCACGATGTGCACCGGGGCTCCAGCGCCTGTCTCCAGTTTGCGACGCAGCTCGGCGATGTGCGTATCGACCGTGCGACTGAGTACGTCCGCGCCGTAGCCCCACACGCGCTCCATGAGACGGTCGCGACTGACCGCGGCGCCTTCCGCTTCGACGAGCGCCCACAACAGATCGAACTCCTTGGGCGCCAGCGGAATATCGACGTCGGCACGTCGAGCAACGCGAGAGGCAGGGTCGATGACGACGTCACCGATACGAACGGGAGTGCCCGCCGGACGTTCGGGCCTCGCGCGGCGGAGTAAAGCCTCAATACGAGCAAGCAGTTCCAGCACGCCGAAGGGCTTGGTGACATAGTCGTCCGCGCCAAGGCGAAGACCACGCACCTTGTCCTCTTCCTGCCCACGGGCCGTGAGAATCAGCACGGGCGTTCGATCCCCTCGGTCGCGTATGGTCTTGAGTACCCGCAAGCCATCCACGTCCGGCATCATAAGATCGAGAATGACGAGGTCAAACCTGCGCTCTGCCGTCAACGCCAGCCCGAATGCGCCATTGACGGCCAACTCCACCTCGTAGCCCTCGATCTCGAGATTGTTGCGCAGACCGTACGCGAGATCGCTGTTGTCTTCGATCACAAGAACCCTGTTCACGCTGTCCGGCGCGGCAGCCGAATGACGATGCACGCCCCTCCCGTGGGTGACGATGCGACAGAGGCCGTTCCCTCATGCAGACGCACGAGGTCATTGACGATCGCCAAACCGACTCCCGTGCCGGTCACGCCGGACCGGCGAGCAGAATCCGAACGCCAGAAGCGCTCCCACACGCGCGCGCGTTCGTCAACGGGAATACCAGTGCCCTGGTCGATGACGTCGATGCGGCATTCAGTCTCGGTGAACGTGAGCCCCACCGTGATGACCTGCCCGCTGCCACCATACTTTACGGCGTTGTCGAGCAGGTTCAACACGATTTGCCGAATCGCCGATGGGTCGACCGGCATGATTGCATCGCGCTCGAGCTCGACGGCGATCGTACACGCTGTTCGCGCCGCCAGCGGCGCGAAGCCCGTCACCACGTCGTCAATCAACAACGAGACGTCGGTGAGTTCGCGAGCCAAGTGCATTCCACTCCGCTCCGCTCGCGAAAAATACAGCAAGTTCTCGACGAGATGTTCCAGCCGGCGCGATTCGTTCTCGATGATAGCAAGGGACTTGTCGCCCTCATCCGCCGAGCGCACGCGCCCAAGTCGCAGTGTTTCCGCGAACAGCCGGATTTGTGCGAGCGGCGTGCGCAACTCATGCGACGCACTGGAGACAAAATCATCGCGAAGGCGGGACAGCACGAGCTCACGGCGGAGTTGATCGCCGGCCGCCGCGGTCAGTGCGATCGTGAGGACGACGAGTGCGACGAGGAGTGCAACGCGCGAGCGAGGCAGGCCTCCAATGATGAGCGATGGCGCAATGGATTCGCTCAAGCTGACGTCGACCGAGAGGTCGCCGTAGGGTTGCCCAAGCGGAAGCTGCGACCGATACGGCGATGACTGGTCGAAGTGGCGGTTGACGAGCAGCTGATGCCCACTCGAAATGCGGAGACCAACACCACCGTCGAGCGACGCACCGTGCGTGAGACTGGCTGGAAGCACACGATCCTTCGCGACAAGCGCCGCGATGACCGTCGAGAGCGCCTCGCGCGACAGCGTGAATGATGCGGCGACGGCGGTGGCCGATGTCATCGGTTGGAACACAAGCAGCTGCTCGCCGTCCGCCGTCGGGATCCAACGCATCCCGAAGTACACATATGACGGAAGTGCCGCGGTGAATGCGCGTATCGCAGGTGCGAGTGCATCCCCAGACCCGATCCGCCGGAAATGACTCACATCGTTCGCAGCGTTGTGTCCGGACGTCGAGAATGCCTCACGGTATGCAGCAGCGAACACGGTGCCGTCGCCCGGGTCTCCCGCACCCGCCGACAGAACAGTTGTCAGCCGATTGCCAAACGAGCTCCTGAGCCGTTGCGCGACGCCCTCCGCCCCCAGCGCCGCGTAGTCCTGGAGGACACGCTCCACGGTTGCTCGCCGATCGCGTGATGCCGAAACCGCTTGCGTGGCGATGATCGCTGCGAACACCGCCGCCAGTCCCAGCAAGACGGCAATGATCGTCGGACGAACCACGGACGGGCGCATTATACAATGCTAACCTGCACTGAAAGCCGGGGCGCATGCCCATCGTTTCCTGACACAGTCCTTGCTGGACCATGATCCTTCGCGCGCGCCGGGCCTACAGACTAGGTCCGTCACTAACACCAAGGCATCGTGCGAGAGAATCGAAGATTGGCGACGATTGCGTGTGTCTGCCTCCTTGGCCAGGAGGCCGGAGGGCAGACTGCCGCGCAGATCGCGCGGCAACGGTTCGACGTGGACGCGATGCACTCGACGATCGCATTTGCGGCGACCATCATCGGCGCGGTGAAGGTCCGGGGCCGATTCACCAGCTACGAGGGTTCGATCGTCTGCGACACGCTGCATCCGGAACGCTCATCCGTGTCCGTCGTCATCAACGCGACGAGCCTGACGACCGACATGACGTTTCGGGACGATCACCTGCGCAGCCCGGACTTTTTCGACACCAAGACATACCCGACCATCGAGTTCACGAGTGATCGGGTCACGCCGATTCGCGGCGGAGCGCGCGTGCGCGGCAGTCTGACCATGCATGGCGTCACCCGTCACATCGCATTTCCCGCGCGCATGTTGCTCTCGCCGCGCACCACTGGTGGCGGCAATCTCAGCACCGCATTCTCCGCAGAGCTTCGTCTCAGCAGGCGTGACTTCGGCATTGCGGGAGACAACAAGTTCAACCCGTCCTACAATCCGGTCACGAACATGTTGTCCGACAGTGTCGATATTCTGCTCGAGCTGGACGCACAGCACGAGTCGTACACGAGTCGCCGGCTTGGCATCGGATCGCCTCCAGGCGCCTCGGATACGATCAACCAGGTCCTGCGCGCTCGCGGCGTCGCCGCCGCCATCGACACCTATAAAGCTCTCATGACCGAAACGCCGGTGCGCTTCCGGTTCACCGCTGGCCAACTCGACGTCATCGGGCACCAGCTGGCAGAGCGCGGCGAGCTTCGTGACGCGGTGACGATCCTCAGTGCGAACGCGGAGCTGTACGGCGACGTGCCTGGGGTCCTCGAGTCGCTCGGTGAGACACTCGCGCTGGCCAACGATACGCCTGGCGCAATCGACGTGTATCAACGCGCGTTGGCACAATTCCCAAGAAGCGCGAGCGCACGCGAAATGACGCGACGGCTCGCCCACCTCAACACAACCAGGCCATGAGAGTTTCAGGAAAATGGCGGCGCGGCGTTTCTGCATGGGTCGCCATTGCCATGGTTGTCATGTGTCTATTGCCGTCGAAGGCAGCTGGCCAGTGGCCACCAACGATGCCGCTCAAGAACGTCTCCGTGCTACGGTCGGACATGCCTGCCAGAGCGCTGCTCGATACCATGGCTGGCTTCACGCGTGCACTTGGCGTGCGCTGCGCCTATTGCCACGTCGGAGGAGAAACGACGCCGTTCGAAACCATCGACTTTTCATCGGACTCGAATCCGACAAAGTTGAAAGCACGGGAGATGATGCGGATGGTCGTCGCCATCAATCGCGATCATCTCACCAAGCTCGCTGACCGCCGTACGCCGCCCATCGTCGTCACCTGTGCGACATGTCATCGTGGGATCGCGCAGCCTCGGCCGCTTCAGCAGGTTCTGCTCGCCGCCTACGACGCCGGCGGTGTGGATTCTACGGAAGCGGCGTATCGGGCGCTGCGGACCCGGTATTACGGCAGCGCGGCCTATGACTTTGGCGAAGTGCCGCTGGCCGACGTCGCCGGAGTGCTGCAGGAGCGCAGCAGACTGGCCGATGCCGTGCGCCTGTACAAGCTCAATATCGCGTTCTCTCCGCAATCCGGCTTTGCGTTACGGCAGGCGTCGAACGCGCTGCTGGCTACGGGCGACACAGCGGCAGCCATTGCGACGCTGGAGCGGGCGTTGGTGGTCAACGCGAAGGATTCGCAAGCAAAGAGCGCGCTGGAGAGGCTGAAGAAGACTCCGTAGACACGAACGTCGCCCGTTCCACACGGCGCGCTCACGGTGCGGCTCGTCGTGCCTGAGACGCGAAATCACATTGTGATCCGCGTGGCGAGTGGCGCACGGCTGCCGTGACGATCCACGCCGGCGGCTCGGGATCGTCGGCGAAGCTGACGCACATTCCTTTTGACTTCATCCACCGCCAGAGCCACGTCGGACCAAACTTCGTGCGCGGGTGGCCAGCGAGACTTGACGTGGGCGCACCAGCGACCATACGTTCTAATACATGAACCGTATTCATGTTTTAGGATCGGCGTGGATGATGGCGCTGGCGGGTTGCGTCGCGTTGCCGTCTGGAGCGCCGGACGCATCTCAGGCGCCGGACCGTAGCGGTACGGTCGCTGGCGGGACCCGCTTGGCATTGCATGCAGGCGTCGGCAACGTTCGCGTGCGCGTTGTCCTGTCGGCCGACTCAGTCCAATGGACGGTGCGAAGTGAGCCTGCGGGGTGCGTAACCGTCGCGACCACGAGTGATGTGCTGCTGGCAACACCCCACGGTCGGCGCTGCCGCGGTGACTGGGACGTGACGATGCCGGAGACAGCGGATCTCGACGTCCAGACATCGGTCGGTGACATCGCCATCGATTCTCCGGGAGGCCGTTCGGCACGGCTCGTGTCGGGCGTTGGCACAGTGTCGCTGCGAATCGACGGGCGTGAGGTGCGCCATTCCGCGTCGGCGGGTTCGGGCGACGAGATCGAACTTGGCGACGTGTCCGCCGCGCCTCGAGTGCGGGCATCGTCGGGGGTGGGCCGAGTGAGCGTCGCGCTGTCGTCGAGCGCCGCGTTCGGACAGCGGTAGGCACGGGCAGAAGATGCCGGCACGCCGCCGC
>JBBQHJ010000148.1:0-10847 GCA_038323865.1 Gemmatimonadales bacterium
TCCATCGCGCACCATCGCATAGAAGATGCGCGGTTGGCCGTACTGGAACACCAGCAGTACGGCACTGAGCGACACGACAGCACCGAAACTCACGATCCAGCTGGCAGTCTGGAGGCCGGCGACATCGAGCGCCTTCGCGAGCGGATCCGAAGCGCGGAGTTGCTCGTACGGAACGAGTCCCGTCGCCACGAAGCCGACGATGACGTAGATGAGCGTGCAGATCGCCAGCCCGCCAAGGATGCCAATCGGCAGGTTACGCTGGGGGTTCTTCGTCTCCTCAGCCGCCGTTGAAATGGCGTCGAAGCCGATATAGGCGAAGAACACGATGGCCGCACCCTGGTGGATACCTCGCCAACCGTTCGGTGCGAAGGGCGTGTAGTTCGCCGTGTTGATGTGCATCGACCCGATGACTACGAACAGGGTGAGCACGATCAGCTTGATCACGACCATGATGTTGTTCGCTCGCGCGCTCTCTTTCACTCCCAGCATGAGGAGCCAGGTGATCAACGCGACGATCGCGAACGCCGGAATGTTGACGAGGATCGGAATCCCGCCAATGTGTGGCGCGCTCTGCATCAAGCCGGAAACAGCGGGATCCGCGCTCAGCGAAACGGCTCGATACCCGTGCGTCAGCCAAGGCGGAAAGGTCACGCCAAAACCTGACATCAACGAAACGAAATACCCACCCCACGCCACGGCCACCGCCACATTGCCAACGGCGTACTCGAGGATCAGGTCCCAGCCGATGATCCACGCGATGAATTCGCCGAGCGTCGCGTACGAATACGCATACGCGCTTCCGGCCTGCGGAATCATCGACGCGAGCTCGGCGTAGCAGAGCGCCGCGAGTCCGCAAACGAAGCCAAGGAGGATGAACGAGTAGACCAGCGCCGGGCCGGCGCCGTAGCGAAGTACCTCGCCGTTCGCCCGAACCTCACCCGCTGCCGCCGTGCCGATTGAGGAGAATATTCCGGCGCCGATCACCGCGCCGATCGCGAGCATGATGAGGTCTCCGGCACCGAGGACACGCTTGAGTCCATGCGCGCTTTCCTCGTGGGCCGCGATCGGCTTTCGTGCAAACAATGAGTTCATGTCGTCCTGTGCAAAGCGAAGGACCTGCTTTCGTCCCGAGAGAAGCAGGTCCCTCGCTTCGCCAAGGACGGCAGAATCAGATGAACAGCGGAGCCAGCACCAGTGTGATTGTGCTGAGCAACTTCACGAGCACGTGCAGCGACGGGCCAGCCGTATCCTTGAATGGATCGCCGACCGTATCACCCACCACTGCTGCCTTGTGCGCCTCGGAACGCTTTCCGCCGTACGCACCAGTCTCGATGTACTTCTTCGCATTGTCCCACGCACCGCCGCCGTTGTTCAGGAAGCCGGCCATGAGAATGCCCGTGATCGTACCAACCATGAGCAGCGCTGCGACCGACTCGGCGCCCATAAACTCACCAGCGCCACCGAAGTTCTTGAACACCACGCCGACAATGATCGGGAACAGCACGACGAGCGCGCCCGGCAGCACCATCGCCTTGAGCGCGCCGATGGTCACGATGTCCACGCACGCGGCGTAGTCAGGATTCTCGGTGCCCTCCATGATGCCGGGGCGCTCCTTGAATTGACGACGTACTTCGTTGATCACCGACTGCGCAGCCTTGCGCACCGCCGTCATGGCGAGCGAAGAGAACCAGAACACGAGCATGGCGCCGAGCAGGCCAGCCACGAAGACCACCGGCTTGCTGAGGTCGACGTGCAGCACCTGACCGGTGAGGTTGTGCACCTCGTCGAGGTACGCCGAGAACAACAGGAAGGCGGCGAGTGCTGCGGATCCGATGGCGTAACCCTTCGTCAACGCCTTCGTGGTGTTGCCGACCGAATCGAGGCGATCGGTCTTTTGCCGAATCGACTCGGGCTGACGCGACATTTCCACGATGCCGCCGGCGTTATCCGTGATCGGGCCGAATACGTCCATCGCGAGGATGTAGCCTGCGGTGCCAAGCATGCCCATCGTGGCGACGGCAGTGCCGAACAATCCGCCGATGGCTTCGCCGTTCGCGTTGACCAAGCCGCTCGTCTGGCCGAGCGAGTAGCTCGCAACGATGGCGATACCGATCGTGATGACCGGAAGCACTGTGGACTCCATACCAACTGCGAGACCGGCGATGATGTTGGTAGCAGGTCCGGTCTGGCTTGCCTCGGCGATGCTCAACACCGGGCGATAGCGATACTCGGTGTAGTACTGCGTGATGAACACGAACGCGATTGACGTAACGATGCCGATCAATCCGCAGAAGAAGTAATGCAGCCATGCGTTCGGCGCGCCCGGCGCCTGCAGCAGCGTCTTGCTGGCGAAGAAGAACACCACCGTGACCAGCGATGCAGTGACGTAGTAGCCGAAGTTCAGCGCCTGCATTGGATCGGCGTCTTCCTTCGTCTTCACCACCATCACGCCGACGATGGAGCAGATCAACCCGAGCGCCATGATGACGAGCGGGAAGAGAATGCCATTGATGCCGAAGCTCTTGTACAGCAGCACGCCGAGAATCATGGCGCCGATGTTCTCAGCGGCCGTGCTCTCGAAGAGATCGGCGCCGCGACCGGCGCAATCACCGACGTTGTCACCGACGAGATCCGCGATCACGGCGGGATTGCGCGGATCGTCTTCGGGAATTCCTGCTTCAACCTTGCCGACGAGATCGGCGCCAACGTCAGCAGCCTTGGTGTAGATACCGCCGCCGAGCTGCGCGAACAGTGCGACGAAGGATGCACCGAAGCCGTAGCCGACGATGAGAAACGGCACGTGCTTCGACCACTCGGCCGCATCCATACCAACCGGTGACATTGCGGAGACGGCGGCAAACAAGCCACCGACGCCCAGCAAACTCATCGCAACAGTGAAGAGACCCGACACGGCGCCACCACGCAGCGCGGTCTGTAACGCATCGTTCAGTGACGTCATGGCCGCCGCAGCAACACGAATGTTCGTGCGGATGGAAACCCACATGCCCACGTAGCCAGCGATGCCGGAGCTGATTGCGCCGAGCATGAAGGACGCGGTGACGAACATGGCGAACGTCTTGGGATCCTGAACCGGATCGTTCGCCGTGGTGTGGCGAAAGAATCCGTAGCCGATGCCGAGCAGTGCGGCAACGACGACCGATAGACCGGCGATTGTCTTGTACTGGCGTGCGAGGTACGCCTCGGCGCCCTGCTGAATGGCGTCGGAGATCTTTTGCATCTCCGGCGTACCGCGGCTGCGCGAGAGCACCCACCGCGCGAGGAAGATGGCAAACAGGAGCGCAACGGCGCTCGCTCCGATAACGATGGTCAACAGTCCGGACTGCGTTTGCGTCATGATGCGCGTAAGATGGATTTGCGTGCAGCGATCGCCTCATCGTGGGGTAACGAGGCGACGCGTGTGACCAGGTTGCGGCGACTGGGCACGAAAAAAAAGCCTGATGGTTACCGAACGATGCCGGTAACATGTCAGGGGCAATCCGCAAAATGTAGGAGGGAGAAGCGCGCTACGCTAGAAGGCGTATCCGACCTGTGCCTTCATTCGAATCGGAGTTCCGTCCGGTCGAGTACCCGCGCGGAATTTCATCGAGCGCAAGACCGACTCGAGGCGACGGTTGTAACCGCCGTCGCTGGTGTGCGTGAACTCCATGGTCAGGACTTTTCCGGTGGAATCCACGTCGAACTCGGCAATAAACTGAAAGCCGCGTACGCTTGCCGGTGGAGGGAGCGGCGGCAGAAAAAACTCGATGGGTTGAGGCGGATAATTCGCCTGAAGGCCGCCACCGGTTCCAGGACCGACGCCACTGCCCCTCCCTGTGCCGGTACCCGACCCCACGCCACCGCCGCTGCCTGGACCGTTCCCATTCGTGCCGTCTCGGCCAGTGCCGGCACCGGCGCCGGCGACGGAGGCAACCGTCTGCATGGGCGCCGC
Organism: Gemmatimonadales bacterium; assembly: GCA_038323865.1. Taxonomy (GTDB): domain Bacteria; phylum Gemmatimonadota; class Gemmatimonadetes; order Gemmatimonadales; family Gemmatimonadaceae; genus AG11. The sequence goes on from JBBQHJ010000148.1 coordinate 3,950, forward strand.
GATGGACGCCTGATCGGGCGTCTGCTGCACGGGTGGGGAGATTTGCGGTGGCGGCACCTTCGGCACTTCCGGTTTGGGCACGGGAGGAACCGGGGTGGGCGTAGGCGTTACGGCGGGCGTGGGCGTCTTTGCCGCGGGTGCCACATGTACGTATCGCACGGTCTCTTCGCCGCGGCTCGCTCCGCCACGTCCGCCACCACCGCCCCCAGCGGGACCCGCGCCACCGGCACCCTGCTCCATGCGCTGAATGACCGTATGGGACAGTACGATCGGCACGAGCAGTAGCGTGATGATTACCAAATGCACGAGGAGCGAGACCACCGCGCCCTCACGGCGATGTTCGCCGCGGAGGGGCATGCCAACAGGCACCCGGTATTTCGGGCGCTCTGGAAGCTGGGTTTCGTCGGGTGAATTCATGCAGTCTCTAACACTAATGACTCTCGAAATAGTACAAACGTTATACGGCGGACGAGCCTCGAAAGGTTCGTCCGCCGCATAGGTCCGCCTCTCGGCAGGACGATCAGTTCGCTGAACTACTTACCCGCGCCCGGCGTGTCCTTTGGCGGAATGCCGATGACCTTCACGCCTGAGCCGCGCGAGACATCCATGGCGTGCACAACCCGCTCGTACTTCACGGTGGGCTCGCCCTTTACGAAGATGATCTTCTCCGGACGACCGTCGTAGATCTCCTTGAGCCGGGGTCCGAGTCGATCATCGGTCACCTTCTCAGTGTTGATGGAGTAGCTACCGTCGGCCAGCACTTCGAGCACGATCTGATTCGACTGCGCATTCGCGGGCGCAATCGACGGCGTAGGATCGGGGAGCTGCACGTCCACCGTCTTCCGCATGGTTGGAATTGCGGCCATGAAGATGATGAGGAGCACGAGCAGCACGTCGATCATGGGCGTGACGTTGATCTCGTTCGTCAGGCCCCCTGAACCACCACTGGTGAATGCCATGGTTAGGGCCCCGCCTTTTGGTGAGAGTCGCCAGCCACGGAGGATACCGTTCCCGCCTTTTGCTCGCTGATGAGCGCCATGAGACGGACGCCGTTCTTGGCGGCCATATCGGTGGCATCAACGACCTTGGAATACTGAAGGTCCTTGTCGGCCTTCAGGTACATCACCTTGTCGACCTGGCGCACCTCGTAGATGCGCTTGATCTGCTCGGCGATGGCATCCTTGGAAATCGGCTTCTTGTTCAAGTAGTAATTGCCATCGCGGTCGATGCCGAGGACCTGATCGTTCTCGGCGTCTTCCGGATGATCCTTCAGGTTCTGCCCGACGGGCGGAACCGCGTTGAATCCTGCGAGCAGTGCGGGCGTTACGACCATGAAGATGATCAGCAGCACGAGCATGACGTCGATCATTGGTGTCACGTTCGGTTCTGCCTTTACGCCACCACCGCCACCGGCGGACATTGCCATTGTTCACTACCTCCGCAATGGGGGATGTCCCAGATCAGGTGATCGGAGCGTTGGCGCCCGAGGACGCGTTGAACTCGCGTGTGAAGCGCGACCGGCCGAACTCGCCCGAGACGCCCTTGATGAGATAGTCGATCATTTCCTTCGAGACGTAGGTCATCTCAACCGTGAGGTTGTCGATCTTGGTCTGGAAGAAGTTGTAGGCCCACACGGCAGGAATGGCGACGAGAAGACCAAGTGCGGTGGTGGCGAGTGCTTCAGAGATACCACCGCCGATGGCCGCGAGACCGCCCGAACCGGAGCTGGCCATGCCGGCGAAGGCATTGATGATACCGATAGTGGTTCCGAGCAGACCGACGAACGGTGCCGTAGCGCCGACCGTGGCGAGCACGGCCAAGCCGCGCTTCAGGTTCGTGATCTCGAGGAGCATGTTGCGCTCGACCGCGCGCTCTGCCGAGTTGATGTCCGACACCGTGACCGATCCATCCTGGATGAGCGGCTTTACTTCGCCCAATGCGCCACCGAGAACGAGCGCGACGTGCGACTTCTTGTAGCTCTCGGCAAGCTTGATGGCTTCGGTGAGGTTGTCTTCTTCGAGGAACTGCGAGAACTCAGGCGCGAACTTCAGCGTTTCCTTCTGCGCCTTCCGGAGACTCCACCACTTGGCAACCATGATCGTCAGCGAATACACCGACATGATGAGCATGACGAACACGATACCACGGGCAAAGTTGCCCATGGAACGCCACATTTCCATCAATGAGAGATCCATTCTTTCTCCGGAAAGGTTTTACTCGCCCTTGGTGAGCGAGAACGTGAACGGTTGCTGGACGAGCTGCTTCACTTTCTTGCCGCCGACTTCTGCCGGATAGAAGCGCATGTTGGGGAGCGCATTCTTGACCGCTTGCGTGAAGAGCTCGTGCGAGGACTTGAGCACCTTGAAGGAGCCGGCCTCGTAGAGACCCTGCTCATTCACAACGAACTGGGCGAGCACTTCGCCTTCGACGTTCGCCGAGCGGAGCATGTCCGGATAGCGCAGGTTGCCCGTGCCGGGAATCTGCTGGACCTGCTTTTCCACCTGGAACTCGAAGTATGGCTGGTCGGTGTTGACCGGTCCGGTTCCACCGACGACGCCCTTGGACGTACCGCCCTGAACACCCTTGCCGGAGAAGTCCGCCTCGTCCGTGACCTTTTTGTTCAGGTCAATATCCGGGAGGACGTCCGGCACCTTGATGGGTGCAGTGAGGACCTGGAACCCCTTCGGTGGAGGGGGAGCCACGACCACGTCTTTCGGAAGCGGTTTGGGCTCCTCCTTCGGCGGAGGCGGCGCCTTCTTCTTCATGTCGACGAACTCGACTTTTTCGGCCTTGGGCTTATCGAGCTTTTCCTTGGCCTGCAGCGTTCCGTACACGGCAGCCGTGGCGAGAATGGCGTGCAGCACGCCACTGAACACGAGTCCGCCGGTGGTGCGCTGTTTCTTCGGCTTGGATTCCAGCAGGTTGTTGAACATGTCCTCGCGAACCTTCCCTGGCTAAAGGACGGAGCACTTCCAATTGCGATGAGTAAACTACCCCTCAGCCTTTTTCGCGAAAGCGAATCTTGATTAAGATTTCCTTAAGTCGCCGTTATTTGACAATTTCGTCACGCGCGCGCGCTCGGTGGCGCGTCGGCGATTTCAGGGCTCACCACGGGCAAACTCACCGTGAATACAGAGCCGCGGCCGAGTCGGGACTGCGCAGTGATGCGTCCGCTATGCGCCTGGGCAATCCACTGGCTGATGGCGAGGCCAAGTCCGAAGCCGCTGCGCTCGCCTCCGCGCGAGCGTGCACGATCGGCTCGCCAGAATCTGTCGAAGACATAGGGAAGATCGGCGGCCGAGATACCGATGCCGGTGTCGCGCACAGTGAATGTCACCTCACCACCCACGCGGCGGCTCAGTGACAATTCCACCTTGCCGCCGCGCGCGGTGTACTTGATCGCATTGGTGACGAGGTTGAGGAATAACTGGCGCAGGCGACGCGGGTCGCCGGCCACGATGGCTTCCTCGAGCACGCTCATCGTGACGGTCTGGCCAGCATCCTCGCCGAGAATGACGGCCGTCTCGTACACGTCACGCACGAGCGGACCGAGTGCGACAACCTCACGATGCAGGTCGAATCGCCCCTCATCGGCGCGTGCGAGCGTGAGCAGGCTGTCCACCAGATCAGCCATGCGCGCGCTTTCCTGGAGTGCCTCCTCGAGCGCCTGCATCTGCTCACTGCTCGCCGCATTGGGATGCATGGCGCGCTCGACATCGGCGCGAAGCACGGTGAGCGGCGTCTTCAGTTCGTGACTCGCATCGGCGGTGAATCGGCGCAATGCACCGAACGACGTCTCGAGTCGGGCAATCATCGCGTTCAACGTTGTACCGAGACGCGAGAGCTCGTCGTTGCCGAGGTCCGACGGAAGGCGCCGATGCAACGATCGCCCGTCGGTGATGGCCTCTACCTCATTGATGAGGCGCTCCACCGGCTCCGCGGCGCCGCCGGCGATAACATAGGAAACGCCAATCGACGCGAGCAACACCAACGGAAGCACGAGCAGCATGGTGCGCACGACCGTGTTCGGTGTGAGCTCAACGAATGTCGTTGGCGCACCGGCGACAATGCGCGTAATACCCTGCCCCACCGCACTGTCGGCGCGCGCGACCATGAGCAGCGAACCGCCGAAGAGCTGGTCGCCGATACTGACGACCACGCCTTCACCGGGCGGTTGCGAGCCCGCCTGCGCGTCGAGCGCATTCCGGTCAGGCTCCGGCAGCTGACGAATACCGACGGAGCTATAGATCTGATGGGGCGGGCACGGTTTCACACCGATCGGACACACTCCCGGCGGGCCATACACGAGGTAATAGCCGGGCACGCGATCGAGCAGCGTGAGCATCTCAACGGTCGCGAAGACGCAGGTGTGCTGAAGGTCGTCGCCACAGGGCCGCTCTTCCGTGAGCGGCTTGTCCTTTCTCGTGAGGTCGAGCAGCAGACTGTTGATGCGATCGCCTTCCGCGACCGACACCTCGCCGAGCTGCTTCATCTGCATCTCGCGCGAGTTATGCACGAGCAGGAGCGCCGCCGAGAAGACGATAACGTTGCCGACGAGCGCGAAGCCGTAGGCGACGGTGAGACGTGACCGGAGAGTCGCCACGCCGGCGCGCTCCTACTCCTTCAACACGTAACCGACGCCGCGCACGGTAGTGATCAGCTTCCGCGTGTGCTTGGCGTCGATCTTCTTGCGCAGATGATTGATCACGACGTCAACAATGTTGGTGCCGGGATCGAAGTGATAGCCCCATGCGTACTCGGTGATCAGCGTACGACTCATGACGCGCCCCGCGTGCCGGGCAAGATATTCTAGCACCGTGTACTCCTTCGGCGTCAGCTCGATGAGCTCATCACCGCGGCGCACTTCGCGCGTGGCCTGATCGATCTCGAGATCGGCGACGTGCAGCGTGGGCTTGGCAATCGCACGCGGACGGCGAGCGAGCGCTTCCACGCGCGCGAGCAATTCCTCAAAGGCAAACGGCTTGGTGACGTAGTCGTCGGCGCCGGCGCGCAAGGTTGACACTTTCGCATCAACGGCATCCTGCGCGGTAAGTACGAGCACCGGTCGCTCGAATCCGCGCGCGCGCAACGCCTGGAGTACTTCCATGCCACTCTTCCCGGGCAGTCGCATGTCGAGCACGATGAGGTCGTATGCCTCCGAACTCGCGCGTCGCTCACCCTCTTCACCGTCGGCAATGAGATCGACGGCCCAGCGATGCTCCTCAAGCCCACGCTTCACATACTGCCCCACGGTGGGATCGTCCTCGATGACGAGAATTCTCATGCGCTGTTACTCGATCCCTCCTGGCCGTTGGAAGCCGTACTCGCGGATCTTCCGGTAGAGAGTTTTCGAGCTGATACCGAGTGTCGCAGCGGCGCGACCCTGATGCCAATTCGTGTCATGCAATACCGATTCGATATGTCGTCGCTCGAGCTCCGCCAACGAGACTGCCGGAACAGCGGATGCCGACGGCGAGTGCCCGGGAAGCTGAAGTGGAAGATCGCTCGCACGAATCTGCGGACCCTGTGCCAGCAACACCGCGCGCTCAATAACGTTGCGCAGCTCGCGCACGTTGCCCGGCCAGTTGTACTTGGCGAGCAGGTCCGACGCATCCGTGCTGAGTGCCGGCGGCTGTGCCTTTCCGAACAGGCGAAGGAACTGCTTCGCGAGCATGGGAATGTCCACCGCGCGGTCACGAAGCGGTGGAAGCTTGATCTCGATGGTGTTCACGCGATACAGCAGGTCATCACGGAACAAACCCTCGCGCGCACGCTGCGCCAAGTCACGATTGGATGACGCGATGATGCGCACGTCCACCTCGACCTTCTGTGTGCCCCCCACCCTATAGAAGCTGCGTTGATCCAGCGCGCGCAGCAGCTTGCTCTGCAACTTGAGTGAGAGCTCGCCGATCTCATCGAGAAACAGGGTGCCGCCGGCAGCGAGCTCCATGAGGCCGATCTTGCGCTCGTCGGCACCGGCAAATGCGCCCTTCTCGCAACCAAACAGCTCGCTCTCCAGCAGGCCTTCGCTCAGTGACGCACAGCCGACATCGACGAACGGGCCCTCGCGCTCGCTGAGGCGATGCAGCATGCGCGCGACGAGTTCCTTGCCCGTACCCGACTCGCCCACCACCAGTACCGGCGAATCACTCGGCGCCACCTTGGCGACCATGTCGAGCACGGCCTGAAGCGGAGTGTATTGCGTAGAAATTTCGGCCACGCCGCCCGCGCGATCCAATCGCGACTGCAGCACCAGGTTCTCTCGCGAGAGGCGGCGCTTCTCAAACGCACGGCGCACCAGCACGTCGATCTCCGCCATGCGATACGGCTTGGCCATGTAATCGTACGCGCCGAGTTTCATGGCGCTGATGGCCGTCTCGATAGTGCCGTTGCCCGTGATGATGATGACTTCGGGCGGATCGGCGTCGGCGCGAACCTGCTTGAGCACCTCGAGGCCGTCGTGTTCCGGCATCACGATATCAAGCAACGCGACGTCGAACGCCTCGGCACGCAACGCATCGAGCGCCGCCTTTCCGTCGGTGACCGTGTTGACGGCGTAGCCGCGACCCGTCAGGAAGCTCGACAGAATCTGGCCGAGATGCACCTCGTCTTCGGCGACGAGCACCTTGATCCGTGAATCGCTCACGCCATGACTCCTGATTCGTCCGCCCTGGGAAGAATGATGCGGAAGGCGCTGCCCTGACCCGGCGCGCTGTCCACCTCGATGCGACCGCCATGTTCCGCGACAATCGAATAGCAGATGGAGAGTCCCAACCCGGTGCCGCGGCCAGGCGGCTTGGTGGTGAAGTACGGCTCGTACAATTGCGGCAGATCGGTGCGGCGAATGCACTCGCCTTGATCGATCACGTCGGGTACGACAGAGCGTGCGTCGCTGCCC
>JBBQHJ010000149.1:0-10768 GCA_038323865.1 Gemmatimonadales bacterium
CCAAACGCCGTGCCGCCCATCGGCGTTCCATCGAGGTCCGCCACGATGAACGCGACTGCCGCATCATTTTTCGACACAATCAGGGGGACATCCATCTGCCCCACGCTGATCATGGGCGTCATGCGCTTCGACAGTTCCTCCATGGAACTCTTTGATCCACCGCCGTTGCGCGCCGCCTCGAGCGCCCGCTTCTGGCGATCCAGCTCCGCCATCAATCCCTGTGTGGACGCAGAATCACCGGGCCGCATCGACAGGATCGTCCGTTGGAGTGCGGCAACTGCGCTGTCACCCCGCGCGAGTGAGACCGCATACTCGGCGTCGCGCGCCGACGCCTGCTTCTGGGTGTACATGAATCCCGCCACCGCCAGAATCACAACCACGGCAAGCGCGCCGGCGAACAGCTTCTTCATGCCGCTCGTCTGTTCCTTCACCGCCATCGCCACGCGCACCGTGGTATCCAGTCGCAGCGGCGATTGACGCGCCGAGGCGATCATGGTGCCCGGCGGCGTCATGCTGCTCACGCGCGGACCGGCGCCTGACTTCACTTCCACACGCGGTCCGTTCACACCGAAGTTGATGACGTCTCCATCGCGAATCACCTTGCTGCCGGTGACGCGCACGCCATTCACATACGTGCCGTTGGTGCTCGCCTCATCCACCACCGTCCACGTGCCATTCAACTCGCGCAACTCGGCGTGGCGCGTCGAGACATCGAGGTCGCCCTGCGGATCAAACCGCAGATCGCTTGCTCCATGGCGACCCACGGTGACCTCGTGCTTGTCGAACGTCAGGCTCGCACCAGCGCGAGAACCTGTGAGCACATGGAGCTCGAGCGTCATGGGGAAGTCGTCGGAGTGCCGGACTTCTGCTTGTTCTTCACCACATTCGATGCCGTGCTGAAGCCCCACCACAGCGCGATGGCGAGTCCAAGAATCACGAGGCCGAGCGCGATCATCGAGCCTTTCATCTTACGCTGCACGAGGTCGGGGCCGCTCTTTCGTGGATACGGCGCCATCGGCTCCGTGATCGAATCGATGTTGATCTCTTTCGTCGACACACGGAGTGTCGCGCGATCCAACTCATCCGCATGCGTGTCCGGGAGGGGCTGCGACGGCACAGTCGCACGCGATGCCGCGGGCGTCTGGCCGGACGTATCGCCGAGCAGCGGAAACACCTTGTGACCCACCGCGTCGCCTTCTGCCGGTACGGTCAGCCCGTCGCCGGCGAAGCGCACGGCAATCACGGTGATGTTATCCGGTCCGCCATTCTCGTTTGCACGATCGATGAGTCGTTTGCACACCGCCATCAGATCCTGCTCTTCGGTGGCAACGCGACCGATTTCGTCGATGCGCACCTGACCGCTCAAGCCATCGCTGCAGATAATCAGCGTGTCGCCGGCGCAAATCTTCTGATAGGTGAGATCGACCTTGATGTTTGCTTCTGGGCCGAGCGCCTGGAGAATGATGTTGCGTCGCTCACTCAGCTCGGCCTCTTCTTCCGTGATCTCGCCGGCCTCAATCAGCTTCTGCATGAGCGACTGATCTTTCGTGATCTGTCGCGGTGCTCCGTCGCGCACCAGATACGCTCGGCTATCTCCAACCTGCGTGAGATAGAGCGTGTCGCCAAGCACACCGGCGACGGTGGCGGTGGTACCCATGCCCCGATACTCGGGATGCTCGATGGCGAACTGGTGAATCGCGGAGTTCGCGGCAGCGGTCGCCTTCTTGAGGGCGGCAGCATAAGTGGCGGCGTCGGGCGCTTCGACCGTGATGAATGTTTCGCTCAGTTCGCGCAGCACGACTTCAATGGCCATGGCGCTGGCGATTTCGCCTGCGGCGGCGCCACCCATGCCGTCGGCCACCATGAACAACGAGCCACGATCGCCCACGGTATGCGTGCGCACCTCGGGCTGAAGTGTGGCATTGCCGCGCGTGAGATCCGCGACGACGAACGCGTCTTCATTGTGCTCGCGAGTGCGGCCCACGTCGGTGCGGCCGAAGACGTGGACAATCACCGAGCTGTTATTCGAACCCGCTGGATTGGGAATCGTCACGGGATCACTGACACCCTGCGTCATTGAGCTCCTGTCTGAGCGTCGGGCTCAGATCGGCTGCATTGATTTTCTTGAAGATACGACACGCCTTTTCCTGACCAACGGTGATCATCTGGATCTTGCCGTCGACCATCTTGAGCGTTGCACGCTCGTCAGGACGACTGACCTTGTTCTGATAATCATCAACCTTTGACTGTGCTGCGTCTGCCGTCTTGTTGTCCAACACCGAGTTATACAGCAGCTCGAGGTCCCCCACGAGCGAGGTGCCTGGCGTCTGAGGCGTAGGAACCGCTGGCAACGGCCTAGTGGTTTGCGCACCGACGGGATGATTGACTTGTTGCGTACTTCCTGACGGACCGCTGGGAGAGGGCGCGGCTCCGCCATTTTGTGTCGCTGCTTGCGGCGGCGCTGTGATGGGCGTCGCACTTTTCGAAGTATCGGGCGTCGCGCCGTTCTTGTTCATCATTTTCGGCGCATAGACCACGGCGCCCGCGGCCAGACCCAGTGCCACCACAATTCCGGCGTACATCGGCGCCTTGCTCTTGGCCGGAGCCGCGACTGGGCCGGAAACAAATGGCGCAGCCGACGCAGGTGTCACCGGAGCTGGTGTCGCCGACGAGGCCCTCGCATCCACGCGCGTTGGCGGCGGAGGCGCCATGACCGTTGTGGCGCCATCCGCCGCATTGAACATGGCGGTTGACGCTGCGGACGACTGCTTCGGCATCTGATCCAACGCGTTCCACAACGCATCGCCGAAGTACGACGCCTTCTGGTAGCGGTCATCGCGCTTCCGCTCCAGCGCCTTCTTCATCACGGCCTGCACTTCGGGCGACCAGTTCACGTCCGGCTTGATCGACTTGAGCGTCGCCGGATCGTCGGTGAGACGCATGATCATGCTCTCCTGCGCCGACTCCGCCGGGAACGGCAGCTTGCCCGTGAGGACGTTGAACGCCACCAGAGCGAGCGAGTAGATGTCGCTCTTGCCATCGAGCTTGTCGCCCGAGAGCTGCTCGGGACTCATGTACTCCGGTGTGCCGACGACAAGTCCCGTCTTCGTCACCTTCTGGTTCTCGTTGCCCGCCGCCTTGGCGATTCCAAAATCGACCACCTTCACGAGATCGGTTCCGTCTCGCTTCTTGGCGATCATGATGTTGTCGGGCTTGAGATCGCGGTGCACGATGCCCATGTCGTGGGCGACCTGAAGTCCGTCGGCCGTCTGCTTGATGATGTTGGCCGCACGCTTCGGCGTGAGCGCTCCCTCTCGCTCCACGATCGCGGTTAACGACTCGCCCTCGATGAACTCCATCGCGAGGTAGATCAGCCCATCGCTCGTCTCGCCGAAATCATAGATGCCGGCAACGTTCGGGTGATTGATCATGCTCGCGTTCGCGGCTTCTCGATTGAAGCGGCTGATCGCGTCGGCATCGTTCACCATGCCGGGATTCATCACCTTCACCGCGCTCTTGCGGCCCATCTTCACGTGCTCGGCGAGGTAGACCTGACCCATTCCACCCTCACCCAGCTTCTTCATCACATGGTATCGCTCGGCGATGATGGACCCCACGAGGTCAGTGCTTTCCCCCGTGGAGCGGAGCGCGGTTCCGTCGCGGGGACAGAAGCGCTCATTCGCCGGATACTCCGTGCCGCAGGTAGGACAGATCTTTTCGCTCACAGTCCAAGACTCTCCACGCGTAGGACCTGATCGCCAATAAGGATTCGCTGGCTCGGCTTCACCTGACGGTCGCCGCGCACGGCCACCGCCACGCCATTCCGGCTGCCAGCATCATGGACGAAGAACTCCGCATCCTGACTACGCACCTCGCAGTGCTTTCCGCTCATTGTCTGATCATACGGAAAGACCCAGTCACCGGTCTCACGGCCAAGCATGACCGTGCGAGCGGGAGACAAATGAAAGGTGTCACGCACACTGCCGTCTGCGCGAAGCTGTTCCAGCACCGCCACGTCCGCCGAGGGAATCAGCGACCCCATTCGCCGCGTGGAATCGGCTTCCGGCGGGTGTGGGCCCGGATACCCCAGGCGACGGAAGCGAATGAGCTGCGAGCCCACGAGAATCTGGTCGTTGTCCAGCAGCCGGTACGACCCCTCAATGAACACCCACGTCCCGTTCCGGGAACCGAGGTCGCGCAGCCACAACTCGCCGCCCTTGAGCTCGAGGCGCGCGTGGAGCGGAGAGAGGAACACGTCATCGAAAATGATGTCCGCATCCCCGCGGCCCAGCACTGCCTGACCCTGATCGAGCGTGTAGACCTTGGCGACATTACCGCCCTCATCGAGCAGCGAGAGCCGAGGGCCGGCCTCGATGGTCTTCATGCCTTTGACAAGCGTATCGAAGGAATTGTTCACTTCGACCGAGACCCGTTGCCCCACGCGCGTGCCGCAGTGGTTGCAGAACAGGTCGATGCCTTCTGTATATGTATTGCCGCAGGTCCAGCAGCTGTTGCTGGCGAGCGTGGCATCCATCCGTCCGCCGCAGTGACCGCAGAAGGGGAGGGATGCGTCGCTGGGCTTACCGCAGCGGGGACAGGGCGCCATCTGGATGCTCGGGGGTGGCGACATCGCGGGTCGCCCGACCGTGACAGCGCCCGCCATCGGAACGCCCTTGGCACCACCACTCAAAACCGCCCCCGACTGGTACGCGGAGACGGGCAGTGCGGCAGAAGCGGTCATCGGCTTGCCGCAATCGATGCAGTAGCGGGACTGCGGCTCGTTGTCGCGCCCGCAAAAGGCGCAGCTGACGAGTTGGGTCATCGCGAGGGGGAGGCAACCATCGCGCGAATATAGGCTGGCTCGCGGGACTGCGCGAGCCGTCGCGTGAGGGGTTCGGCGTGTTGCGCGAGAGGTTCGGCGTCCGGCGATCGTGTCGCGTAAGGGGTGAGGCGTTCGCGGCACGCCTCACGCAATACGATCCCCGTACGCCGTACCTCTCGCCCCTCACGCTTCACGCAATACGATCCCCGTACGCCGTACCTCTCGCGCCTCACGCTCAACGCCTCACGCTCAACGCCTCACGGGTTAGTTTCTGCATCATGTCCAATCGGACCTTGGTAATCGTGTTGTTGGCCGCTGCGGGTTGCGGCGGATCTGCCGCCGTGCCTGTGCCAGCAACCGCTCCGGCACCGACGTCGGCGCCCGCACCATCGAGCCCTGTTCCCACTACCACGGCTCCGCCCCTCCCGGTGATTCCGCTCGTCGATGGCCCGCTCGCGATCAAGGTGGTCTATCCGAGCGCCAACCAGGTCATCTCGTCTCGCGACTCCAACTTCATCCTTGGCAGCATCGGAAGCGGGAACGCCTCGCTCACCGTCAACGGATTTCCCGCTCGCGTCTATCCCAACGGCGCGTTCATGATCTACCTGCCCAATCCATCGCCAGCGGCGCCCAAGTACGAATTCGTGGTCGGCAAGGGCGCTGACACGGTTCGCTCCACCCTTCCCATTCGCTACCCTGCGCCGCGCACCGCCGCCGCGCCGCCACCCGAAAAGAAGCCGGAGAATCTCGCGACCTCGCGCGCCGATACCATCGCCGCGCTCCACGCACGCATCGATTCACTCCGCACGCAGCTCACGCACAATGAACCGATCGGCCTCGTGATGCTTGGCCAGCCAAGCGCCGCGAACGACACCGACGTCACGATCATTGGACGTCCGATTCCCGGCGGCACCTACAAGTGGTTCTTCACGCCGGGAACCATCGTACAATTGATCGGGCGCGAGGGCGGATTCGCGCGCGTGCGACTCGATCGCGACTTGGACGTCTACGTCGACGAGGGCGACGCGAAGCCGGTGAATCCCGGTACCACGCTGCCGCGGCGCATCGTTTCGAACATGCGCGTGCGACGCAGCGCCGATGGCGCCGACGTCATCATTCCGACCGGCTCGCGCACACCGTATTTCGTTGAGGAGAGTGACCGCACGCTCACGCTGTGGCTCTACGGCGTTCAGGCGAACACGGACATCATCAACTACGCGTCTGCCGATTCAATGGTGCGCACAGTTGAATGGCAGCAGGTGGGCGTCGATCGCGCACGCGTGACGATCAACCTTCGCGATCCCGTGTACGGCTATCTCGTGCTGTACGACAACAACTCGATGGTCGTGAAGGTTCGTCGCAAGCCGGTGATCGATCAAGCGCATCCGCTGGCCGGTCTTACCATCGCCGTCGATCCCGGGCATCCGCCCATTGGCGCTACTGGCCCAACTGGTTTGTACGAGCCGCAGGCGACGCTGCCCATTGGCGAACGTCTCATGCGCATTCTCGAGGAGCGCGGCGCACGCGTGGTGATGACGCGCACCACTGCCGCACCCGTGCCACTCGGCGACCGACCGACCATTGCGCGAAAGGCCAACGCAAACGCCTTCGTGTCCATTCACCTCAACGCCTACGGCGATGGCGTGAATCCCTTTCTGCATCCAGGCACGGGGACGTACTTCTTTAGAACGCACAGCGCGCCGCTAGCGCGGGAAGCGCAGAAGGGCATGGTCGCGCAGATGGGATTAGAAGATCTCGGCGTGAACTACGACAACCTCGCCGTGGTGCGCGGCACCTGGTATCCGGCCATCCTGTGCGAGGGCGCGTTCATTATTCTGCCCGATCAGGAGGCGGCGCTGCGCACGCCGGAATTTCAGGAGCGGTATGCGCGAGGTGTGGCGGATGGCGTGGAGTCGTACTTCAGGAATCTGGCGCATCCATAGTGGCTGCAACCGAATGCACAGACACGGCGGCACAACTGCGGACACTCCGGACATGAAAAGCGAACAAGCCTGCCAAGTCGTGTCATTCCGAGCGAAGTCGAGGAATCTGCACCTCACGCTTTTCGCGTTGTTCTCAATTGCTGGAATCGCGCGGAAACAGCCCGCTCCCTACCATCACTACCGCACGCTCGAGACACCGCACTTCAACGTCCACGTCCCAGCCGGTCTCGAACGCGAAGGCCGAGTTGCCGGTGCCGCGGCCGAGCGCGCCTACTCTCTCCTGGCGAGAGAGCTGCACGAACCGAGAGGACGCATCGAGCTCGTGGTTAGTGATGACGCCGAGTGCACAGACACGGCGGCACAACTGCGGACACTCCGGAAATGAAAAACGAACCAACGCCGTCATGTACTTTCTCCGCAGTGTCTGTGTCCCATCCGTCGTTACTGTGCATTCTTTTATGAAAGCCTGCCCGATTGAGCGGCCATTTCAAAGCAAATGCAGATCCTTCGCTGCGCTCAGGATGACACTCCTTTGCGTAACGACGGCAGCAGCATTACAGGCACAGCCCGCTCCCTACCACCGCTACCGCACGCTCGAGACACCGCACTTCAACGTTCACGTCCCCGCCGGTCTCGAACGCGAAGGCCGAGTTGCCGGTGCCGCGGCCGAGCGCGCCTACTCTCTCCTGGCGAGAGAGCTGCACGAGCCGAGAGGACGCATTGAGCTCGTGGTCAGTGACGACGCCGACTACTCCAACGGCTTCGCCACCCCGATTCCAACGAATCGCATCGTCGTCTTCGCGACACCGCCCATCGAGAGCAACGCACTTCGCTTGAACGAAGATTGGTTGCAGCTCGTCATCACACACGAGCTCACGCACATCTTCCATCTCGATCGAACGCGCGGACTGTGGAGCGTTGCGCAAAAGATTTTTGGCCGAGGCCCAGCGCTTTTTCCCAACGGCTACGGGCCATCGTGGCTTACCGAGGGACTCGCTGTCTACTACGAGTCCAAGCTCACGCAGGGCGGACGTCTCCGTAGCGCCGAGCACAGATTGCTCGCGCGCACCGCAGCGATGGAGCACCGGCTCCCAATGCTCAGCGAATTGAGCCTCGGCTCTAAAGTCTTTCCGGGCGGTGAGCGCGCGTACTCCTATGGATCATTGTTCCTGGAATATCTCGCGAACACGCGTGGTGATTCGGCGCTGCGTAAGCTGGTCGAGAACCAGAGCACCACCCTGATTCCCTTTCGCCTGAACACCGATGCACGACGCGCATTCGGCGTCACCATCGAAGATGCGTACACGGCATTTCGCGATTCGGTGCAGCGTAGCGTTGGTGAGCTCACGCCGCCGATGCCTGGCTGGCGCGATCTCACCACGCATCCCTACTACGCCGTCGATGCTCGTTGGCTGAACGATTCGCTACTCGTCTACGCCGGCAGCGACGGACGCTCTATGCCCGGCGAATTCTCCGTCACCCTCAACGGTGAACGCCGGCGACTCGGGCGACGCAATTCACTCGGACCGAGCGTACCGTTACCGAATGGCGGGCTGCTCTTCGCGCAACTCGATCTCACCAGCACGTCCGAAGTACGCTCCGATCTCTATGTCGAACGGAATGGCCGACAGCGCCAGCTCACGCACGGCATGCGGCTCGTGGAGCCGGATGTTCGCGCCGATGGAAGCATCATTGCCGTTCAGATTGCCGCAACGCGCTCGAGTTTGATCCTGCTCGATTCCATGGGCCGCAAACAACACCTGCTGCGCGACGCGGAGTTCGATGAAACGTGGAGCGATCCCCGTTGGTCGCCTGATGGACGTAATGTCGTCGCCGTGCATCGGCCGCATGGTGGACAGTTTTCCATCGAAGTGATCGACGTCGCCGACGGAAGTGCGGTCGTGCTCGAGCGAGCCTCGGCGGTGCTCTCCGGTCCGGCGTGGCTGCGCGATGGAAGTGGAGTCGTGTTCACAACGGAGCGTAGCGGACTGCCGGTCTTGGTCTCTCGCACGTGTTGTCGTCCTGAGCGGAGCGAGGGACCTGCTCCTACACTCGGCCTCAACCTCTCGAGCGCCGATCTCTCGCCAAACGGCCAACTCGTCGCCGCATCGACACTTCGTGCCGACGGCTTTCACCTCGGTGTTGCAGCGTTGAGCGTCGGAGCATCACAGCCAGCCGTCATTGATTCCCTCCGCACGCCGACGCCACATGCGCTCGCCGGTGGCGACTATCACCGCTATTGGGCGCTGCGTAGTGCGTTGCCGAAGTATTGGTATCCGCTGATCGAAGCAGCGCCGGGTAGAGGCACGCGACTTGGTGCGACGAGTGCGGGGCATGATGTCGTGTATCGTCACCTGTGGGACGGCTACTTCGAGATTCCGACAACGGGACAATATCCAACGGGGCGATTCACCTATCGGTATGCCGGCTTCAAGCGGCCCTACTTCGATCTCAACCTCACGCAGGACTACACGGCGGAGTTCGACCTGGTGAATGGTGGCACCGGCGTGCGCGAAGGCACACTACTCCGTCGCACACAGACCGCGTCACTCGGCACCACGTTCGCGCGTCCCCGCTATCGCACCTATTCCGCATTCGGAGTGGGCGGTGCGGTGGAGCGACGTCAATTCTTTGTCGATCCCAATGAATTTCTCAAGCAGGTCGATACGAGTTACGCGCGCAGCTACTTGTTCCCGAGTGTGTACGTGTCGGGGCAGTGGTCGAATCTCCAGCGTCCAACGCTGAGCATTTCGCCGGAGGATGGAATCGCCGTCGCGTTCACCGCGCGCGATCGCTGGCGGAGCGACATCACCTTTGCGAGCCGGTCGTACAGCGTTGTCGGCACGACGGCATTGTACAAGAGCTTGAACCTGCGTGGCTTTGCGCATCATGTGCTCGCGCTGCGCGTGGCGGGCGGTATCGCTGACAGAAAAGCTGCCAGCTCATTTCAGGTAGGTGGTGTAAGCGGTACTACGATTCAGTTGCTGCCGGGCTATGTGGTCGGAGAGGGACGTCGCACATTCGGAGTGCGTGGCTTTCCCGATGCGTCGCTCTTCGGAACAAGTGCCGTTGGCGGAACGCTCGAGTATCGCGTGCCTGTTACGGTATCGGCGCACGGATTTGGCGTGTTGCCGTTCTTTGCCGATCGCTCGTCGATCTCCGGCTTTCTCGACGTGGGTTCGGCAGGCTGCGTGAAGAATCCGTACGTCGCGTCCGTGTGCGCGCCATCGAATCGGCTCGGCAAGACGATTGGTTCGGTCGGTCTCGAGCTGCTCCAGTCAGCCGCGGTGCTCGACTACGATCAGCCGCAGAACATTCGCGTCGGCTTCGCGGTGCCGGTGATCAATCGCGATGTGGTGTCCACGCGCGTGGTGAGTGTGTATGTCGCGTACGGCTTGTCATTCTGAGCTGGGTGTCGTTCCGAGCGAAGTGGAGGAATTTGCATTGGCTTCGTCTTACAAAGGCTGAAACTGCCTGCACAGATGTGAACGGACGGGAGCACGGACAAACCGGATGGTTTAACTGAGAGGGCGATAAAAGCATGAAAGCTCCAGCGATTCACGAGTCGGCCTTCATTCACGAACGCGCATTCATCGTCGGCGACGTCACGCTCGGCGCGCGCGTGAGCGTCTGGCCATTTGCTGTCATTCGCGGTGACACGGACGCAATTGTCATCGGTGAAGACTCCAACGTGCAGGACGGCTGCGTGCTCCACGCCGATCCCGGAGTGCCGTGCACGATTGGCGCGCGCGTCGCGATTGGTCATCGTGCGATTGTGCATGGATCGACGGTCGCCGATGACTGCTTGATCGGAATGGGCGCCATTCTGTTGAATGGTGTTGTGGTCGGCAGTGGCTCGATAATCGGAGCGGGGGCGGTGTGCCGAGAGGGGATGGTGGTTCCGCCGAATTCGTTGGTGGTGGGAGTGCCGGCGAAGGTGATTCGCGAGACGACGGTAGACGAGCGGGACCGTATTGCGAAGACCGTTGCGTCGTATCGGCGT
>JBBQHJ010000150.1:0-10748 GCA_038323865.1 Gemmatimonadales bacterium
CCCCGTTCCTAAATTGCCCTTTTAGTCCTATCCTTCGGAGTCATGCGCCGCCCGATCGTTTCCCGTCTCCTGAGCAGCCTGTTCGCTCTGTGGTTCGTCGCCGTTATCGTCGACCCCGGGATACGCACGTGCCCGGACCACGCTTCGCACGGCGCGCACGCCTCGGGGCATTCGGCGCATCAGATGGCTGGTGCTGAACACGGCGCACCTATGCCAATGAGCGGTGGCTGTACCTGCGTCGGAAGTTGCGCCACGGCGCCGGCGCTCCCGACATTGCCGGTTGTCGCAACCTTCGCGGTGTCCGCAGAGATCATCGCGCCGCATGCGTTGCCGGAGCTTGTCGACCGCGCGCCTGCGGCACCATCGGACCTCCGACTTCCGTTCGCGAACGGACCTCCACAAGCCTGATCGGACAACCGGCCACCAGGCCGGTCATTCGCTGCGTTTGATCGTGCGCTGAGTTCCCGCGTGCGATCGCGCGTGTCGGACGCATCACCCGACATTCCCGATCACTCTTTGACTTCTGCGAAAGCAGGAGTCGTGGCCCATGCGAACTACTACTACTCTGATTCTCGTTTCAGCGCTTGCGCTTTCACGCGCCGCGTCGGCGCAAGACACAACGCACGCCGCCCATCGCGACAGCGCCGCCAAGCTTGGCACCGTCAACGTCACGGCTGCACACGATCACAACGCAACCAAGCCGCTTCAACTGCTCACGCTGCCCGTCACGGCGAGTGTGACGGCCCGCAAGGTCGAGCAGACGATCAATTTTGTCGATCCGGAAGACGCCGTGAAGTATTTGCCGAGCGTGTTTCTGCGGAAGCGGAACAACGGCGATACGCAGGCCGTGATGGGCACTCGCGTATGGGGCGTGAGCTCCAGTGCGCGAAGCCTCGTCTTTGCCGACGGTGTGCCGCTCACCGCACTCATCGCAAACAACAACAACATCGGTGGCCCGCGCTGGGGATTGGTGTCCCCATCGGAGATCGCTCGCATCGACATGATGTACGGGCCCTTCTCCGCCGCATATGCCGGCAACTCGATGGGCGCCGTCATGGAGATCACCACGCGCATGCCTGACTCGCTCGAAGGCTCCATCACGCAGACGCACGCACTCCAGCGTTTTGATCTGTACGGAACCCGCAACACGTACAACACCGCGCAGACGTCCGCAGACATCGCCGACCGATTTGGAAAGTTCTCCCTACACGCGAGCGGCAATTATCAGAACAGCAACAGCCAGCCGCTCACCTATATCACGAGCGGCACCTTCCCGAATGGTACGACGGGCGGATTCGCCGAACAGAACAAGCTCGGAGCCGCCGCGAACGTGTTGGGTGCGTCCGGACTGCTGCACACGCGAATGGTGAACGGCAAGGTGAAGCTCTGCTACGATCTCACGCCGGCCATTCGCGCAACGTACATGCTTGGGATGTGGACGAACTCAGCGTCGTCAGACGTCGAGACGTACGTGGCCGCAACCAGCAAACCGACGTACGCAGGTCAAGCAGGCTTCGCGACGGGATTCTACGATCTCACGCAGCGCCATTCAGCACACAGCCTTGTGGTCTCCACGAACACGCACGGTGATTGGGACTTCGAGTTTGTTGGCTCGCACTACTCGATGGACAAGGATCAGCAACGCTTTCCGACAACGGCAGCAGCAGGTGACACGACCTTTGGTACAGCAGGCCGAGTGGCGGTGCTCAATGGAACGCATTGGTCGTCGTTCGATGCGAAGGGTGCCTGGCATCGCGGTGGCATGCTTGCTACACACGCCGTGAGCTTTGGCGCGCACTACGATGCATATCGCTTGTACAATCCGACGCTGAACACCAGCGAGTGGCGCGCGGGTTCGTTTGGCACCGTTGCCTCCGAGGGCGACGGCAAGACGCAGACGTCTGCGCTGTGGATGCAGGATGCGTGGCGGATCACGGATCTGTTCAAGCTCACCGTTGGCGGACGTCTCGAGCAATGGCGTGCGTTCGACGGCTTGAACGTGAATGGCGCCACGCGTGTCGCACAGCCGAAGGTGGATGCCGGTCGCTTCTCGCCAAAGGCCGTGCTCAGTTGGACACCGACGCTCGACTGGACGGTGACGGGCTCGCTCGCCAAGGCGTATCGCTTTGCGACTCCCGCCGAGTTGTATCAACTCGTGACGACGGGTAGTTCGTTCACGTCGCCGGATCCCAACCTGCGCCCGGACAATGTCCTCGCCGTGGAAGTACGCGTGAATCGTGCGTTCTCGCACGGAAACGTGGGCGTTGCCTTGTTCCAGGACGACGTGCATGACGCGATCATCTCGCAGTTCCTGCCGCTCGTGCAGGGGTCGAGCACGTTGTACTCGTATCTCTCGAACGTGGATCACGTGCGTGCGCGCGGCGTGGAGGGAACATTCATCGTGACGGATGCCGGCGTGCATGGTCTCGACTTCAGCGGCAGCGTCACCGCACTCGATGCAGAGACGCTGGAGCTCAGCGGTCGTGCGAGTGCCACCGCCCCCGCAGGGAGTGCGATCGGCAAGCAGCTACCGAATATTCCGACGTTGCGCGGCACTCTTCTGTCGACGTTTCGCGCGAACGAGCGTGCCACGGTGTCGCTTGCAGCACGTTACAGCGACAAGATGTTCACGACGCTCGACAACGCCGACCTCCACCCGAATACGTATGGTGGCTTCTCGGAGTGGTTCGTCATGGACGCACATGCGAACCTGAAGGTTGATCGCCACTGGTCTGGTTCAGTCGGTGTCGACAACCTGCTCAACCGAAAGTATTTCCTGTTCCATCCATTCCCGCAGCGCACGCTCGCGGCGGCCGTGAAGTACGCGTTCTGATGCGTCGCCTGCTCCTGCTGCTCGCGTTGATTGCATTTGCACCGCGTGTCGCGTCGGCACATGCGACACTCGTGCGATCGACGCCGGCAGCAGGAAGTCATCTCGCGGCCCCGCCGGCCCGTTTGCTTCTTGTCTTCAGCGAGGAGATTGAGCCGAAGCTGGCGCGCGTGTCTGTGGTTGGTTCGAACGGCAGCGAGCGCGACATCGCGGTCCACGCGGATCCGCACGACGTGAATGCGCTCGTCGGTTCGCTCGATTCATTGCCCGATGGCGCGTATCGCCTCGTGTGGCGCATCGTGTCCGCTGATGGGCATCCCGTTGACGGCAGCTTTGTCTTTAGTGTCGGTGCCAATGCGAACGCTCCGCCCGCGCCGCCTGCAAATGAAGAGGTCGCACGCGCAAGCGCAGACATTCCGTACGCCGCTGCATTGTGGCGTGGGCTCGGTATCGGATTTCTGATGACGCTGTGCGGCCTGCTCATTTTTCGTCGCAGCGCGCCGAATTCGTTATCCGCGGCCAGTGTTCGGCGAAGTGACCGAGTTGCCAATGCTGTTTCTCTCCTCGCCGCTGTGTTCTGTGTTGCGCATTTCGTCGCGTGGCTCGCGCATATATCGCCGTCGCATTCACTCGATGCTGAGTCTTTTGCAGCGGTAACGTCGAGCCGCGTCGGCACGCTCGAGCTGTGGCGCACCGGACTCGCCATACTTGCACCGTGGGCATTGTTGCTGGCGCGCCGGCGAACGCTTGCGCTGTTGGCCGCTGGAGCAGCGGTCGTTCTCAGCGGAGTAATTGGACACTCGGCGGCGATCATCCCGCTCGTCACCGCGCCAGCAAAGATTCTTCACCTTGTGGGTGGAGCGGTCTGGCTTGGCGGCGTAGTGTGGCTGCTCTGCATTGCCGGGAGCGATATGACGCTCATTGGAGAGGCTCGGCGCGTCTCGAGCGCAGCGTTGATCGCGGTGGTTACGGTCGCCGTCTCGGGCACTGTGCAGGCGGTGCTTTTTCTTCCATCGGTACTGGATGTCGTGCGAACGAGCTATGGATTGCTCGTTCTGGCCAAGGCGGTCGGGTTGTTGATCTTGATCGCGTTTGGTGCACAGCATCGGTTCCGGTCGCTGCCAAGACTGGAGGATGATATTGCCGCATCGCGCCCCTTCCATAGAAGTCTCGCCCGAGAAGTCATGGTGATGACACTCGTCATCATCCTCGGCGGCGTGCTGTCGTACGTCCCGCCGGCGGCGCATTCAATGGGTGCACCGGGCGAGAGTTCACTGTCCATGAAACACACTGAGGCTCACTCATGAAAAGTATTCTTGCAGGTTGGTCGCGCGCCGCGCTTGCAGCAGCATTGGTGCTGGTCATGCCGGCGCTGCTCTTCGGACATGCGGTCGTGTTTCCCAAGGTAAGCACCACTGGCGCCTATGAGCGCTATGTGCTGCGCGTCCCGAACGAGAAAGACGTTGCGACCACGCGGGTGCAGATTCGCTTTCCAGCGGAGGTTCGCGTGACGTCTTTTGCCGAGGTTTCTGGCTGGACGCTCGAGGTCCTGACAGACAGTGCCAAGCGAATAGTCGGCGCGGTTTGGACGGGTACGCTGCCGGCGAAGCGGTTCGTGGAATTTCCGTTTGTGGGCGCCAACCCGAAGGAGGCCGGTTTGCTGACTTGGCCGACTTTTCAGACCTACGCCAGTGGCGAGAAGGTGGAGTGGACCGGGGCTGCGGGGACGAAATCCCCTGCTTCGGTGACGACCATTAACGCTGCAGAGCCGACGGCAGCGAAGGCTGGCGGGGGGACGAATTGGATCCCGTGGGTGGCTCTTGGACTATCACTTTGCGCACTCGGATTGTCACTTCGTCGCCCGACATGACGTTTTCCAGCGACAGTATTGTGTCGCGCCATCGCTACAGGTTCGTGACGAGCGTTGGCAAATTACGTTGCAGCGCAACGACTTAGCACTTTGCGGACACGGGCGTACGGTTTGCCATAGGGTATCCCGTACTCCCGTGCACGTTTCCCAAGGAGACACCGTGGAAAAGAAGCCGTTTGTTGCTCCCGTTCTGAAGAACGAGACAACTCTCACGCAGCAGGTCATCTCGGACGGGACGGATAGTTAAGACGCCAAGTCCACAGCAACGCCGGGTCGCCAGCTCTCTCTCACGGGCTGGCGATTCGGCTTTCCGGGAGGTTGGCGCATGCATGGAATCGCAATTCATTGCGGACACTCGGCCCTCGCCGGGGACCTCAGGACCTGGTTGGCTGGGGCTCCGTTGCTTGCCGCCAATGACGTGGAGCTCTTCGTCCATGTCGGAAGTGTGCCTGTTCTCGCGCCGGACGCGCGACCGATTTTTCGGCAAGGCCGAGTGGCAATTCGGGGCGGAACGACCTCCGATCCGACGCTCACCCTCGAGTGGGGACCGGGACTCGGCATCGCCTTCATTGAACCAACCTGCGCCACGGCTGATGCCATCGTCAGCGAAGAGGGGCTGAATCAGGGTCACGAGCTGTTCCGCTCCTTCTTCCTGAACGTCTGCATCCTGATCCTTCGCCGAGCTGGTCTCCATCATGTGCACGGCGCGTCGCTGATCGATCCGCATGACCGCGGCTGGATGTTCGTGGGCGCGAGTGGCTCGGGCAAATCCACGACGACGGCGCTGCTGGCACGACGCGGATGGCAGGTCGGCACAGACGACATCGCATTTCTCTCGCGAGCCGAAGACAAGGGCGTGCACGTTCGCGCGTGGCACGATCACGTTGCCCTGCGCGCCGATTCGGCGAACTCGCTCGCCGTTGAAGGCGGCGTGACGTTCGACTCGCGCAAGAAAACCGGATGGCTCCCGGAGTCACTCGGGGCAACATGGGCGCCATCTGTCCGGCCGACGGTCTTGGCGTTCACAGAACTCGATGCGGAGCGTCCAACAACCATGACGCCGCTCGCGCCGCGCGAGGCATTGCACAAGCTGCTGCACAACTCGGCGTGGGTCATGCTGGATGCACTCGTTGCGGACGAGCATCTCTCGCTTTTGACGACGCTCGCGCAGCAGACGCAGGCCTACGAACTTCGCCTGGGACGTGATATGTTCGCACATCCGGAACGTTTATCAGAGCTCGTGGCGTGACGACCATTTTTCGACGACATCAAGACCTGCGACTCACCGCGCTTGACGACGAGGGCGTGGTGCTGCACCTCGGCACCTTGAAATACTTCACGGTGAATGACACCGGGCTCACGATTCTTCGCGCACTGGAGTCTCCACGCTCGATGCCCGAGTTGGTTACCGCAGTCACCACCGAGTTCGACGTGAGCGACGATGTGGCCGAGCAGACCACGCGTGCATTTCTCGCGCGGTGCATGGAGTCGGGGCTGATTCACGAGGAATCTGCGTGAACAGCGCGTTGCCGCTTGGCTGGCGCATTCGCGCCCTGCTTGCGGCGTCGGTGCTCCCTCCACTGCTCGAGCTCGTGTCGTTCGACCGGTTGCAACATCGGCTCACGATACTCGCGTCACGCCGGTGGCAATACTCGCCGGATGCTGCACTCGTTGCTCGCTGGGTAGACGATACACTCGGCCGACTTCCGCCGCCGTGGAAGAGAACGTGTCTGCGTCGCGCGACCGTGTTGTATTACCTGTTGCGGCGCTCGGGACACGTGGTCGACTTGTGCATCGGTGTGCGACGCGACGAACATGGTGTGCTGCTCGCGCACGCATGGCTCGTTCGCGATGGTGTTCCGTACGTCGAGCCGGCGGCGACGGAATTGCTACTGCCAAGCTATGGTGTGATCGCGCGCTTCCCGACGGCGTCGACGTCAGCATGAGTCGAATTCAGCATACGCGCGACGCGGCGTTGCTTGTGGAAACGCTCCGCATGCAACCCACGTGGTCCGTTGAGGTCGTTCGCAGCGAATGGGCTTCGGCGAACGCATTGCATATCGTTCAGCTCGCGGTGCGTGAAGGTGCCGCTCTCTGGTTGCATCGGCGCCTCGGTGTGCTCGGCCTCACGATCCAGGCGTCAGCGCGCGATGTGCTATCGGCTGCGGTGAAACCGGCCACTGTGCAGTGCCTTCGCGTTGATGCGGAATTCGAGACGACACGTGCGCTCCTTCGAGGGGCGGGCGTCGAATGTATTCCGCTCAAAGGCGTTGCGATGCGCGCGATGACGCAGCGTATTCCCTACGCCGATGCGCGCGCTCCAAGTGACGTGGACATTCTCTGCCGCGAGACCGATGCGAGGCGCGCGTGGACTCTGCTGCGCGAGGTTGGGTATTCGTCGCCAAAGTCAGCGCCTGAAGACGGTCATCATCTACCAGCGCTCGTTGGACGCAATGGCATTGGCGTCGACATTCACGTGACGACGGTGCCCGCAGTGTCGCCAGACGAGGCGTGGCACCGGGCAAGCGTAGTTCCGCGCGATACGGAATTGCTGTGGCATGCGCTGTCTCACTCACTGGCGGCGATCGATATCGTGGCGCATACGAGCTTGCGGCTTCGTCATTGGGTTGACGCGGCGGCCCTGATCGCTGCTGGTGGCAACATCGACTGGAGTTGCATTATCGAACGACTGGCCTCGACCGAGTGCGCGTATCCGATGCTCGGACGCGCGTGGTTGCGCGTGGCGTTCGAGCTGGCGGGCCGCGAGGTGCCGTCGGATTTCCACGGCACCTTTCCGCAGCTCGACCTCGTGCGGTTACTCGCTTGGCGATTGCCGATTGCTCAGGGGGAACGGTCGCGCTGGAGGGAGAAGCTGCTTGAAGAAGGAACACGCGGCGAAGCGGGCTTGCCGCTCGAACTCGCCGGCCGCGACCGGCATGTGCTTGTTCGGGCGCGGCACAGGCTCGCGTCCACCGTCGCGCGCTCATACTGGCAACTGAGCGCGCGGTAGTCCCCATTGCGGTAGCGGTTAAGGATGCCTACGTTCCTGTTTAACTGAATAGTTAAACCAAATGGTCAAGAACAGGCCCGACCCTAGAGACGGCGAAACCGAGCAGCGCATCCTCGACGCTGCGCGCGCTGTATTCATCCGCCGCGGAACGGCCGGGGCGCGCATGCAGGAAATCGCCGCCGAAGCCGGCGTCAACCAGGCACTCCTGCACTACTACTTCCGGTCAAAGGAGCGCCTCAGCACGGCCGTCTTCCAACAGATCGCCAAGGGAATCTTCCCCGTCCTCGCCGCAACGCTTGGCAGCGATCTCCCGCTCGACACCAAGATCGAGCAGCTCATCTCCATTTATCTCGACAACCTCAGCCGAAGCCCGTTCCTCCCCGGCTATCTCCTCGCCGAGTTGCATCATCATCCGGAGCGACTCACCGAACTGCTCGGATCCGTGATGGGCACGCAGCCGGCGCCGGCCATGGCACGCGTCGTCGCCAAGCTGGCGCAACAGATCAAGGAGCGTGTCGACGCCGGCACCATGCGACCGATTTCGCCCGTGCAGTTCGTGATGAACCTCATCTCACTCTGCGTCTTCCCATTCGCTGCGCGCCCAATGCTCCGAATTGTCTTCGGCATGGACGACGCGGCCTTCGCGAAATTCATCGCGGAGCGAAAACGGGAACTGCCGGAGTTGTACCGCAACGCGCTCCGTCCATGAACCTTCGAACCTTGGTCATCACTCTCGCAATTGTGCCCGCAATTGCGCATGCGCAATCGGACACGCTGTCACTGAGCGCACTGCATCGGGCCGCCGAGCAGCAGGACCCGCGCGCACGCGAACTGGCCCTTCTTAGCGCGCAGTCGCGTTTGCGACGTCTCAACCTCGATACCGAGCACCGTCCCTCGTTTGCGATTGAAAGTCAGGCCCAATACCAATCCGACGTCGCACGCGTGCCGGTCACGCTTCCGGGTGGCGCGACTATCCCGAGCCCGGCGCACGACACGTACGACGCACACCTCAACGTGCAGCAGCGCCTCTTCGACGCGACGCGCGCGCCGCGACGCGCACTCGAAGACGCCCAGCTCGGGGAATCACGTTCACGGCTTCGCACGGCGCTCTACAACTCGCGCCAAACCGTGAACGACTTGTACTTCTCCGCGCTGCGTTCGCAGACACAAGCCGAAGAAATCGAGACGACAATCACAGACCTCGATGCGCAGGTACGCTCTGCCGCCACGCGTGCGCGCGAAGGAACTGCGCTCCCTTCAGAAGAGCGCATCTTTCAAGCAGAGCTATTGAAGCGCCGGCAACTGCTCGCCGAACTTCGCACTTCACGGCGCGCTGCGCTCAGCGTGCTCGCCGATCTCACGAACTCGCGCATCGATTCAGCGGCAATTCTCTCGGCACCCGACGTTGGCGATGCCATCACGGCAACGCGCGCACGACTCGCTGATCTCAAGAAGCGCCCCGAGTTCGAGCAATTCGCCGCAACACGCAATACGCTCGAGAAACAGGAGGCAGCGCGTACAGCGCAGGACAAACCGCGCATCAGTGCGTTTGGCCGAGCGGGTTACGGACGTCCAGGCCTGAACCCGCTCAGCGACAAGTTCGATGACTATTGGCTCGTCGGAGTTCAGCTACAATGGTCGCCGTTCACATGGGGCAATACCGACCGCGATCGCGAATCGCTCGCCATTCAACGGCAAATTGTCAACGCGGAAGAACAGGCATTCGCCGACAACCTTCGTCGCGGCGTCATACAGGATCTCGCGAGCATCGATCGACTCGGCGAGACGCTCGCCATGGATGATGAGATCATTGGGCTCCGAGAACGAATCGCCGCCGAGACGCGCATTCGTTACGCAGAAGGTGTCGTGTTAGCTCCCGAGTATGTCGACAGGGAGACTGACGTTCTCAGCGCGCGCATTGCGCGCGCCGGACATCGCGCCGAGCTCGCACAGAGCCGTGCGCGCGTGCTGACCACTCTTGGAATCGAGGTGCGGTGATGCGCCGCCTAATCGTTGCACTCGCGATCGTCGCGGGCTGTTCGTCGAAAGAGGCTCCCGCCGCCTACGGCACCTTCGAAGCAAATGAAGTCGTTGTCTCCTCTCAGACGGGCGGACAACTCCAGTCCTTCACAGTGAGCGAGGGAAGCCAGCTGCAGGCAGGCGCCGTTGTCGCCACCGTGGACACGATCCAACTCTCGCTCGAGCGCACGCAGACGATCGCGCAGCGACAGGCAACTGAAGCCCGCGCCGTCGCGGCCGGCGGACAAATCGACGTGTACACAGCGCAGGTTGGTGTTGCCGAGCGTGCATTTGAGCGACAGAAGCGACTGTTCGCACAAAAGGCGACGACCGCACAACAACTCGATCAAGCAGAGCGCGACTATCGGACCGTCATTGCGCAAATCGCGGCCGCTCGCGCGCAGAAAGCCAGCGTGGAGCGCGAAGTGGCATCGGGAACTGCGCGCGTTGAACAGATTCGCGATCGTATCAGCAAGAGCCAGGTCACGAATCCGGTTTCTGGCACGGTGTTGACCACATACGTACGGTCCGGTGAAGTGGTTCAGGTGGGCCAGCCGCTCTATCGTATCGCGAAGCTCGATACACTCACCCTCCGCGCGTATATCACGGAGACACAGCTTGCATCGTTCAAGATTGGCCAGAGCGTACAGGTCAGCGTCGACAAGGGCGGATCACTCGCAACGGTGACGGGCACGGTGATATCCGTGGCCTCAAAGGCCGAGTTTACGCCGACGCCGGTTCAGACGCGGGAAGAGCGCGCCGACCTTGTTTACGCCGTAAAGGTGAGCGTCCCCAATCCGAACGGTGTGCTCAAGATTGGAATGCCCGCGGATCTCCGACTGGCGAGCACTGGAGCTGGTACATGACCTCGGTGGTGGAGGTTCGCGATGTCACAAAGAAGTTCGGCGCCGTCACCGCAGTCGATTGCATTTCACTTGATGTCGCGCCAGGTGAATTGTTTGGCTTGGTCGGCCCCGATGGCGCTGGAAAGACCACTCTGTTTCGCATTCTCACATCAC
>JBBQHJ010000151.1:0-10715 GCA_038323865.1 Gemmatimonadales bacterium
TAGTTCGCCGTACCCGCTGCGACGCCGGCACCAGCCGCTGCACCAGCCGCGGCACCGATAACCGTACCCTTGGTGTTCTTGCCGAGGATCTGTCCGGCGATCGCGCCGATCACGGCGCCGCCGACGACTTTCTGCACGTCCTTGGACCTGGGCTCGTTGCGCACGCGATCGATGTCGGCGCTCGCAACCTGCGCGCTCACCGGATACGTGTGACCGCCAAAGCTCACCGAGTGCACGGCGAACTCCATCACGATCTTGTCGTTCGCATTCTCACTGCGCTTGAGCTGCGTGATCTCGAGCGACACCGTGGCGCCGGCGGGAATTGTCGCACCGTTCGATCCCGAGACAGCGTTTGCGACGGTGGCCGTGAATGTCTGACCGACGGTGTACGTGTTGGTGCAGACGCGCGAATTCGAGCGCAAGGCGAGCGACGTTCCCGACGCAATGGTGCCCACTGCTCCGCCGGCGTTCGATGCGCCCGTGCCCTTGGGCGTGGTCGTCACCGTGTTGCCAGAGGCCGTGGTGGTCGTTGTCGGCTTTGATGCGGGCGGCTTGGGCGTCGGCTTGGGTGTGGTGGTCTTCGGCGCCGGCGCCTTTGGAGCCGGCGTTGTGGCGGTGCCGGTGCCGGCCGGTACGTCCTTCAACGCCGGCTGCGCGGTGGTGTCGCGATTCGCGAGTGCGAGATCGCTCTTGAGCGCCGTATCGGATGCCAGCGCTGAATCTGACTTGCTCTTCTCCTGCACGGAGCAGCCAGCGAGGATAAGGGCAGCGGCCAGTGTGAGGGCGCCCGGTGTGCGGATATACTTCGTCATGATGTAGCCTCCGTTCATGTAGTGCGGACTGCGAGGGCTGAAAACGCCGAAGCTGTGGTCCGGCAATAACTTGTCTTCAAGGATAGGTCTGACGTAAGTGGCAAGATCTCGGCCAGCCGTGTTCGCCTTGAGACGGCTTATTCCCTATTACCGCCCATATCGCGGAACCCTGCTTACCGGGCTCGTGCTGGTGATGGTCTCGTCCGCCATTGGTGCCGTGATTCCGTGGTTGCTGCGCGCTGGAATTGATGCGCTGCACCACGGTGCCGATGTGCGGCACGTCACGCTCATTGGTGCAGGCATACTCGGTGTGGCACTCGCGGGTGGAGCGCTCCGCTATTGGATGCGCGAGATACTCAATGGACTGAGCCGCTACATCGAATACGATCTGCGCCAGGCGCTGTTCGTGAATCTTACGACACTCGACCCGTCGTATTTCGGCCGCATGCGCACTGGCGACCTCATGGCGCGCTTGACGAACGACATCAGTGCCGTTCGCATGGCTGCTGGTCCCGCAATCATGTATCTCACAAGCACCATCTTCGGGGCGACGTTCGCGCTCGTGTTCATGGTGCGCATCGATGGACGACTCACCGCGCTCGCACTGATACCGATGCTGTTGCTGCCAGTGCTGATGATTCGCATGGGTGGCGCAATTCATCGACGCTTCGACGCCGTGCAGGAACATTTCAGCACGCTCACGACACAGGTCCAGGAGAATCTGGCTGGCGTGCGTGTTGTGCGCGCGTATCGCCAAGAGAATGCGGAGATCGCGCGCTTCGGCGCGTTGAATGACATCTATGTCGAGCGCAACCTCGCCCTCGCGCGACTCTACGGCGCCATGAACCCGCTCTTCGGACTGCTCGCTGGATTGAGCGTCGCCGTGGTGCTTGGCTTTGGTGGCGCACTTGTGGTTCGCGGCACCATCACGGTTGGTGCGTTCGTCGCGTTTGGTTTGTACCTCACCAATCTCACCTGGCCGATGATCGCCCTCGGCTGGGTGATCAACCTCTTTCAGCGCGGCGCCGCGTCCATGTCGCGGCTGCTCGATGTGCTCGATGCGCAGAGTGAAGTGAGGTCGCCGTCAGTCGCGGCTGCGCTGCCTCCCGCACACGCGGGACGCTCGATCGAATTCAACAATGTCGGCTTTCATTTTCCTGTTGCCGACGCAGCGGAGCCACGCTGGGTACTGCGCAACGTGTCGTTCACCATTCGCGCTGGTGAGACGTTGGCGATTGTCGGCGCCACTGGCAGCGGCAAAAGCGCGCTGATCGATCTGATTCCGCGTTTGCGCGACCCGCAGGAGGGCGAAATTCGCGTTGACGGAGTGGAACTACGCGCGCTGGATCTCGATGCTTACCGCCGAGAGATCGGATATGTGACGCAAGAGAGCTTTCTCTTCAGCGATACGATTGCGTCGAATCTCGCGTACGGTGATCCCGCGCACACGCTCGCCGAAGACGAGACCGCGGCGGCACAGCACGTGTGGGCGGCAGAAATCGCGCAGCTTCACGAGACGGTGACGGCATTTCCAAATAGCTACGGAACCGAGCTTGGAGAACGCGGTATCAACCTGAGCGGCGGACAGAAACAACGACTGGCGCTCGCGCGTGCATTGGCTCGCCGTCCGTCCATCGTCCTGCTCGACGATGCATTGTCAGCAGTGGACACGCACACCGAAGCCGAAATTCTACGCGGACTGCGGACGGTGCTTGCCGGCCGCACGGCGGTGATTGCGTCGCACCGGGTAAGTGCCGTGCGCGATGCCACCTGGATCATCGTGCTCGACAACGGGCAAGTGGTTGAACAAGGAACACACGAAACACTGATGGCGGCGGGCGGGCGCTACCTGGCGCTGCTCAGCCGCCAGCAGCTTGAAGAAGCCATAGAGGAAGAGCCGGTTGCGACCCCCTGAGCTACTGGCAGCCTCATGAGTTCCATGTAACGTTATGAGCATGCCCCGTGTGGATGCTGTGCCCGCTACTGCGCTCGCGCCATCGCCCTCGTCGTTGCCTCTCGAGGCGCAGCTCAAGCAGTCTCTGGAGCGCGTTGCCGAGCTCGAGGCGCGCGACGCGAGTAATACGCAGTTCCTCGCGAACATCTCGCACGACCTGCGCACTCCGCTCACGGCGGTCATCACGCACGCGGAGATTCTTCGCGATGGCATTCTCGGACCGCTGAGCGACCGGCAGCTCGACAGCATTGCCGGCATCATCAACGGTGGACGCCAGTTGCTCGGCCAGGTTGGCGAGATTCTTACCTATGCGCGCGGGGCGGCAAATCAGCTCACGCTCACGCCCTCCGTATTCTTCATTGGCGAAGTCATCGGATCTGTCTGCGCATTGAACGAATCACTCGCGAGCAAGAAGGGCCTCTCGCTCGTGACGGAGGTGCCCGCCGACCTTCCATTGGTCACCGCCGATCGCGAGCGAGTCGCGCACATCCTCGGCAACCTGCTCGGCAACGCCATCGACTTCACGGCACGCGGCGGCCGAGTCTGGGTGCGCGCACGGCAGGTGGAGCGCAAGGGCGTCGTCTCGTGCGAGGTCGAAGTTGGCGACACCGGCATCGGCATCGACTCCGAGCATCACGACCTGGTGTTCCAGGAGTTTGCGCAGGTCGATGCGAGCGCGTCGCGCCAGCATCACGGAACGGGTCTGGGACTTACGATTGCACGCAAGCTTGTCGAGTTGCACGGTGGCAGCATCTGGCTCGAGAGCTCGCTCGGCGTTGGCAGCCGATTCTACTTCACGATTCCCTACCCGAAGGCCTGATCAATCGCACTGCCGCATGTGCTGATTGCGGAGGACAACACGCTCGCCGCTGATGCGATGCGTGTGTTGTTCGAGACGACTGGCCATCGTGTCTCAGTCGCGGGCGAGGTTTCTGAAGTGGTTGCGCTCGCGTCGCGTGACGCGGTTGATCTCATGCTGCTCGACGCAGGCCTCCATGGTGGCGACTGCTTCGACGTGCTTGCCGGCCTGCGTGCCGCGGGTGCGATGCCGCGCGTCATTGCGGCGTTGACTGGCCGCGATGATCCGGCGCTTGCTGCGCGCTGCCGTGATGAGGGATGCGTGGCCGTGCTCCTGAAGCCTGTGCCTGTGCGGGATTTGCTGCGTATGGCATCGGAGTGGCTAGCTCGGCCCTGAGCCACTCTACCCGTCTCGCTGTACAGAAAGAATGCACAGAAACTACGGACAACGCCGGACACTCCGGAAATAACTGCGTAAACGGCGAAGCTGCCGCTCGACTATCCGCCGTTTCTGTGTCTATCCGATCTGTCTGTGCATTCTGTTGCAGATGCGTCTGCGGATGCGTCTGCGGATGCGTCCGGACCGATCGGCCCGCGTTAGAGCCGAGACTTCAACGCCTCCGGCGTCACCGACTGCAGATAGCTGCTCATCACCGTGAACACGTCGAACATCATCAGGATCCCCACCACGATCAACAACAAGCCACTGAGCTGTGAAATCCGCGCGAGATACGGACGAATTCGCGTGACCGTATCCAGGAAGCGCTCCACGGCAACCGCCGCGAGCAAGAACGGCAGCGCGAGACCAACCGAATACGCCAACAGCAGCGGAAGTCCGCGCGAGAGATCGGCCGTCGCCGCCGTGTACGTGAGAATGGCGCCGAGTATCGGGCCGAGACATGGTGTCCAACCGGCGCCGAATGCGATGCCCACCAGCACTGTGCCCAGATAGCCGATCGGCTTGTTGGCGAGGTGCACGCGTCGCTCGCGATCGAACGCCGCCACGCGAACGACGCCGAGCAAGTAGAGCCCGAACAGCACGACCAGTGCGCCGCCGATGCGGGTGATCCAGACACGATAGTGGAGCAACACGCGCCCAAGCAGGGTCGCGGACGCACCGAGTGTCACGAAGATCAGTGTGAAGCCCGCGACAAAGAGCAGCGCGTGAATCAGCGCGGCACGACGCGAACGCCCGAGATCGTCGAAGCCCACGCCTGTGACAAACGTGAGATAGCTCGGAATGAGGGGCAACACGCAGGGCGAGAGGAAGCTGAGCAGCCCCGCTGAGAAGGCAATTGCGAGCCCGAATGAGGCGGGTTCGTTCATGGCACGAAGGAAAGCGTTGGAACAAGGAGTGGTTCAGCCAGTATCTTGCGGGAGAATGTATCGTCGCACCTCCCTCCCCGCCTGTGTCGTGCTCGTCCTCCTCGCCCTGCTCTCGGCACGCAGTGTGTCCGGGCAGGTCGCGGCCGTGCGTGGTGCAATCGAGGGGACAGTAATCGACAGCGCCTCGGGCGTGGCGCGCGAGGGGGTGACTGTGACGCTCGATGGAAATGCACGCGGCATGCTGACCGATGTGGAAGGTCGATTCGCGTTCGCAGATGTCGCAGCGGGAACGCACACAATTCGGACGCGACTCATCAGTACGCGAAGCACAGAACGGTCTGTCGTGGTGGAAGCGGGCGTCATCGTGCGTTTGACCATCGGTATCTCCAGCGCCGCCGTGACACTCGGCGCTGTGCGCACGAACGCGCGTCCGCCCGAGCGCGAGCGTTTCGAAATGAGCCCCAATGTCGGCACCATCTCGATCACGCCAAGCTCGGTGTCACACGTTCCCGCTCTCGGTGAGCCCGATGTACTGCGCACCGTGCAGTTGATGCCCGGGGTAAACGCGCGGAATGATTTCTCCTCCGGCTTCAACGTGCGCGGTGGTGAATCGGATCAGAATCTGATTTTGCTGGACGGATATCCGATCTACAATCCGTTTCACCTGGGCGGACTGTTCTCGACCTTTCTCGACGAGACCGTTGGCTCGATCGATCTGCTGACTGGCGGATTTACGGCGCCGTATGGAGGACGTCTCTCGAGCGTACTCGACGTAACGTCGGCCCCCGCCACGCAAACCGGTCTGCACGGCACGGCGTCGATCTCCGTGATCAGCTCGAGTCTTTCCATTGGAAGCGCCACCGCCGACGGGCGTTCGAGCTGGACGCTCTCGGGTCGTCGCACGTATGCCGACAAGCTGGTCGCCGCCATCAGCGACAAGGAGTTTCCGTATCACTTCTCCGACGCGCAGTTCCATGCGGAGCGCGCACTGAATAGCGGCGCCTTGAAGATCACAACAACAGCATACGCCGGCACCGACATTCTCGACGCCAACCTCGGCGTCTTCGAGGACTCGGCGACGAAAGGCGGCAGTGTCGGCGCCTTCGTGTTTCAGTGGTCGAATCAGTTGCTCGGCGTGACGCTGACAAACGCGTGGCACGAGCACGCGCATCTCCCGCTCACGGGAACGGGGGACAGTATTCGCGTCGAGCAGACGGCGTCGTTTACCAGATTCGCCACAGGACTCGACCTCGCTGCGGGCGCGCTTGCCCTCAGCAATAGCGTGCACGAGTTCCGCCTCGACGGAAAACTCCATTGGTACAAGGGCACTCGTGAGCGCCAGATCGGGTACGAGACGTCCACATACGCGACGCACTATGACGTGAACACTTCGGCCTCGGCGGCACAGCTGTTCACGCTCGAGCAACATCCTGAAGCGCTTTCGGTGTTCTACGACGAGCGCTGGAAGCCGTCTGAAAAACTCATCATGGAGCTGGGACTGCGCGCCGAACATATGACGGGCCGTTCGTGGTCGAATATTTCGCCGCGGGCGTCGGCCAAGTATTTCGTGACACGTGATCTCGCGGTGAGCGCGGCGGTTGGAACGTATTCGCAGTGGATGCACTCGTTGAATCGGGAGGACATTCCTGTTCGCATTTTTGACTTCTGGGTCGCGAGCGACGAGACCACACCGGTCACTCAAGCAACGCACTACGTGCTCGGCCTGGAGCAGTGGCTTGGTCCGCTGCGATTCATGCGCGTAGAAGGATGGGTGAAGCAATACACTCACCTCCTCGAGCAGAACACTGCTGATGATCCCGGCATTCGTGGCGACGAGTGGCTGGAGTCGACGGGCACATCGTATGGCCTCGACTTTGTGCTGCGCCAACTGGAAATCGGCACGTTTGGAGGATGGCTGTCGTATACGTACGGCGTGAGCAAGCGCAGTCGCGACGACATGAGCTACTGGCCGGGTCACGACCGCCGGCACAACGTGAATGCCGTGGGCACGTGGAAGCCCGGCGGCAACTATGTGTTCTCTGCGCGGTTCGGCCTCGCGACGGGCACGCCATACACGAACATTGTTGGCCAAGTCGTACGACGTGTGTACGACGTTCGCACGCACACGTTCCAGAAAGTGAGTACGCTCGAGCGTGAGCCGCTGGGCGGCGCACACAATTCGTCGCGGCTGCCGTTGTTCCAGCGACTCGATCTCGGCGTCTCGCGCACGGGACAATGGCACGGTCTTACGCTGACTCCGTATGTCAGCGTGGTGAACGCGTACAATGCGAAGAATGTCTTCCTGTATTCGTTCGACTACACGACGAATCCTCCGACACGCGAAGCGCAATCACAGTTTCCGTTTTTGCCGAGTCTTGGGCTGACGGTGACGTTTTGATGGTGGGCGCAAGCAGATCCTTCGCTTCGCTCAGGATGACGGCGCTGTTCGTCCTCGCTGTCACGGCGGCGTGTACGTTCGACCAGCAGGCCGTGGCGGTGACGAAGTCGGAAGTCGTCGTTCACGCGGTGCTGGATCCCAGCGCGCAGGTGCAGCAGGTGCTCGTGGAGCAGTCGCTCACGGGCACAATCAACATCGACGAACAGATTCGCTACGACACACTCGACCCAATCAACACCGGTGGCGGTGTTCCCATTGCCGGCGCGTTCGTCGCGATTCAGGGACCCGATGGTCAGCTTGTGGGCATCGAGAAGAAATACTCCGGCAAGCCATTCTCATATGGCACCGGCCGATACGAAATCGCGGCGGGACTCGGCAAGACACCCATTCGTGCCGGTGCGAAGTACACGCTCACGGTGCGCACGCCAAGTGGCGACGTCGTGACTGGCACCACCGTTGTACCGAACGCGGCTGCGGTGAACACCACTGCGCGCGTGGATCCGTTCGACCGAGAGCGGGATACGTTGCGGCTCAAGTGGAACGTTGCTCCCCTCGCGCGCACTTATGCATTGCGCGTTGAGTCGCCATTTGGTGCGTTCTTGCTATTCAGCGACAC
The DNA here is from genome assembly GCA_038323865.1 of Gemmatimonadales bacterium. Taxonomy (GTDB): domain Bacteria; phylum Gemmatimonadota; class Gemmatimonadetes; order Gemmatimonadales; family Gemmatimonadaceae; genus AG11. Next base: position 7,905 of record JBBQHJ010000151.1, read on the forward strand.
GGCGCATCTCGAACTGCCTGGCACACTGCGCAACTTCTTTGCGGATCAACTTCAGCGTGTCTTCATCCCGGGCTTTCAGCAGATCGCAACCGTTTCGGCAGTCGACACAAACTTCTTCGACTACTATCGCTCGCGGAATGATCCGTTCACCGGCTCGGGGATCATCAATCGACTGACCGGTGGCATCGGGTTGTTCGGTTCAGCGGTCACGGTTCTTTCGCGCAACGCAGTCGTGACGCAACCGACAACAGAGCCGACCTTCGAGGGCGTCTACGAGCTCGTCACCGCGCCCACGGCGCCGACGAAGTTGGTCGATGTCTTTCGGCTCTACGTGGAGTCGAAGAACGGCGATCAAGCGTCGCTGAGCGGGAATTACACGCGCAACCGCACCTCCACACAGCGCGACGCCATCGCCGGCACTCGTGATGGTGCGCTCATCCAGCTCGATTTTCTCCAGAATCAGGATTTGAAGTCGCGATTGACGCGCTTCATCGGCACCAGGATCGCGGACTCCCTCGTGGGTGGTTACGCGGGCGCTGCGGGCCGAGTGGTGTTTAAGCGGCAGTAGCGGGCAGCGCGGCGCGGAATTCCTCGCCTGTCATCCGGAAGCTTTCGTCAAGATCACCGGAGCGCCGCTGCACGCCGCGCACGACCGCATCGACGGTGATGAGCGGTGCGTCTGCTTCTTCCGTTATGGACACTTCCCACTTGCCGCGATCGGGACCCTTGAGGGTGTGACGGTAGAACGCACTGTAGATCACGAAACGAGGCGGCGGTACATGCAGATCCTTCGCTCCGTTCAATACCACATCGTGTGAGCGGTCATCCTCAGGCGCATAGGGGCTGTCATCCTGAGCCGAAGCCGAAGGCTCTGCATCTTCAACAACGTCATCCGAGACAAACTCCGCTTCGTGCGTCTCCACCGGCAGCTCGCGCTCGAGCGCAATGACGGCGACACCACTCTCCACACCACCCTGCCGAATCGCGGGAAAGAGATGCACTTCCGCTACGCCAGCAGCAGGAATCTGCTTGGCGATGGCGGCGAGAAAGCGAACGCGCGTTTCGTCGGTCATGTGCTCGCCGCCTTGCGCTGGTCAAGCTCGCGTTCGACGTAGAGCCGAAGGATGTGCATGAAATCCTGTGCATTGGTGACAACGCCGAACGCCTGGTGCGTGCCGCGATCCTTCAACTTGCTGACAACAAACTCCAGCGAGTCCACGCAGATGGTGGTGAGCTCACGGATGTCGCCGTCTTTGTCGGTGTAGAATGCCGGCAGCATGTTGCCCGTCGCGATGGCGTGCAGCGCCGTTGCGATCATGATGGACATCGTTGCCTGCTTGGCGTGCGCGCGCATTGCATCCTGCGCCGCGAGTGCATCCGTGATCACGTCCGGGAGCGGACCGTCGTCACGAATTGAACCCGTGAGGACATACGGCACGCCCTTCATGACGCATGCGTGCATGATGCCGCTCGTGACCGTGCCATTTTTCACCGCAGCGGCGATCGAACCGGCGGCGCGCACCTTGTTGATGGCGCGCATGTGAAGCCCGTGTCCGCCCTGCGTACTTTCACCGGCGCCGGTCATGCCGAGCGTGGTACCGAAAATCGATGCTTCGATGTCGTGTACGGCAACTGCGTTGCCCGCGAGCAGTGCGCCGACGAATCCGTTCTGGATGAACCACACCATGTCGTTGCGCGCGCGCGAATGCACGAGTGCGGGACCAGTCACCCAGATGATGTACCCGCCACGCTCGCGTTCATCGAGGAGCAGTCGCGCCATGAGCGAGTAGTCTGTCGGCTTTTCGCGCGACACTTCGCTCGCCATGAATTTGAAGCCGCCGTCGTCATCGTGCTCGCCAAGAAAGCCCGCCACATCGACGTAGATGCCCTCTTCGCCATTCTCGGCCATGCCCACCGCGATGAGCTCGCCCTTCTTCACGCGGCGCGGCTCTCGGATCCATAGATCGCCCGCCGCGTCGAGCACGAGCGCTGCGTCCATGCGTGGTTCGCGCGGCATACGCCACTCGCCACCAATGCGCACGTATGTGGGAAGGTTGGTCGTGGAGAAGAATCCTTCCGGCAGTACGCCATCGATTGGCGCCGGTACGAAGCGCGCGTCTGGAAACGCGCTGAATGCCGCGCGCGAGAAGTCGGGTCGTTGTATTGTCACAGTGCGAAAGTTCGCAGGTGCGATGCGGCGCTACAAGCCGTCCAGACGCGCGGCCATCGGAATGGCGAACAATAAAGGTCGACCCGATACCGACTTCTACGGAAATAGGGCTCGAAAATCGCCGCGCGGTCGGCTTTTGGAATTCCCGGCCCCGTATCGTTCACGAGTACCTGGCGACGTCGCGCAGCATCGGCGAGGATGGGCACGTACATCCCGGATTCCATTTGGAGATCCTGCTGCTTTGCATAGGACGCAGGGATCAGGACGTTCACGGCCTCGCGGGCCGCTGCTCACCAGTTATATGCGAAAGCTCACAGTGTACGCCGGATTCCGCTCAGAGCAGCTGAACGGGATCCCGGTCAATCGTGACGCGCAGTCCGAACTGCTTGGGTATCTCGAAACGTCGCATGAGGTATCCGCCGAGGCGGCCAATATCAGCAGGGCGTTCCGACTTGAGCAGCACATGCCAACGCCACCGCTGTTTGACGCGCTCCACGGGGCACGGCGCCGGCCCAATCACGCTGATGGCGAGTGACGGTTGCGATGCGAGCACCTTGTGCAGCCACGCCGTCAGGCTCGTCGCAGCGCGCGCGGTCGCTTCTTCCTGCGTGCCGCTCACGACGATATTCGCGACGCGATTC
>JBBQHJ010000152.1:0-10596 GCA_038323865.1 Gemmatimonadales bacterium
AAAGTGCGACTGGTCACAAGCGCGTGGCACAGTGTTGTGCGTTGCGAGACATTGCACCTGCACTCGTGGGGAGTGCAAAGTCCAGTGTGACGAGAGAGAGAGAGAGAGAGAGAGAGAAGCGCGTACAGCACCGTCGAGGACGGCGATGCTGTACGCGCGTCACGCAGGAAGCATCGCCAGCGACACTGTTCCTGTCCGGAGTGATGTATCACAGGGCATCGCAGAGTCCAGTGAAGAAGTATTTTTTCGCAGCGGCCGCGATGAGATGGCGGCAAGGAATTGCCGACACGGCGCGTTAACTCTGGAGCAACGCTCGCGTCGCCTCGTGCTGCGGAGCCTGCAGGACTGAGCGCGGCTCACCGCGTTCCACGAGGCTGCCGTCGGCAAGGACGATGACTTCCGACGCGAAGCTCAGCGCGAAATCCACATCGTGGGTCGCGATGAGCAGCCCACGACCCTGGCTGGCAAGCACACGCAGCGTGTCCCCGAGCGCGCCACGGCGTGCCGGATCGAGAGCGGCCGTCGGTTCGTCCATGAGCAGCATCTCGGGATCGAGCGCGAGCACCCGCGCGATCGCGACACGCTGCGCCTCGCCGCCCGAGAGCTGCCGCGGAAGGGCATCCGCGCGCCCAGCGATGCCGAGCGATTCCATCAACTCCCGAGCGCCCGACTCCGCGCGTGACTGCTCGATGCCCAGCGCATGGATTGGCGCCAGGGTGATGTTTTGAAGGGCGGTGAGGTGGTCGAAGAGCGCGTGTGCCTGAAAGACCATGCCGACCCGTTTCCGCAGCGCGCGCAGCTGCGATTCTTTCGGCACCGGGCCCGGACGAAGGTTGATGTCGCCCAGCGAAATCGCGCCGCCGTCGAATGGTTGCAGTGCGACGGCACTTCGAAGAATGGTCGACTTGCCCGCGCCCGAGCGTCCCATCAGTGCGCAGATCGAGCCAGGCGCCACGTCGAGACTCACGCCGCGAAGCACATCACGTCCGTCGCGCGCAACGCGCAGATCGCGAATGACGAGCGTCACGCGGCGCTCCACTTTCGCTCGAGTCGTCGCGCGACATGTGACAGCGGTAGCGACATCATGAGATAGATGCCACCGCACAGCAGTCCGGGCATCACCCAGCTGCCGATGTTCGTGGCGTAGATGGCGGTCTGCTTCGTGAGCTCGACGACGGTGATCACGGAGACGAGCGACGAATCCTTCAACAGCGCAACGAAGTCATTCGTCATCGGTGCCAGCGCGAGCCGCAGCGCCTGTGGCCCGCGAACGAGTCGAAAGATCTGATACTCCGACAGGCCGAGTGTGCGCGCCGCCTCGAGCTGCGCGCGCGGAATGGCCAACAGTGCCGAGCGATAGATCTCTGATTCGTACGCTGCGTAGTTGAGGCCAAGCCCAAGGACTGCCGCAACGAATGCTGGCAGCCGCACCACGCTCGACAGTCCGTAGTAGATCACGAACAGTTGCAGCAGCACCGGTGTGCCGCGCACGACTTCCACGTAGACCGCCAGCGCCGCCTGACTGATCGGGCCTCCGTACACGCGTCCAGCCGCGATGGCGGCGCCGAGCACTACCGCCAGTAGCATCGCCATGAGTGAAAGTGCGAGCGTAATGACCGCCGCACGCAGGAGTGCCGGCAGGTACGCGGCCAGGGCGTGTTCGGCAGCACCACCAGCGTTGGATGGACTCACGTTCGTGCCGGCCGAGTCGGCGGTGAGATACCCAGCCTGCGCGCTGTCCCAGACGTTCCAGGTGCGAAAGACTTTCTCCATCGATCCATCGCGCATGCGTGCGCGCAGGATGTCATTGATGGAATCGCGGAGCACGGAGTCGCGGCGGGCGAGAATGGCGATGTAATGCCCGCGCGCAACGGCCACCGGCTGTATCACGAAACCAGGCGTGCGCTGGCGCGAACGCTCGGCGATGACATGATCGAGGAGCACCGCGTCGAGCCGTCCCGCAATGAGATCGCCGTAGGGATGCACATCGTCGTCGTACGACACCGGCATGACGCCGCCCTGCGCCGCATCGGCCGTTAGAAGGCCGAATGCCTGCGTGGAGCCGAGGCTGCCGACGCGATGGCCGCGCAGACTCGCCAGGGTCGGGTAACGTGCGCTGTCGGCAGTGCGAACGGCGAGCACTTCGCGAAACTCGAAGTACGGAATGGTGGGAGCGTAGCGGGTGCGCATTTCGGGCGTGTCCTCGATGCCTGACATGCCCACGGCGAAGTCGCCGCGCTCCACCGACTGGCCAATCGACGCCCATGCCACCTGCACGAATCGAGGCTCACGTTTCAGTCCGTTCGCGATGAAGCTCGCGATCTCGACATCAAAGCCGCGCACGAGTGCGGGATTGGCGGGATCCGCTTCCACGAATGGCGCGCCGCCTTCTGCGTCGCCACCCCAGCGCAGCGCATGTGATGCCTTCGGCCCAGCTGCGCTGTTGCAGGCGAGCAGGGCGAGAAACATGAGGAATGGTGCAGTCCGCATCGTCGTGAATCTACGCTATCATGCGTGCATGCGACTTCGCCCGCACTCGCTCGGCTTCACATTGTTGCTCGGCGCGCTGGTAACGCTCGCGTCGTTCGCGACTGACATGGGCCTGCCGGTACTGAGCGATACCGCGGTGTCGCTGGGCGTGGTGCCGGCGCGCGCCTCGTATACGATCAGCATCTTCGTCTATGGATTCGCGATTGGCCCGCTGTTGCTTGGCCCGCTCTCGGATCGGTTTGGGCGACGGCCGTTCCTGCTCGGTGGTGTGTTCGCGTTCACGCTGTTCGGGGCGGCGGGGGCATTTGCGTGGTCGCTCGAGGTGCTGCTCGCCTGTCGTCTGCTGATGGGCATTGGCGCCGGCACGGCACAAGTGCTGGTGATGGCGACGGTGCGAGATCTCTTCACGGGTCGCGAAGCGCGCACGCGGCAGTCTTACATCAATCTGGCTGGCGGTGTTGCGCCGATCATCGCGCCGACGTTGGGTGTGGCGGTCGCTGCAATTGGCGGATGGCGAGGCATTTACGCGTCGCTCGCGATTGGAGGGATGATCCTGTTGCTGCTTGCTGCGTGGCAGTTCCGTGAAACGGCACCAGCGCGCGACGCCGAATCGTTCACGCTCCGGGGCTCGCTCCGCGACTATCTGAGTGTTATTCGACATCCGGTGAGCATCGGCAACGCGCTTGTTGTCGCGCTTGGATTCGGATGCTTGTTCGCGTACGTCTCGAGTTCGTCGCTCGTGGTGATTGGGGTGATGGGTGCTTCGCAGCGCACGTACGGAGCGTTGTTCGCGTGCACGGCGTTCGGCCTCATGCTCGGTTCGTTCAGCAATGCACGTTTGACCCGCCGTGGTATTTCGCACGAACGGCTCGTGACCACGGGTCTCATGACGGTTGTGCTCACGACGTCGACGCTCGTTCTGCTAACGGTGTTTGGCACGCTCCGAGTCTGGCCAATGATCGCGCTGATCACCGCGGGCAACATCGCGCACGGCATCGTTCGTCCCAATGCGGCGCAGGGCGCACTCGAGCCAATGCCCGATATTGTCGGCGTCGCCAGCGCATTGCTTGGCGGACTTCAGATGATTGTTGGTGCGACTTCGGCCGCGGTGGCGGCCGCGCTGTTCAATGGCCAGTCGGCAATCGCGATGGTGGGAACGATGTTGTTCTGTGCAACCGGGGCGCTGGTTGTATATCTCACCGTGGCGAGGCCTGCCGAGCGCCGACTTCGTGCGGGGCAGGTGAGTGCGGAGGACCGTCCAATCGAAGACGTGGGTTCCTCGGCGGCGGCGTAGAAAAAGAAACGCCCCGCAGAGTGTGCGGGGCGTTTCGCGTGTCTTTAGGCCGCGAGATTACGTGTTGCGACGACGGCGGCGGAAGGCAACGAGTCCAAGCAGTCCAGAGCCCATGAGGACGAAGCTGGCCGGCTCAGGCGTTGCGGTGACGACGGGCGGCGTGGGACCGTTCCACGCATACAAGGACGCGTGCGACAGATCCTGAATGATGCCATGCGCGTTGAGCGACGTACCGATATCGGTGAAGTTGATGCCACCGAGACCAGTGGATCCACCATCGAACAGGTAGATGCTGAACTGGTTGCTGGACTTCAACACCATGGAGAAGTAGCCAGTGATCGGGCTGGTGAACGTGATGTGACCGTTGGTGCCGCCGCTGTAGCTCGGGTCGCCAACGTAGGACCACCATGAGCCGGCGCCGGTGTAGCTGGCGAACGACGTGGCCATTTGGGCCGTAACATCGGCCTGCTGATTCATGTTGTTGCCGTTGAACGCACCGGCACACGCGATGGCGCCCATGATCGTCATGGCGTTGCCATTGTTGCAACCAAGCCCGGCATACGTGAGCTGGGCGTGGGCCGGCGTATAGGCGGCCGATGCTACGAGAGCGAGTCCAGCGAGACGGAGTGAGAGCTTCATTGAGGGCTCGTCAACGGAGGGAGCGTGTTTTCCCAGGTTTTACATCGGGAAGCCAAAACGTCACATTACGGGTGTGCGAAAGCAATTCATGCGCCTCAGGCCGGCAGCGTACCCTCGAGATATGCCTAAGACTTTAAGTGTTAAATATCAATTGTTTAGCAAGAACAGCGTGCTGGAACAGGGAAGGCGTCTGGGAGCTTGTGCGGTTATTGTGATGCATCGATACGACAGATTCTGTTGCGGGTGCACATTCCGCGACGGCAGCGTCACATCCTGAACAGCCTCGCTCATCGGTGACCTCGGAGCATAGTCCAAGGTCCGACTCCGGAAATCATGTTCAATAAAGGAAGATTCATGCAGATATGCGCTCCACATTGCCGACGCTTCCCGCTGACCGTCGGACTGGCCGCACTCATGGCGCTTTCCGGATGTCTGGGCGGGAGCACCGAACCCGTGCCGGTGAGCGGCGTGTACGAGCTCCAGAGCGTGAATGGGAAGCCGCTTCCGTTCGTGTTCCCGAACGGCGTCACCATCAACAAGGAGACGTTTACGATTTTTCTGGACGGCACCTTTTCGGATGTCACCACGCAAGGCGACGGGACCGTTGTGTCCGATCTGGGCAACTACACCAACTTCGGAGGCACGATCAACTTCATCGATGTGACCATCGGATTTGCGTACCAGGGCATTGTGAGCGGCAACAATCTCTCGATCGTGGTCGGCTCTTATTCCTCCGCCTTTGCCAAGACCGGCGGGGCGCTGCATTAGGGTGTTCCTGTAGGGCCCTTGACAGGATATTAAAGTGATATCACTTTAATAGCACACATCAACGGACCCTTCAAACATGCTTCGGGAAATCGAGTATCGCGCCGCCTCTGGAATCGGGATGCTGGTCGCGGTGGTCGTTGCCGTCTTCGCTGGAATCGCCTCGGTCATCTGGGCGGTCAATACGCAGCGGCCTCCGGCCGCGGGGGCGTCGCTCGCATTCCTGGTGCTCCTCGTCATCAGCTTTGCCGGCTTCTTCGTCGTGAACCCTGGCGAGGCCAAGGCCCTCCAGTTGTTCGGCGAGTACAAGGGCACCGTTCGCCAGCAGGGCTTCTGGTTTGCGAACCCGTTCCTCACCAAGAAGTCCATTTCGCTGCGGATCCGGAATTTCGAAACGGCCAAGCTCAAGGTGAACGACAGCCGAGCGAATCCGATTGAAATTGCGGCGATTGTGGTGTGGAAGGTGGTGGATACCGCAGAAGCCCTCTTCGAAGTCGACAACTACGCCACGTATGTCACCGTGCAGAGCGAGTCAGCGGTTCGCTCGGTGGCGCAGTCGTACCCGTACGACTCACATACGGACGACGAGGAAGCGCTGTCGACGCACACGGCCGAAGTCTCGCTGTCGCTACAGAAAGCCATTCAGGAGCGCCTGGCGAAGGCAGGCATGGAAGTCATCGAGGCGCGCATCTCACACCTCGCGTATTCGCCTGAAATTGCACAGGCCATGTTGCAGCGGCAGCAGGCGGGAGCGATCATCGCCGCGCGGTCGCGCATCGTGGAAGGCGCCGTCGGCATGGTGGAGCACGCACTGGCCTCGCTCGCGGGCAAGGGCATCGTGGTGCTCGATGAAGAGCGGAAGGCACAGATGGTGTCCAACCTGCTCGTGGTGCTCTGCTCGGAACGAGCGGCGTCGCCGGTCGTGAACGCGGGCTCGCTGTACTGACGAGTCGCGCCCGTGGCTGAACGCAAGCCGTTCCTGTTGCGCGTTGACAAGGCGCTGCTCGAATCCGTGCAGCGCTGGGCAGACGACGATCTTCGCTCCCTGAACGGGCAGATCGAGTTTCTGCTGCGCGACGCGCTCAGGCGGGCCGGCCGGCTGACGCGCGCCGAGGCAGCTGAGGCCGATGATAGCGGCGCTGTGTCGCAGGGCGACGGCGGATAGCGGAATGGCGCATCGACCGATGCTGGCGCGCATCGTATCTTTGCACCCGATATGAAAAATCTTTCTGCTCTCCTGCTCGTTGCGTCGCTTCTGCTGCCAGCGACGGCCCAGGCGCATGTGACGCTGAGGCGCAGCGACCCCGGCGCTGGCGCCATTCTGACCGCCACCCCGCTCGTTCTCAGATTCTGGTTTACGGAGCAGGTTGAGCTCGCGGTGACGCGCGTGACACTCGTCGACCAAGCGGGCAAGGTCTTTGGTGTTGCGGAACCAGTGGCCATGGAGAACAACGAGCAGGGAGGCGTGCAGCTACAGCTCTACTCGCCGCTGAATGCCGGCGTGTACAAAGTGACGTGGCATACGGTTGCTCTCGACGGTCACGCCGCATCTGGCGCGTTCACGTTCCGCATTCTCGACGCGAACGAAGTGATGGACACCGCGTTTGCCGCTGCGGCAGCGCGTGCGCAACGCGACACGGCGCTTGCTGAGAAGCGGGCGGCAGAAGCGGCAAAACCGGTGGATGTATTGGCGATGCGTTCGGCGTCGCCGGTCTATATCGTGGCTCGCGCGTTCTCGTTCATCTCGCTGTTGCTGCTCATTGGCGCCGCCGGATTCTGGTTGTTGGTGCTGCGCCCCACGCAGGCGACCGACCCGGCCACATGGAAGCGAATCGTTGCACGTCTCGCGTCGAGCGCGATCCTCGCCGCGCTGGCATACATGCTCTTTGCCTGCGTGCGGTTGTTCCTTCAGACGCAGCTCGTGAGCGGCAACAGCGATCCCGATCTCGGTGATTTCACCAACCTCATATTTCGTACGAACTGGGGCATCGCGTGGCGAACGCAGATGGCGTGTGCTGTGGTCATCTGCCTGGTGCTGCTGCTGCAGCGAACATTGAAGGCATTCGCGTGGTGGTTCAGCATCGCGTTGGTCGTGACGATTGCGTTTGCCACGTCGCTGACCTCACACGCTGGTTCTTCCGAGGTGCTGCGTACCTTCGGCGTGATCAACGACGCGTCCCACGTCCTCGCAATTGGATGCTGGCTCGGCGGTTTGTTCTGGATGATCGCGGTGGCACTTCCCACGCTTGCGGGTGTGGAGCATCGCACCAAGCGCACAACCGCGATTGTTCACGCCTTCTCGAAGATCGCGCTGTGGTGTGTGGGGGTGATGCTGTTCTCGGGCGTCGTGAGCACCTACTTCCGCGTCGGCTCCATCGGGAATCTGGTGTCGAGCACATACGGCCAGACGCTCATCATCAAGTTGCTGCTCGTGGCAGGTGTTGCCGGCGTCGGGTACTACAACTGGCGCACGCTGCGGCCGGCCCTGGGCAACGAGGGCGGTCCGGATGCGCTCCGAAAGTCGGCGCGCATGGAACTCGCCGTGGCGATCCTCGTAATCATCGCAACCGCCGCACTTGTGGGACTGCCGCTTCCGGGATCCTCCTGAGAACATCCGTCAGGAGGCATGTGGGGTCGATTAGATTTCTCCTGTGTCGATCGATCCCACGTTGCAGGCTGCGATTCATACGCGCCGCACATTTGCCATCATAAGTCACCCCGACGCGGGGAAGACCACTCTCACCGAGAAGCTGCTGCTATACGGCGGCGCCATTCACCTTGCCGGCACGGTGAAAGCGCGGCGCCAGCAGCGGCATGCGACATCTGACTGGATGCAGATGGAGCAGGAGCGCGGCATCTCGGTAACGTCGAGCGTGATGCAGTTCGGCTACGAGGGGTATCAGATCAACCTGCTCGACACGCCGGGTCACGAAGACTTCTCCGAAGACACCTATCGCGTGCTCATCGCCGCCGACAGCGCGGTGATGCTACTCGACAACCGCAAAGGTGTTGAAGAGCGCACACGCCAGCTGTTCGCGGTGTGCAAGCGCCGGCGCATGCCGATCTTCACCGTGGTCAACAAGTGCGACCGCGTCGGCGAAGATCCGTTGAAGCTCATCAGCGACGTGGAAGCGGACCTTGGCATCGACTGTCACCCGATCACGTGGCCGATTCACTCCGACGGCAACTTCATCGGCGTGTACGACCGTCGCCGCAAATTGATCTACCGGTTCGAACGCAGCGAAGATCATGGTGCGAGCCGAGCGGACGTGCAGGTTGCCTCGCTGGATGATCCGAGTCTCTCGCAGCTGCTCGGCACCGATGCGCACGAGCGTCTGGTGCACGACATCGCGCTACTCGATGCCGCAGGGCATCCGTTCAGCGAGGCGGCGATGCTCGCGGGTGCGTTGTCGCCGGTGTTCTTTGCGAGCGCGCTAACGAACTTCGGTGTCGAACCATTTCTGCGGGAGTTCGTCGAGCTCGCGCCGCCTCCGACGGCGCGCGAGTCGACGACGGGGCTCGTGCAGCCGGCCGATTCCGCATTCACGGGATTCGTGTTCAAGATCCAGGCGAACATGGACCCGAAGCATCGCGACCGCATTGCCTTTGTGCGCATCTGCTCTGGAAAGTTCGAACCGGGCATGCAGGTCACGCACGTGCGATCGGGTAAACCGATGCGGCTCGCGAGCGGCCAGCAGTTTCTTGCTCGCGAGCGATCCGCCGTGGAAGAGGCGTTCCCCGGTGATGTGATCGGCGTGATGGATCGCGGCTCACTTCGCATCGGCGACACGTTGTCGGCGAACGGCGGCCTGGAATTCTCCGGCATTCCGCGCTTTGCACCCGAGCATTTCGCGCGCATTGTCGCTGCTGATCCGCTCAAGCGGAAGCAGCTCGACTCGGGTTTACGCGAGCTGACGGAGGAGGGCGCGGCGCAGGTGTTCTATACGTCGGGAACGGACACGTTGAGCCCAACGCCGATTGTCGGCGCGGTTGGCCAACTGCAGTTCGATGTCATGCTGCATCGCCTCGAGCATGAGTACGGCGCACCGTGCCGGCTCGAGAAGATTTCAGCGCGCTATCCGCGCTGGGTGGTTGGATCGGAAGACGAAATCGCGCGGATTTCGAAGGATCGCGGCCGCATGCTGCTCTACGATGCGAAGGGGCATCCGCTGATCTTGTTCGAGGATTCGTGGGGCCTCAGGTGGGCGCTCGAGCGTGAGTCGGCTGTGACGTGGCATGAGGTAGCACCTTAACAGCAGCCCGCATCGGCGCTTCGCGCCGGTGCTGTCAGGTGACAGCCCGCATCGGGCTTCGCCCTCGCTGTCAGCACGCATGGGGCCTTCGGCCCTCGCTGTCAGCTACAGCCACGAGCTAGAACGAATAGCCCACCTGCCAGCCACCATTCGCGCTTGGCGTCGCAATAAGGCCGAGCAACACACGGTCGAAACGATTGTTCGGATGCGCATGGCTATATGACACGACCTTGTAACCGGCGAACACGCCCATGAATGCGCCGGCGGCGATGTCACTTGCCCAGTGTTGATCCAGCTGGATGCGCGCGAGTCCGGGCAACATCCCGGCGGCGAACAACACAGGCGCAACGTACGGCGTGGCTCCGGGTGAACGACGGTTTGTCTCCATCACGAGCACTGTCGCGACGGCCATGCTCGACGATGTGTGAATCGACGGAAAGGACCGGTTGTCGAAGGTCGACTTCCCGAAGAAGCCTTTGCCGGGCCGAAAATTGTATTGGTCGCTGTCGTGCGTCACGTACGGTCGTGTGCGGCCGAGTGTGCCCCGGATTACCTGGCTCGCCAGGCTGGCCAGTACCACCGATTCCGTAGCATGCAGCGCCACATCGCTCACGAGTGGTGAGTGCGTGAGCCGTCCGATACCGTAGACCGCAATTCCGCCAAGCGTGAGTGTCGTCTCGTTCACGTGGCTGACATTGAGCGCGAAGCGGTGCAGGCTACTGCCTTGAAACCGCGATTCCTGCGACTTGCGCGCGATGTCTTTGTCGAAAAAGGAAATCAGCGCAGTTCCCGCGACGGCGGCGCCCGCGATCGCGAGATCCCCGCGCGTGAGAAATGTCTTTGAATGCGTGCTGTCAGCTTGTGCTGCAACCTGCTGTGCGAACCCAACACACAGCGAGCCGAGCAAGAAGAACTTTCTGTTCACGTGCGCTCCGTTGCCTGGACGAGTAGCTGCGACAGGCTCATGCACTGCGCGTGCCGCGATTCACTGGTCCGTGGCATTGACCCTGCTTAAGGAATAGACGAATGGACCACCGGAGCGACCTCGGCAGGACGGGCGCTGAAACAACGGAGGCGAGATGGGATATCGAGTTTTTCGGGATTCGCGCGGGACGGAGTGGCAGACATGGGACGTTGTTCCCGCATCATGCTCGG
>JBBQHJ010000153.1:0-10590 GCA_038323865.1 Gemmatimonadales bacterium
CTCTCGAGGCGCAGAAGCGCGCGTTGTCTGGTTCTTCGCCTTGAATCGCCGCGCGTATGCGATGGCCTCGGTGTACGTCATGGGATCGGGAGCATACGAAACGGAGTCGCGCTCCTTCCAGAACCCATCCTTGTCGAGCTGCGGACTCATGCCGCGGATGATCTTTGCCGTGTCACCCTCGTAGAACCCTTCGAGATAGTCGAGAACTGCGCGCCGAGCTCCCTCGCGTTCGATTGCGGCAATGGGTACTCGGTATGTGTCACCTTCCGACCCCCGTAAGCTCGTGAACAGAATCCATTTGCCATCGGCAGTGATGGATGGTCCGTATTCATACTTGTCGGTATTGATCGGCGTGGGCAGGTGCTGCATGGGTTGCCATGTGCCGTCCACGAAGTGCGATGCGTAGATGTCGTCGCCACCGAGTCCGTCCGGTGCTCCGTCGCGGCTCACGAGCATGGTCCGTTCGTCTGGAGTGACGAAGACATTCGTCTCGTAGCCGGCGTTGATCGCGCGGCCGAGGTTGACGGGCTGGCTGAAGTGGATTCCGCTTTTGTCGGTTGGGGTTGCCTTCCACACGTTGTGCAAGCGCCCATTGGGCGCGGCGATGCCACCGTCCCGTGTGGAGATGAGATACATCACGCCACCTGCGACAATGACGGGACAAAACTCCTGCGCGCCGGTGTTGACAGGTGCGTCAACGTGCTTCGGCGCGCTCCACGTTCCGCTCGAGTCGCGCTCGACCATCCAGATGTCGAGATCATTGCGCGCGGCCGTTTCGGCGCTGCTTACTGGCCGGTTGGAGCTGAAGTAGAGACGACGACCATCCGGCGTGAGCTTGGGCTCGCGATCGTTCCAGCTGCCGGAGAATGGCAAGGTCGCCGGCGTCGACCACTTGCCGGTGTTGTCCCGGTGCGAGACGACGATGCGATGACGCTGCCAGTCCTTGCCATGAATCGTTGCGTAGAACTCGCGGCCGTTCGGCGAGAGGTTGCCGAACGATGCACCGGAGTCGGCGGGCGGACGAAAGCCGCCGGCGAATAATTCAACGGAGTCGCGCTGCTGCGCACGGGCGACGTTCGCGAGGACAAGCAAGGCCGCGGCCGCCGAGATGAACTGACGCACTACAGGCTCCCGATGGATGGATTCAGGAGGATAGCCAGTAGCTCTTGGCATGCCATGCTTTTGCGATGAGTGGTCGCGCCGATGCGACGAGCTGTCGCCGCGCGCCGTGACTTGACGCCATATTTGCGGCGTGACGTCATCGGCGCGTGCCCCCGAACTTTCCTTTTGGCGGTTGAACCTGGTCGGATGGTTCGCCTTTGCGGTGAGCATGTCGCTCTCGCGCATTGGCCGCTTTCCGATCGGGTATATGATCGCCTCCAAGTTCACGATGGCGTTGATCGGGCTGTTGATCTCGGGAATTCTTCTGCGCCCGGTATTTCAACGGATGCTTGCCGGCGATCCGTCGCTGCCACGATCGATCACCATCACCGTCATCGCCTCGTACGCGACGGCCGCTTTGTGGACAGCGCTTCACAGTCTCATCGACATCCAGCTTGTTCGCGCGCTGGTTGAGCCCCGGGCGCAATATTCGAGTGTCTGGCAGATCTTTGGCGGCACTCTGTACGACGCGTTCGCGATGCTCTCGTGGAGTGTTCTCTATGTCGGCATCAAGCACCAACGCGCCTTGCACCTCGAACGCGAGCGTTCGCTTCGCGCGGAGACGTTAGCGCAACAGGCGCGGCTCGAGGCATTGCGATGGCAGCTCAATCCGCACTTTCTGTTCAACGCGCTAAACGCCATCTCGACGCTCGTCATCGACAACCGCGCGAAGGAAGCGACAACGATGATCGCTCGACTTGGCGATCTGCTGCGCTCCTCGCTCGAGTTGCCCGCGACGGCCGAGGTCACGCTCGCCGAGGAGATGCAGATGGTTCGCCGGTATCTCGATATCGAACAGGTGCGGCTCGGCGAGAAGTTGAAGCTCGAGGTCATCGTCGCCGATGATGCGTGGAATGCGCTCGTTCCGCCAATGCTCTTGCAGCCACTGGTCGAGAACGCGGTGCGTCATGGCATTGCCGTTCGCCGAGAGCAGGGGCACCTGCGCATCTCAGCGTCGCGTGCGAGCGATGTCCTTCGCATCATGATTGAAGATGACGGACCTGGTATTGCGCCTGATGCCGAGGCTGGAAAGGGAATTGGCGTCGCGAACACGCGCGAGCGCCTGAATCACATGTACGCCAACGCGCACGGGTTCCGCATCGACCGCGGAGAGCTCGGCGGGGCGCGCGTTGGGATCGCGATACCGTTTCGTGAGCGCTGAACAAACACTGCGCGTCCTGATCGTGGACGACGAGCCACTCTCGCTGCGCGGGTTGCGGCTTCGTCTGGAACAGTTGCCGCAGATCGACATTGTCGGTGAATGCGTATCGGGTAGAGAGGCCGTTGATGCGATCGAGAGCCTGAAGCCGGATGTCGTGTTGCTCGACGTCCAGATGCCGGAGCTCAGCGGCTTTGACGTCATCGACGCTGTGGGTGTTGACGAGATGCCGGTGACGATATTTGTCACCGCGTATGATGCGCACGCCATTCGCGCATTCGACGCGCACGCGCTCGACTATCTGCTCAAGCCTGTAGATGACGAGCGGTTTGTTCGTGCGGTTGAGAGGGCACGGGCGCGCGTGGCCGAGCACAATGCGCGCGGACGGGAGCTTTCCGCTGCGATTCGCGAAGGTCGCGGAGAGAGCCACCGCATTGTGATGCGTGATAGAGGACGCGTTGTTATCATGCCGCTCGCCGAGATCGACTGGATCGACGCCGAAGGTGACTACCTCCGCGTGCATGCGGCGGGACGCAGCTACCTGATCCGTCACACCATGGCGGTGATGGAAGAGCGACTTGTCGCGCGCGGCTTTGCGCGTATTCATCGCTCGACGATCGTGAATGTCGAACGCGTGCGCGAGGTGCGCTCTGATGGAGAGCGGGACTATCTCGTTGTACTTGGCGGGGGTACGAGCCTGAAAATGAGCCGGCGGTACCGCGAGCGAATACCCGTCTCTTGACTAATCAAAAAAACTGGATACGTTCCATTCCATGCCGACAGCAGTGCACAGCATCTCCCGCGTAGCGGAACTCTGCAACGCCCTCGCCGATGAAGCGAGAGTCGAGATTGTGGTGCGCCTCCGCGATGGAGAGAAGTGCGTGTGTGATCTCCAGGATGCGCTCGAGTCCGGCCAATCGCGTCTCTCGTATCACCTCAGGGTGTTGAAGGACGCGGGGTTGGTCTCCGATCGGCGCGAAGGGCGGTGGGCATACTACACCCTGCAGCGCGAAGCCTTTCTGGAAGTCGAGGAGTTGATTGCCGGCCTCAAGCCGAAGGCATCACGCGCGCTTCGCTCGGCATGTTGCTGATCTGCTTTTTATTTCGCTGACGTATCAAAAAAACTTGCTACAGGACTACAATGACCGAATCCAACCTTGATGCGCTTCGCGCAACCGTGCAGGGACGCTACGCGGAAGCGGCCCAGAAAGTAATCGACGGCGGAGCTGCCTCCTGCTGCGGCCCGGCCACCGGGTCGAGCGGCTGCTGCGGTGCAACCACGGAAAGTTGGGATCCGATCACCGCGAACTTGTACGACGAGGGCCAGGCCGCAGGCATTCCCGCCGAGGCGCTGCTCGCGTCGCTCGGTTGTGGAAATCCGACGGCGCTGGCCGATCTCGCCGAAGGTGAGATCGTGCTCGACCTTGGATCAGGCGGCGGGATCGACGTCCTCCTTTCGGCCAAGCGCGTTGGACCGACGGGTAAGGCGTATGGTCTCGACATGACAGACGAGATGCTCGAACTGGCGAATGAGAACAAGGCACGTGCCGGCGCGACGAACGTCGAGTTTCTGCGCGGGCACATCGAGAGCATACCGCTTCCGCGCAACACAGTGGACGTCATCATCTCAAATTGCGTGATCAACCTTTCCGACGACAAACGGAAGGTGCTGGCCGAGGCGTTCAGGGTGTTGAAGCCTGGTGGCCGCTTTGCGGTGTCTGATGTGGTTGTTCGCGGCGAGGTTCCCGAGGCCGTGCGCAAGAGCATGGAGCTCTGGGTCGGCTGTGTGGCTGGCGCGCTGGAAGAGCAAGAGTTCCTGTCTCTGTTGCGTGACGTCGGATTTGAGAATCCGAGTATCGAGCCGACGCGCGTGTACAAAGCCGAAGATGCTGCGGCGTTTCTGACGAATACTGGTCTCGATGTCGATTCATTCGCACGGGACATCGACGGAAAGTTCATGGGCGCGTTCATCCGTGCTACAAAGCCGGCGGCATGCTGCGCGCCAGGCTGCTGCAACTAATTAGTGAGGTCAGTCATGAGTACCATGATCAATGCACCGCTGGTGCGGCTTGCATCAGGTAGTGATGAAGCGGCAGTGGAAAAGCTCCTGCTCGCTGCGCTTCTCCCACTCGATGGAGTGCATGACGCGCTTCCATGCTTCATCGTTGCAGAGAGCGACGGTGAGATTGTCGGCGTCGCCGGAGTGGAAGCGTGCGGCGTGAGCGGGAAGCACGCGCTGTTGCGATCGGTTGCGGTTGCGCCTGAATGGCGCAGCAAGGGACTTGGTCGCACCCTTGTGTCGCGTGCGATTGCGCTGGCCGAGGAACGCGGCGCCAAGGCACTCTACCTACTGACAACCACCGCCGAGGCATACTTTCCGACATGCGGTTTCACGCAGGCGACGCGTGAGAGCGTGCCCGAGGATGTTCGCGCGACCGCGGAATTTCAGGGAGCGTGCCCCGCGAGTGCGACCGTCATGGTGCGACCGTCTTCTGCTGCGTGAGTTCTACCGCGCATCTTCGCGGCACATGATGTTATTGTTCGAGATGCGCCGCGCATTTGCCTTGCTGACGATGTTGCTCGTGTTCCACCTTAATCTGGTGGGCAGCGACCTCGTGTGCGCGAAGCAGGCGCACAATGCGACGCACGCGGGGCACGTATCGCATCAGCATGGCGCACCGCAGAAGCAGGACTGCGACTCGCCCATCGCCACTGAATGTTGCGTGTCGCAGCCGGCATGCGCGCCGGCAATCGCTGCTGCCGCGGGAATCGTCCTCGCGCAGAGCCGATGTGCCGATGCGCTCGTACGTGAGCGCGCCCGAGACGCCTCCGCCAAGAGCCTAGACCACCCATTTCGGTGTTCTCTGCCGCTCACGCACATGCGCGGGCTGGCGTGGCTTGGCTCATACAATGGATGGAGATGCTCAACGAAACCTTCGCACGCGGAAGCATCGCGCGCGTGCTTGCTGTTGTGCTGACGTTGCTGCCGATAGCTCGGAGCGGCGGCCAGAGCATGATGAACATGATGACAGATCCGCTTGGCGTTCCGATGGACCGCATGGGATCGGGCACAACCTGGATTCCCGACGCGGTGTCGCTACCCGCTCGGCATTTCATGCTCGGAAGTTGGGAGATAATGGCGCACGGATTCGCGTTCGTGCAGGAAGACGTGCAGGGCGGCAAACGTGGGGCTTCGCAATTTGGCTCGCTGAATTGGACAATGCTCATGGCGAGCCGCGAAATCGGTGGCGGTCGCTTTCAAGCGCGCACCATGCTGAGTCTTGATCCGCTCACGGTTACTGCTCGAGGCTATCCGCTGCTTCTTCAAAGTGGCGAGGCCTATCGTGGCCAACCGCTGCATGACCGCCAGCATCCGCACGATTTCCTGATGGAACTCGGAGCGCTGTACGAACGGCCTGTGAGTTCGACGCTTGGCGTTACACTCTATGCCGCGCCATCCGGCGAGCCCGCACTCGGGCCAGTCGCATTCATGCATCGTCCCTCGGCGATGGATGTACCGACGGCGCCAATTGGTCATCACTGGCAGGATGCCACGCACATTTCATTCGGTGTGCTGACCGCTGGTGTGTTTGGTCACAGCTGGAAGCTGGAGGGCTCCCTATTCAATGGACGCGAGCCGGACGACCGGCGGTGGGACATCGATCCGATCACGCTTGATTCCTGGTCAGGGCGATTCACTGTCAATCCGAACGGAGCGTGGAGCCTTGCAGCGGGATACGGATACCTGAAAAGTCCGGAGGCGCTACATCCGACAGAGTCCATGCATCGCGTGACGGCGTCCGTGTTGCATGGCGCGAAGCTCGGCACCGACGGGCAGTGGGCGAGTGCTCTTGTGTGGGGTGCGAATTCACACGCCGGCTCCGATCTCACACACAGTGTGCTGTTCGAAAGCGAAGCCGTGTTCGATCGAACGAACACGCTGTTCACGCGCGCCGAGTTCGTGCAGAAGTCGGCGGAGGATCTTGTCCTCGATACGCCGACGGGAGGCTTTCCGTCGTCGCGGTTATTCAATGTGCAGGCAACGTCAGTCGGCTATATCCGCGACTTCACGAAGTGGTCTGGTGCGACACTGGGGCTTGGGGTTATGGGAACGTTGAACGTCGTCCCCACGACGCTGACGCCTGCGTACGGATCACGCACGCCGTTGGCGGCGATGATCTTCGTGCGATTGCGACCGTTACATGGTGCAGAGACGATGCATATGGCGCCGATGCAGATGAAGTAGTGTCGAGTCGATGGTGAGGTTTGGCCGTGTAACCAAGAACGATTAACTTGCTAAGGGGCGTAGGTGCGGGTTCCTCGACTTCGCTCGGAATGGCACCTCACGTTCTGTGAAATTAGTGAAAAACGACGCGGAACCACGCAACGCTGAGGGACCGCTGATCTGCGGTGCTTTGGAAAAACGTCAGGTCCTGGTGTGTCAGTGCCGTCAGCGCTGCCGCAGCCATCAGCTCCATCAGCGTTGCGTGGTTCCGCAGTTCAACCATCTATTCGCCGAGAAGTGTTTTGAGCTCCACGACATCGGATGCCGCGACCCACTGCGGCATCCCTTCGCGCCACACCAGACTGGCTCCTCCGAATTCACCGCTTTTCGCGCGTTGTGCGAGCGTCGCGTGATCGAAGGGGCCAGTTGGCTTTCCATCCTTGGCGACAAAGAACGCAAGGGAGGGCGGAATTGCCGGCGGTGTTGCGCTGCGTGCATTCGCGTTCATTGCGCCAGCTGTCATACCGGCCATCTGCTGTCCGAGTGCCATGCCGACACCGATGCCTGCTCCCGCTGCTGCGCCGCCACCGGCAGGGTTGCGTGCTGCGTCGCGAATTGCATCGGCCGCCTGCAACTGCGCATACGCGCCCAAGTCGCCGCCGAGGAGGTTCATGCGCGTGCGCTGATCGAGTGTCGCCGCCACTTCGTCGGGAAGCGCGATGCTCTCGACAATCATTTGCGTCTGCTCAATGCCGAACCGCGCGAGCTCCGGTGCAAGACGCTGCTTTGCGGCTTCGCCGAGTTCTACGTAACGCGACGCCAACTCGAGGACCGGCGCGCGCAATTCGCCGAGCAGGTCGGCGAAACGTCCGACAATGAGGTCGCGGAGCTGATCGGAAATCTGTTCGATGGTGAGCGTGGCATTGGAGCCGACGAGTTCGCGCACGAACACGGTTGGCTCGGCGACGCGAATTGCGTACGTCCCGAATGCACGCAAGCGCACGGGGCCAAGTTGCGGATCGGTCGTCATGATGGGCGACTTGGTGCCCCATCGTGCACCGGCGAACTGACGTGTGCTCACGAAGACGATGTCGGCCCTGAACGGACTCGCGAATCCATATTTCCAGCCGCGGAGCTTGGAGAGTATGGGAAGGTTCGACGTCGCGAGTACGTGACGACCCGGTTCGAATACGTCGGCGATCTCGCCTTGGTCGATGAAGACAGCGAGTTGCCCAGGACGCACGATGAGTTGCGCGCCGTTCTTGATTTCGTTGTCGGGACGGGCAAAGCGCCACACGAGTGTGTCGGGTGACGTTTCGAGCCATTCGATGATGTCGATCAGCTCGCCCTTGATGAAGTCACGCATGGTCATGGGAGTTGCGTCCGTCAGGAGATGAGGTGTGCAGCGATCTGTGCTAGCAGGCTTCCTACGCCGACGTCGTCGGAGTGGTGTCCAAAGTGCCGATGCGTGGTGATCGTGATTTCCGCCGGTGCCTGAACAGGGCGGAGCGCTTGGACGCGGCGCCTTTCTTCGGCGAGAGTCTCTGTCTGGCGTTTGCGCTCGTTCGCGAGTCCGCCGCGATCGATGAAGCCGATGACGCGCTGGAGTTCTCCGCGATCGAGCCACACGCCGTCGTTCTTGCAGACGTCGACGATAACGCCGGATGAATGCGCGAAGTTGACGCGATTCATGAGCGTAGTGCACTTGGGGCAGGGGATGTAGCGCACCACGTCGGGTGTCGCGCTGGTGTAGGTACGCGCAGAGAGCGCGCTTGTGACGATGGCGCTGACGTCGTGATGATCGGTGAGCTGCTGGAGTACATCGGGTGCGAGCCACAAGCCGCCGCATTCGGAGCACTCGGTGGCGCGAATGGTGGCGAGCATGAGCGTTTGCATGTCGCTCTTGCAGCGTGGGCATTTGAGGGCGGGTCCGTCCTCTATTATTTCGCGGTGCGAGTCGGCGCCGCAGGCGGAACAGAAGCGGCTTCCGCGAAACATCGCGGCAAAGCAGCTCGGGCACGTGACCGTCGCGAGTGCGGAACCGCAGTAGACACAGCGGGCATCGTCGGTGTGCGCCGGCGCGCCGCAGCCAGGGCATCTGAGGGTCGAAGCTGGCATCCTCTCACGACGACCCGGAACCGCGGAGGGTCACCGTTGCGCCTGCACACGAGGCGAGTCAAAAGGGCCACGAGCGCTAGTGCGGTGCGGGCGCGGGCTGACCAATCACCAATAATCCGAATGCAGGGTGTTTGCCGCGGGCGCGCGACCGTGGGAAGACGGAGTCGTTGAGTGCCGCGGTTGGGACGAATACCCTTCGGCGCTTGAGATCCAGTGCGGAGTTCGGCGCGCCGGGCGGAGTGTGAACGATTCTTGTGACGACAAACGTGTCGCCATGTCGTTGAGCGAAGTGAAGCGTTCCATCTCCACACGATACCACCGCATTGCCCTCGGCATCGATTGAGATGCCGTCTACCTCGAGTCCAATGGGGAATGTGCTCACGAGACCTCCGGTCGTTGCATTGATCACCATCGCGATCTTGTTGTTGCAGCCGAGAAGCACCTGCTGCCGGAGGTGATCGAACGTGATGGCGTCAGGCTTCTTGCAGGGGGCGAGCGACCATCGGCGAGTGATCTTGAGCGCTCGCGTATCGAGCACGACGAGCTGGCTCGTCGGCTTAAGGGCAATGAAGAGGTGTCCAAATTCGTCGGCAACGGCACCGTCAGGTGTGTCGCCAAGTGGAACGCTGGCAATCAGCGTATTCGAGGTGGCATCGATGACGGACATGCTCGGGCGGTCCGCATGCATTGCGAATACGCGCCGCGCGTACGAGTCGTATGCGATGCCGTCCGGCGCGTCTTCCTTGAGATGAATTCGCCCGAGGATTGCATACGTCTTAAGATCGAAGACCGACAGCGTCGAGTCACCGCCATTGCTCGTGTAGCCACGCCCTACACCTGGCGCGAGAGCGACGCCATGGGCGTTCTTGGCATTGCGAATGACGGCCACCAACGTGTCGCCATCGAGGTCGAGCACATCGATGTGGGAATCGTGTGCGAGATAGAGACGACGAGTGTCGCTGGCAGCGGTGATGTGGTCCCAGTTGCTTCCCCCTGGCAAGGCGATTCGAGCGAGAACGCCAGATGATCGCGAGGGGCTGGGGCGCGTCGCCCGAGATTGCTGTGCGGGCGCGCTGGCGGCGGTGAGGAGTGCGAGCGCCGAGAGGAAACACCGTGAGGGCGTCATGGAACTGTCGGTTGGAAGGTGCACTAAAACAGAAAACCGTGCTGTCGGCGCCTAC
The DNA here is from genome assembly GCA_038323865.1 of Gemmatimonadales bacterium. Classification (GTDB taxonomy): domain Bacteria; phylum Gemmatimonadota; class Gemmatimonadetes; order Gemmatimonadales; family Gemmatimonadaceae; genus AG11. Next base: position 9,845 of record JBBQHJ010000153.1, read on the forward strand.
TTCCCGCGGCCAAGAACTGGTCACAGGGGAGTAGGCGTCATCAGCACGGTCGCGGGCCTTGCGGCTTCGAACGGCGGTTATCGGCGGAACGCCATCGCCAACAATGAACTTCGATTGAAGGCGAAGCTACAGGAGTGCGGGGGGAAACGCCACTCCGAGTGCCGGCGCTTGCCCTGCGGCGCGGGGCGCGACGCCCGTGCGTGCATGTTTTTGTGAGGCGGCGCTGAAGTTGGGCCGATTACCTCGTCGGCGTCCGAAATGTGATGTATGCCCCGGAGTTGTCCGGCCTCTGCCGAAGGGCTATTATGAGGGACTGTCCGCTCGGAATGATTGAGTGGCGGACGGGACGTAGCGCAGCCCGGTAGCGCACCTGAATGGGGTTCAGGGGGTCGCGGGTTCAAATCCCGCCGTCCCGATTTCTAACTCGAAGCACCATCGGCACTTAGCCAGGTGGTGCTTTTTGCTTCCCGTACCGTGGTCCTGTTTCAGGTCCTGTTTCTCACCACTTTCAGGCGACTCCGCGCTCGTGAAGTTTCTTCGACTCGCTCATGACGGCGAGGACGGAGGCTTCGTCCGATTGCTGGTACACTTCGAGCAGCGTTGCGATGTCCTTCCACCCGCCAGCGGCGGCAACGTCCTTCGGGTTCAGGTGCTTCCGCTCCGTTGCCCACTTCCGCCGGTAGGCGTGCCACATCGCCCCATCAAGTTTCGGAAGCTCTGCAGCCCGCTCCGCCACCATCAGCCAC